>CANRLU010000084.1 GCA_947631535.1 uncultured Clostridia bacterium | reverse complement strand
ACGGGCTCGTAGCTTAGTTGGTAAAGCGCCGCGTTCGCAACGCGGAGACCGTGGGTTCGAGTCCCATCGGGTCCACCACGCCGTCGCGGACTTCGTATCGTTCGCGGCGGCATTTTTACTCTTATGTTTATGTTGCCGACTCCTCCCTAAAAAGCCTTGCCACTTTTCGGAGACACCTTTTAGCGCCTTATTGGCGCTTTTATTTTTGGCTTGATTTGTATGGGTGAAAATTCACGCTCAAAGCGCCTCTCTCCCGCACTTCTCCTCTGCCCCTAAGATATCCTGAAATGCCCGATGATATCGTCGCGGAGCTCTAATATGTCCTGCTCATAATCCTTTTGGGTCTCGCTGCCGTGGTGGATAACAAGCGGCGTGCCGTTTTTGTTACGCTTGTCCGAGACAATGCCTATGTGCCCCTCGAAAACAACTATGTCGCCGCCCTGCCACTCCGATATCTCGCCGATATCCGTCGTGAGCTCTATAGCCGTGTGCCGAAAATAAACTATCAGATTCCTCACGCGCCGAAAATCTATGTTTTTGTCGCCGACGTCGCTGTCGTAATCGCTCCTGTCGCGCTCAATGTCGGCGTTCACGAGCTCCATAAGGTCATAACCCGCGTTCAGCACAGCCTGCGCGACAACGTCGGTGCAGACGCCGTAACCGTCGTCGGGGTAGCCGCCGTCGTAATACTTGCTCATATAGACCGGCTTTGTTGCGACGTATTTCCTCGCGCCATCAAGAATATCGCTCTGGTCGTCAATGCCGTCGGCGTCGCGGTCAACGGCAGAATGATAATCGGCGATGCCGAAATCAGCGTTCGAATAGGTCTTCCCGCCGAAAAAATATCTGAAATACGAGCCGAGCCGCAGGCTGTGCCACAGTATAAGAATAATAAGCGCCGCCAAAAGCACAATCATAAACTTTGCCGGAGCTTTGAGGTAGTATTTTTTCTTCATTCCGCCGCCCCCTTTACAGTGAGATTTTACAGCCGGAGGGCGTCGAAGTCAATCGAAACGGCGCAAACTTAATCAAAACTTAAGAATCGCCGCCAGAGTCTTAAGAAATTCTTAAGAATATTAAAAAACGGCCTGCCGAGACAGACCGTTTTTATCAAGATTCGGTTTTTATTCCGCAGGCTCCTCGCTGAGGTAGGCAAACTGCCACTGGTCGAACACGAAGCTGCCGCCGAAGACTAAGAATACGTCGTGAACTCCGGATATAGGCTTTGCGATGTCGCCGGAAATGACCTTGAACTCGTCGGTGCCGGTATTGAACTGCAAAGAGGCGACCGGCGCGGAGTTTACGTCGTCGAGCCTTACCTCGATTATTCCTTTTCCGCGGACCTTCGCGGCAAACGAGTTTGCCCCGCCGCCGAAGTCAACATTTGTGAGGCCGAGCCAATCGCCGTCGGATATTCCGCTCACGCAGGCGAGCTTTTCGTCGGCATTAAAGAAATACTGGAGCCCTGCGGCGGTGTGCATAGTCTCCGCCTCGTTGAGGGCAAATGCGTCGAGGTTCTTTATCTGGTCAACGCCCTTGTCGGTCATCTTGGCGGTCTTGAGAACGACGTTCTCCTCGTCTACCTCGCAGATGTCTATTCCTATGCTCCTGAAGCCGTCGGCGCGCTCGAGCTTGTTCATATTTTCGAGCAGCGAGACGTTCTGATACATAAGGTAATACTTATCGCCGAATTTCTGGAGGTGAGAGTGGTTGTTGCTGAAGGGGTAGCCGTGGGTGTTCGGGTTGGTGAGGTATTCTCCGCCCCACTCCCAGCTGTCGGCCACAAGAGGGGTCTTGGAGGTCATATAGCACATCGAGCAGGTCTGGGGAGCGGCTCCGAGAGATATCGGGAACATGCTCCTGTCGGCATAGTTGGAGCAGTAGGTGAGAACGTAGGTGCCGTTGATGTAGTTGAGCTCATTCGCTTCAAAGTGGAAGTAGGTCGGGACCTTTACTATCTCGCTGTCGATAGATACCAAATCCTTGCCGAGCTTGGCAATGCGGCAGTTGCCGGTGCGCATGCCGTTCTCATCGGGGTGAGCGGGGTCGCCGCCGCCGAAGGCTATCCAGCCGGTGCCGTTTTCGTCGATGACAACGCCGGGGTCAAAGCACCAGGAAACGGGGTCATTGCTCAGACCCTCCATTCCGTTGTGGACGAGCGGGCCGCCTACGGGGTCGGTCCAGGGGCCTGTCGGCGAAGTTGAGGTGATAACGCCTATATTGGCTCCGGAATTGGCAAAGTAGAGGTAGAAGTGGGTCTTGCCGTCGGACTCTTTTCTTGCAACGATGGAGGGAGCCCAGCTGCACCCTGCCCAGGGGGCCACTTCGCATACGGGCACCGTGCACTCATAGCGGAAGTTTGACATATCGTCGGTGGAATAGCAGGCAAGGGTGTTTATGCTGCCGTAGCCGTTAGAGCCGTAGCCGGCCTTGTCGTTATACTCCTGAGAGTCGTTGGTCCCGTAAATGTATATCCTGCCGTCATATTCAACGGCGGTAGGGTCGGCAAAGAATATGTCCGAAGAAACGGGGTTGTTTTCTTTCATATCCTTATAAGCCGTTGTGAGCTTTTCGCCCACGGTAAATCCGAGATCCTCCGAGGGTACGATCTCGCCTTTGAATGAAAAATCACTTGCCTGCGCATTGCATCCCGTCGCAGACAAAAGCATCGATAATGAAACAGCCATCACAGTTATCCTTTTCAAAAATTTCATAAAATTGTCCTCCTTTTGGGCGCAACCATTTTACAGGCTGATTATACCTCATTTGCGGGTCTTTTTCAAGTGAAAATTGATAAATAATGAGAATCACTCACAAAACCCGTAAGTTTATGCTAACCCCCGCCCCGATGAGCCGCAAAAAATTGCCACATTAACCTCGGATTTCATTTGACAAAGTTGTGCAAACTGACTTTTTTCTCGCGGGGACTTGAAAACCACGGGGCAATCTGTTATTATTTAAGTGTTGAAAAAAGATGATTTGGCACTTTATGCGGAGAGGATATCCGCCTGCGCCGCAAGCTGCGGCTCAAGCCTTGAGATTGGAGAAAATATGGGTTTTACAAATGTTGTATCGCTGCTCGGCGGCGTAGCGTTCTTCCTTTTCGGAATGAACACAATGGGAGACGGCCTTAAGCGTTTGGCCGGAAACAAAATGGAAGCCGTTCTGTGGAAGCTTTCGTCAACACCTTTCCGCGGGTTCCTTCTGGGAACTCTCGCGGCGGCTGTTATTCAGTCGTCGAGCGCCACCACGGTGATGGTGATAAGCTTCGTATCTACCGGTATGATGAACTTTTCGCAGTCTGTAGGCATCGTTCTCGGCGCCAACGTTGGAACTACGATGACCGGCTGGCTGCTCACACTTTCAAATTCCGAAAACGGAACTTTTACCACCGTGCTCATTTCGCTGCTTGCGCTTGCGGGATGTGCGCTGGTGGTTTTTTCTCATAAAAATTCCCACCGAAGCATAGGAAGCGTAGCCCTCGGCCTTGCTACGCTGCTCCTCGCTATGTCGCTGATAAGCGACTCGGTCAGCCCCCTCAAGGAGAGCGCGTGGTTTGCGCAGCTTTTAATACTCTTCCGCAACCCCTTATTCGGGATACTCGCCGGCGCGCTTATAACCGCCGTAACGCAGTCGAGCTCGGCAAGCGTCGGTATCCTCCAGGCCCTCTCGGTAACGGGAGCTATCCCCTATTCGGTCTGCCTGCCGATAATCCTCGGAATAAACATCGGCGCCTCCACACCCGTGCTTATAGCTATGCTCGGAGCCAACCGCAACGGCAAGCGCACCTCGCTCTCATATCTTATAGTGAACGTTATGGCGCTCTTTGCAACGTATCTCGTATACATTCCCGCTGACCTTATATTCGACCTCTCGTTTATGAACGCGCCGGCGCAGGTGCTGGGAATAGCCATTATGAACACCGGCCTGAGGCTTCTGGCGGTAGTGTTCATTTTCCCGCTGCTCAAGTTCGTGCAAAAGCTTTGCTTTATGATAATAAAGCCCGACCCCTCGGAGCACGAGGATATGTATGAGATAGACAGCCTCGACGACAGCCTGCTCAACTACGCTCCCACCGCCCTCGAGCTCAGCAAGAACGCTACCCTAAGAATGTGCGACATAGCCACCAAGAATATCTACCGCGCGCTGCGGCTCCTGACGGAATACGACCGCTCGAAATATCAAAAAGTCCTCGACAAAGAGGCCCTCTGCGACAAATATGAGGACAAGCTCGGCAACTACATCGTAAAAATAGGCAAGAACAGCCTGAGCGACAAGCAGCAGGCGATCTCCAGCGAGCTTCTCTCCTCGATAGGCGACTTTGAGCGCCTAAGCGACCACGCGCAGAACATTGCCGAGACCGCCGACGAGATAAACGAAAAGAAGATAGTCTTCCCCGACGACGTTAAGTTTGAGATAAATCTTATGTGCGACGCCGCCCGCGAGATTCTCGGACTTGCAAAATCGGCGTTTATCGAGCGCAGGCGCGATCTCGCCCTGAAAGTTGAGCCCCTTGAGGAGGCCATCGACGAGATGACGAAGCAGCTCAGGGCCAACCAGATAGACCGCGTTTCGAGCAGCACCGCGCCGATAGTTTCGGGATTCGTTTACAACGACCTGCTTGTGAACATCGAGCGCGTGGCCGACCACTGCTCGAATATAGCTTTCTGCGTTCTCCACAGCTACGACATCAACGCCGAGGAGCACGCCTACGCCGCTCACGCCGCCGATTCGCCCGACTTCCGCAGCGAGCTCGACGTTTACCTTGAGAAGTACCTCAAGCCCATTATGCCGAAAAATTGAACCGCAAACCGAACATACAGAAAAAAGCTCTCCCTGTTGTGGGAGAGCTTTTTGATTTGCTTCAGATCAATGTTTCTTGGAAACAACTACAGCCGCGAGAGCCATAACAGCGGGGATAACCGCGAGGGCAAGGCCGGTGTCAGGAGCGGGAGTGGTGTCGGCAGGAGCTTCGTCGGCAGCGGGAGCCTCATCGGCAGCGGGAGTCTCGTCGGCAGCGGGAGTCTCGTCAGCAGCGGGAGTCTCGTCAGCAGCGGGAGCTGCAGGAGCGTCGGTAGTTACCTCAACGAGGTAAATAACGTTGCCTTCACCGCCGATACTGAAGTTGAGAAGGTCGTCGAGCGACAGAGTGCCTTCGCCGGAAGCGGAAGCGGTGCTCTCATACGCCGCAACAGCAGCAGCGGCATCAAAAATGGCCTGCTTCTTGCCGTCGGCAGTTTCAACTACTTCACATTCAGTATACTGAGCCCAAGTATAGCTGTCGCCATCATAAGCCTGAAGGAGAATGTTCAAGGGGGCATCGCCGGTGTAGGTGATGACGATCTTGGCGCCTTCGGTGCGAACAGCAGCAACGAATTCAGCAGCGACATCGGGCTTCATGTACTGTGTGATGAACGCAGGGTTCCAGCCGGAAATCGTGTAGCCGTCAGTGAGGGAGCCTCCGTCATTGGTAGCTACTTCGGTGAGTGTGAACAACGTATCAGCAAAAACGGATACGCTCAGTGCCATTGCCATAACGAGTGCAACGGCAACTGCAAGCAATTTCTTCATAAAAATTCCTCCTAAATTTTCGTTAGATAACGGTTTGTGCCGTGTGTCTACGGGTATATTGTCGCACATTTCGGGCAAAATGTCAAGTAAAATATTATTTTCGGCAAATCATACAAATTGGGGGAAAGTTTTTTGTACAAAACAAAGCACAAAAAGAGCCGCGAAAGCTCGCGGCCCTTTTGTAAGTATCGTGTTTGCCTTAGTGCTTCTTGGAAACGGCAACGGCCGCAAGAGCAATAACAGCGGGGATAACCGCGAGGGCTATGCCGGTGTCGGGAGCGGGAGCAGTGTCGGCAGGAGCTTCGTCAGCGGCGGGAGCTTCGGGAGCGGGAGTCTCAACGGCTACGGGGGCAACGGTGTCGGCACCGTTGGTGAACTTTACGCTGTAAAGCTTGAAGTCGCCGGTGAAGACCTGCACGCAGGCGGAACTGATGGTGACGGGGTCGGTGCCGTAGGCAGCCATAACATCGTCAAGAGCTACGGAAGCTTCGAGCTTGCCGTCGCCGATATCGACGTGCGGGATAAGTATGCCGTTGTCAAAGTCGCCGTTGAAGACGATCTTGGGGTCGGCGTTGGGGTCGTTGGCGTCGCCGATGTTGTTGGGAGTGCCGCTGTAGACGATGTCGAGAGTCCAGCCGCCCTCCTGGCAGAGGTCAACGAAATCGGGAACGCTGATGTCGCAGCTGTCTGCACGTCCCCAGGTGGCTCCGCAGATGCCGAAGAAGTCCCAAGGATTGGCACATTCAGGGGGCTGCGCTCCTTCGGGATTGTCATAAACAACCTTCTCGTCGGCAAATACCGCGACTGAAAGCGCGCAAAGGGCAACGACAAGTGCAAGCGCAAGTGCTAATACTTTTTTCATTTTGCAATTCCTCCAAAAATTTTAATCGGGCAATAATTATGCCTGTATATATCTTACTAAATTTTGCGGGAAATTACAATGATAAAAGCGAATATTTTATTTAACCTTTACTCTTAAATCTTTACGATCTCGCCGTATTGCTCTCTTCCGCAGCCCACGGCGTTGGACTCGTCGGTGTCGATATGCATAGCGGTCGCGTAGGATGCGCTGACGCGGCAGACTACGTCGCCCAAAATGGCGCTTCTGCCGTCGGTGTCGATGCGGACCCAGACCTCGTCCTTGTCCTTGACTCCGAGCGAGGCGGCGTCTTCGGGGGTGAGGTGAATATGGCGCTTTGCGATTATAACGCCCTCCGAGAGCTCGATCTCGCCGCAGGGACCTACGAGCTTGCAGGCTCCGCTGCCCTCAAGGTCGCCGGATTCGCGTATCGGAGCGGCAATTCCTATCGACCTCGCGTCGGTCGCGGAAAGCTCTACCTGAGTCGCATTGCGGCAGGGTCCGAGAATAGAGACGTTGGGGAGCTCCTTCTTCGGTCCGACAACGGTCACTCTCTCCTCGCAGGCATACTGTCCGGGCTGAGAAAGGTCCTTCTTCTTGGTGAGGGTGGCGTTTTCGCCGAAGAGGATCTTGAGGTCCTGCTCGGTTACGTGCACGTGGCGCGCGGATGTTTCAACGATGAATTTCATTTTCTTTTTCTCCTTTTATGTCAAATAATTTATAGACTTATATCAAATTCGGTGGCGGCGCAGAAGTTTTCATACCATTCCGGCGCGGTCTCGACCGAGAAGCATTTTACAATGCGATATTTCCCCTCGGGGAGCTCTTCGTAAAAGCCGGACCAGTCGATCTCGGCGTCAAAGCTCTTGCCCGGCTCCGTGAGCACCGCAGCGCTGTCTACCGCCCATTCGCCGGAGACATTCTCCCAGCCGTTTTCTCCGTAATACTGAACGGTGAAATCATATTCGGTGCCGCTGTCGATAACGCAGTCGCTGCCGTTTTTGAGCGAATATTTCAGCCCCGCAGGCGAAACTCCGCTTACCTCTAAATCGACGCCGTCGAAGGCGTTTATGAGCATACCGTTAAAGGAGTTATCCCCGCCGCTTATCCGAAACTCGGCGTAAAGGTAAACGGGTTCCTCGCCGCCCGCGTTTACGCTCTTCACAAGGCGG
>CANRLU010000083.1 GCA_947631535.1 uncultured Clostridia bacterium | reverse complement strand
TTTTTTCGCCACTTATTCATTATTTTTTCTTCATTTTTTTGCTCTTTCCTATTGACTTTTTATAGTTGGGCTTTCAGAGATGATTTATCCTTCGAGCTCGGCCTTGTAGGCGCTTATCGCGCTGGCTGTAAGGGCATAATCCGCCTTTACCTGCTCAAAGAGCTTTTCGGCCTCGGGAGTGGGTCCGTTTCTCAAAGCCTCGGTGAGCTCTGAACTCGAGCGCATAAGCACGGTAAATCCGAGGTTCTGGCACATGCCTTTTATGGTGTGGGCTGCGCGGAAGGCATCTTCGCTGTTGCCGTTTGCGAGCGACGTGCACAAAAGCTCATAGCTCTTGTCGTCGAGGAATTTGAGCACGAATTTCTGCACGAGCCTTTCGCTGCGCAGCCTGCCGAAAACATCGGCGTAATCCGAACCCATTGCTTCGTAACATTTTTCCAGTGTCATTACGTATCTCTCCTTATATTAAATTTCTTCGGCTGTAAGAAGGTCTTTCATCGAGTCGTCATAGAAGCAGTACTGCGCCTTGCCGTTGCGCTTTCCGTAATAAAGGGCGGCGTCGGCTGCCTTTAAAAGCTTTTCGTAATCGCAGCCGAGATCGCGGCTCAGGGCAACGCCCACTGTCACAGAAACGTTGTAATTTTCGTAGGTTCCGCATATGCTGCGGCGTATTCTGTCAACGGTCTTCTCGATATCAGTCTTATATTCGAGGAACATAAGGAACTCCTCGCCGCCGTAGCGGCCCGAAACGTCGGTCTGACGTATGCTGTCCCTCAGATTTCCGGCCACGAATTTGAGCACCTCGTCGCCGAACATATGCCCGTAAACGTCGTTGGCCTTCTTGAAGTCGTCTATATCTATTATCGCGAGTGCAAAATTGCCGCCGCTGTGGTCTATCATCTTAAGCTCTATCTGCTGCCTTGCGCTCGTGCGGTTCAAAAGACCGGTGAGCTGGTCGCGCGCGGCCTTTTTCTCAAGCTCCTGCATTTTCTGATGGGTGTCGTTTATATCCTGGACTATTCCCATCGCCCCCTCAAATGCGGGCTCGGCCTCGTCGTTCCAGAGCGAGCGGATAACAAGCCTGCACCAGCGCACCTCGCCCTCTATCTTCAGGGGCAGGTCGAGCCTCATCTCGGGATTTTCTATCGTTGTGGCGCGCACGCCCCTCATTATCTTATCCCACGAGCCCTCTCCGAGTATTTCGCCGAGCTTGGGGTCTTTTTCGGGGTTCATGATTATCTCGTCAACTCCGAGCTTTTTCGCTCCCCACACCGAGAATGTGAGCATAGCCGGATTCACGCCGTATTCAAACTGTATCGACTCTGTCATCGAGGCATAGAAGCTGTTTTTTACCCGCTCCCTGTCCAGCAGCCTCAGGGTGCGCTTTGAAACTCCACCGCCCTCGTTTTTGAGCGTTTCCTCGGAAATGCTGCGGATCTTGCGGCGCTTGACCTCGTCGAGCGGGTCGGCCGAGAGAGCCGAGCGGAAACTGTCGATATTCTCGGTGAGACATTCGAGCAGCAGAGGGTTAAAAGCTCCGCATTTTCCGGCAATTATCATCTCCACGGCCTCTTCGTGGGAATACGGCGGCTTATACACCCTTTCGCTCGTGAGTGCGTCGTAGACGTCGGCCAAAGAGACTACCTGCGCCGAGATGGGTATTTCGTCGCCCTTCAGGCCGTCGGGATATCCCCTGCCGTCCCAACGCTCGTGGTGCCAACGGCATATCTCGTAGGCGGTCTTTACGAGCTGCTCCTGCTGATGTACGGGCAGGTCGCTTATCATATTCGCGCCTATCGCCGAATGGGTCTTCATTATCGCGAATTCCTCGTCGGTGAGCTTGCCGGGCTTGTTGAGTATCTTCTCGTCGATGCCCATTTTTCCTATATCGTGAAGCGCCGAGGCGGTGCTTATAAGGGAAATATCGGCCATTGTGAGCTTATAGCGGTCGGTCTTGCGGACGAGGCAGCTCAGAAGCAGGTCGGTGAGGTTTCTGACGTGAAGGATATGCAGCCCGCTCTCGCCGTTGCGGAACTCCATTACATGGCTCAGAATGTCTATCATAAGGTCGCTCTGGCGTTCTTTTTCGTAAACCTGGTCTTCAACGAGGCTTATCAGGCGCTTCTGCTTGGCGTAAAGCAGCATTGTGTTCACAACTCTGCGCTGCACCACCTCCGGGTCGAACGGGCGGGCGATAAAGTCGGTCGCGCCGAGAGAATAGGCCTTTCTCACGTGGTCGGAACTCGTTTCCGACGATATGATTATCACCGGCAGGTCTTCTATTATGCCGTTGCGGTTCATAGCTTCGAGAACTCCGAAGCCGTCCATTCTCGGCATCACGATGTCGAGCAGCATCAGCGAGATATCGGAAGCCGATGAATTGAGCACCGACATCGCCTCCACGCCGTCCTCCGCCTCGACTATATCGTAATTGTCGGCGAGCATATCGGTGAGCAGCGAGCGGTTCATCTCGGAATCGTCGGCTATAAGGATCTTTTCTTTTTTCATCTTTTCCTCCGTGAACTGTATATATTTTCGGCAATATATACCGCATATTATAATCATTTTGATTATAGCATGAATTTACAGAAAAATCAACAGGAAATTTAGGCTCAAAAGAGCCGTTTTACATAAAAAATCCCCCGAAAACTCGGGGGATTTGACAGCGCTGATATTATCTCTTTGAGAACTGCGGAGCTCTTCTTGCGGCTTTGAGACCGTATTTCTTTCTCTCCTTCATTCTCGGGTCGCGGGTGAGGAAACCCGCTGCCTTAAGCTGAGGCCTGAGCTCGGCGTTATACTGCAAAAGAGCTCTCGAAAGGCCGTGACGGATAGCTCCCGCCTGGCCGGAAACTCCGCCGCCGGCGACCGAGCAAACTATATCGAACTGCTCGGCGAGGCCCAGAAGATTGAGCGGCTGACGGACTATAAGCTTAAGGGTGTCAAGTCCGAAATAATCGTCAATGTCGCGGCCGTTCACGGTGATCCTGCCGGTGCCCTGATAAAGACGCACTCTCGCTACGGAATGTTTTTTGCGGCCGGTGCCGTAAAAGTAAGGATTCTTGGATTCGTACATGGTTTTCCCTCCTCTTATTAAAGCTCGATCTCGATAGTCTCGGGCTTCTGAGCGGTGTGAGGATGCTCGCTGCCCTTATAGGCTCTTAGTCTGGTAAGCGAATTGGCACCTATGGTGTTCTTGGGAAGCATACCCTGAACGGCAAGCTTCATTGCCCTCTCGGGCTCCTTGGCCATCATATCGGAATACTTGTATTCCCTGAGATGACCGATCCAGCCGGTGTGCCACTTGCGGGTCTTCTTCATAAGCTTAGAGCCTGTGAGAACGGCCTTGTCGCAGTTGATGACGATAACGTGATCCCCGCAATCGACGTGAGGAGTGTAGGTGGGCTTGTTCTTTCCGTTGAGGATAGAAGCGGCTGCCGCAGCAACACGGCCGAGCGGCTTGCCCGCGGCGTCTATAAGATACCACTTGCGCTCAACGTTCTGCGGATTTGCCATGAAAGTTGACATTTTTGTTTCCTCCTTATAGAAGTTAGAGAATCAGAAGACAGGCGGCGGAATAGGCTTTTCCTGCCCCTGCCAACATAGCAGGTTGTATTATATTCTTTCGTTTTCCTTTTGTCAAGAGGTTTTTTCAACTTTTTCAAAATATATTTCAAAATCTCTTGATTTCGCGCGATTTCTCTTGATTTTTCTTCGATTCTCGAAAATCGTTTCAATTTTTCGGAAAAGTTTATCTGTCAAAAGTGAAGCAGTCAAACTGCGCCTCTCCGTCGCCGGTGAACTCAAAGTAAACGGCGTGTTTGCCTACAATCCCCGCCGTGAGCGGAGCGCAGCAAGCGTTATTTCCCTCTTTCATCTCAAGCTCCGCGACGACCCTGCCGCCGAAGCTGTCGAGCCTGACTTTAACGGTCATAGCCTTGGTGATTTCGGCGGACACGGTAACGCTCTTCGGGGCGTTCGCGCCGAACTGGATATAGCGGAAGCCCACAACGGTGCCGTCTTTTATGTTCACTACGGGCGACGAAACTCCCTCGACCTGCTCGTACACCGGCTTGACATAGGCCTGATGGAGCGGGCTGATGTGACAGGCATATCCGGCGGAAATTATCTTGTAGGCGTCGATGCCGTTTACGTTGCCGCCCTGAGAGGTCATCTCGACGGGCTTCGAGGATACAGGCTCGCCGCCGACGTAGGTGATGTCGCCGATGTAGATTTTTCCGTCCTTGCCCATAGCCACGTCTACGGGCTCGAGCATACCCTGGCGCGAAAATTCGTTGACGCCTGTCTGGCGGTGGTAGAAGACATACCATTTGCCGTTTATCTCGATTATCGAGCCGTGGTTGTTGCCCCACTGATAGGTCTGCCTGCCGGTGCCGTCGGGGAGCTTTATTATCTCGCCGCCGTTGAAGCTTATATCGCCGCCCTCTTTGAAGCCGCCGAGGGGCGAATCGCTGTATTTATATGAAAGGAAGCCGTTGCAGGGGCCGTATACTCCGAGCTCGGGGACGGGAGTCATATAGCGCTTTGAATATATGTAAACGTATTTGCCGTTGACCTTGCGGGGGCTCGAAGCCTCAAAGAAGGCGTCTCTGAGGTCGATATGCTCCTTGTCGGCGTTAGGGTTCCAGCCGTCGGGAACGTGGCCCATAGGGTCGGCGCGGAAGGTGCCTTCCTTTATCGTGGCCATATCGTCGTTGAGCTCGGCGCAGAAGCAGCGGCAGAAGCCCCAGTATGCATACACTCTGCCGTCGTCGTCTACCAAAATGCCGGGGTCGAAGCCGAGCTGAGTCTTAACGGGGTTTTCAAAAGGACCGGCGGGGTTCTTAGAAGAAGCTACCATTATCTGACCGCCGCAGCGTTCGGCAGCGTAGAGATAGAAAGTGTCGCCCTTCTGAACGACGTCTGGTGCATAGAGAACGGAGCCGTCGGTAGCGGTGTAGCATACGCCGTGACAGGTCCAATTCGTAAGGTCGTCCACGGGAGCGCTCCACACCACCTGATCGGGGCCGCAGTAGGCAGTTTTAAGGGTGTCGTGAGAACCGTAGACGTAAACGCGCTTTTCGCCGTTGTATTCAAACACGCGCGGCTCGCCGTCGGGAACGTGCTCCCAAAGCGGCAGATAGGGGTTAGCGGATTTCAAACGTTCTTTCATAATATCCTCCTTGATAAAATTATTATCTGTTTCATAATGATGATATGCCGGCCGTTCGGGAAAACGGCGGGCTATTTTTTTACTCCGCGAAGTATCATCGTCACCGAGACCGAGGTATCCCACTGCTTTACGCCCTCGCGGTAAAGCCGGAGGCGCTCGTTGTATTTGGCGTTCACCGCCGAAACTGCTTCTTCCGCGCCGCAGGAGCGTGCGTGCCGTATCGCCTCGAGGTCGGACTGCCGCATCGCCTCTATCATCGCCTCCGCCATCTTTGGCGGATACTTCGGCGCGTCGGGCGTGAGGTCGATGATCGCATATCCCGCCGTGACATCGGAAAACCCGTTTTTCTCCATCGAGGCGGGGATCTCCGCCTCCGTCATAGAATATCGGCCGACGCCGTATTTTTTCAGCTCGTCCTCCGACTGCGGAATACTCTCCCAAAATTCTTTTTCGGCCTTTGTTGTTTCAAGGCAGGGCGCCGTGCAGTGCAGACCCCTCCTCGCCGAAAGGCAGAGACATACTCCGCCGGGCTTCAGCACTCTGAGCTGTTCGCCCCAAAAAGCTTTGGACTCGATATGCTCCAGCACGGTGTTGGAAATGGTCACGTCAAACGAGCAGTCCTCAAACGGGAGCTTTTCGGCGTCGCCCTCGTAAAAATCAACCCCCGTGACGTTCTCTCTTGCAAACGAGATAAAATTGCTGTCCCTGTCTATTGCGCTGATCTCGGCGTTCGGATACTGTCTGCGGAGCGCTTCCGCAAGGGCTCCGGGCCCGCAGCCGACCTCAAGTATTTTTATATCGGCGTTTTCGTCTATACCGAACTGCTTTTTATACTGCCCGAAGAACACGTCATCAAATCTGAGCTTGCGGCTCAGGTAGAGAGTCATAACGCCCTGTATGTTTTCCGACCAGATGTTGTTCATTGTCTCACCTTCAGAATAATTCGCCGTGATATTTCAGCCTGTCTTCTATGACCCTGCAGGGACTCCCCGAGTTGTATATTTATAATCTGTTTTGTACATACACGCCCACTAAAATCAGCAGCGCAAACAATATGCCTATAACCTTAAAAACCTTCACGGCTATCCTTGCGGGCAGGCTTCTGTTTTTACCGTAATCTATATCGGTGTAAAGCGCCGGAGAGGAAGCTTTCCCGTTTTCGTCGCAGGTTATTCCGTACTTTTTGCACCAGCGGTATTTGAGAAAATTTGCAGTGCCGACTGACAGTACAAGAACAATAAAGAACAATACGCTTTTAAAGAATATCTCCGATGCTCTTTCGCTGACATTATGAGTCACCAATCTTGCAATACACATTCCGACACTTCCGGTAACGCCTCCTCCAAGAGCCATCACCGCGCCATAGTTATGCTTTTTATTGAGGTATTTTCCTTTTTTAACGAGCAAAACCGTTATGCCGATATAGCTAAGATTAAAAACGATAATAAGCGCAGTCAAAATCAGATTTACCGCTGTACCCCCGGAAACATTCGGCAGCGGCATATACAGCAATATCAAAAAGTATAGGTCCATAAACATCGCCTCTATCCCGTTTACCAAAAACCTGAGCGGGAAAGAATCGTATTTTTTGACGTTTTTTGCAAATAAAGCTGTCGCCGCGAAGTAAAACACCGTAAGCAGAAAAAGAGTAATGCTGTATGGCAGAAAGATATCCGACAGTATACCGTAAACTATGAATATGTAGGTCAAAAAGCTGTAAACGATCCTCAGCCCTTTAACAGCAGACAGGGAAATGTAGTTCTCACAGTAGTAATAAACATAGCTTTTTGCTTTTTCGGCGGTCACTTTTATTCTCCTTATATTCAGTATATTCGGTACTCCCCCGTGAGCATAAGCAGCGAGAAGAGGTAGAGGCAGTTGTCGTAATAGCGGCGGTTGCCCCCTCTGAGCGGGGTGTTCCAAAACTGCATAACGCATCTTTTCGCGCGCTCGAGCTCTTCGGCGTCGGCGCCGTCAACGGCGGCAAGGCTCGCAGCGGCCTTTGTCGCGATTATCGCCACGGGGTGCATAGCCTCTTCGTCGGTAAAGGTGCCGTCGGGGTGAGGGACGAGGTGCCATTTCTCGCCGGCGTTCTCAAAGAAGCGCTGGTGCCTGCGGCAGTTTTCGGTCTGCCAAGGGTCGGCGCGGTTCCAGACCCAGTCGAGCGCCATATTGTATATGGTGCGGTAAGAATCGGAGTAGTGGAGCGAAGCGTGGCGGTTGAAGCTCCGCTCGAGCGGACTGCCGTCGTAGTTGGCGTAGTCGGTGCAAAGACCGGTAACGGGGTGGCAGGCGGAATGAAGATACTTTCTGCTCGCCTCGGAGGCCTTTAGCCAGAACTCGCGGTCGCGCTCGTCGCAGTTGTCGGCAAAGAGCTTATAAAAATGCGGGAGGTGGTAGGAAGCGTCGGTAAACGGGCAGCCGGGGACGAACTTTATCAGATAGTTGTCGTCGCTCCACATAACGTCGCCCTGCTTATCGCCCTCGCCGTTGCGGTGAATGCAGTCGCGGAGAATGGTCTTTGCCCATTCCG
>CANRLU010000082.1 GCA_947631535.1 uncultured Clostridia bacterium | reverse complement strand
TCTCGTCCATGGTGAGTTCAACTTCGATATGCTGCTTGACATTGAGTTTGGACAATAAGCATACCGTCTCCACATGCTGCGTTCTGGGGAACATGTCTGCCGGACAGGCTTTGAGCGGGACGTAGCCGCGTTCGGAGAGGTATTTTATATCCCTTGCGGCGGTGGCGGGGTTGCAGGATATCATGACCACCCTTTTCGGCGACATCTCAACTATAGAATCGAGGGTAAGCGCGTCGCAACCTTTTCGCGGAGGATCCACAATTATCACGTCGGGGTGCTCGCCGCACGAGGCAAGCATCTTAGCGATCTTTCCGGCGTCGCCCGCGATAAATTCCGCGTTTTCAACGCCGTTTTGCAAAGCGTTCTCACGGGCGTTTTTAACGGCGTCTTCGACGATCTCTACGCCGATGAGCCTTCCTGCACTTTTCGCCATAGAAAGCCCCACCGTTCCCGCGCCGCAATAGAGGTCGAGGACGGTCTCTTTGCCGCTGAGCTCGGCATATTCGGCAGCCTTTCGGTAAACCGCTTCGGCCGCAGGCGTGTTGACCTGGTAAAAGCTGCCGGCGGAGATCTTTACGCTCACGCCGCAAACGGTGTCGGTTATCCTGCCGTCGCCGTAAATAAAGTGCTCCTTGTTTCCCAAAATCACGTTTGTGTTCTCGGGGTTGATGTTTAAAACTACCGTTTTGATGTCGGGAAAACGCTCTGTCAGAAGCCTTGCAAGGACGTTGTAATCGTCAGTTTTTTTGGACACCACAAGGCAGACCGCGATCTCGCCGCTGTAATGCCCGCGCCGCAGATATATGTGCCTAAGGAGCCCCCTGCCGGTCTCGGGGTCGAAGCAGGAGAGCCCCCGCCCGTCCTGATATGAAAGTACGACCCCTACGATATCGGAAAAGACCTTCGGGGCGAGCCGGCAGTCGTCGCAGGGAACCACTCTGTGGGAGCGTGGGGAATAAAACCCGCAGACGGTTTTCCCGTCGAGCTTTGCTACGGGAAGCTGCGCCTTGTTGCGGTATCTTTCGGTAAATTTCGCCGCAATTATCGGCTCGATCGGAATATCCAGCCCGCCTATCCGCTTAAGCGCGTCGCGGACAAATCCCTCCTTTGCCCTAAGCTCGGCTTCATAGGAAATATGCCGAAAGCAGCACCCGCCGCACCTGCCGAAAGCGGGACAATCGGGCTCTGCCCTGTCGGGCGAAGGCGATATAAGTCTTTCGAGCCTTGCATATGCATATGTCTTCATGACCTTTACCACTCTGCACTCGGCCACGTCTCCGACTGCGGAATACGGCACGAATACCGCCATTCCGCCGAAGTGCGCAACGCCGAAGCCTTCGTTGGTAAGGCCGGTTATTTCAAGGGTGACGGTGTCGTTTTTATTCATAGCGTAAGTTTACCTCCGCGCCGGATAAGCTCCGACATCTTCCTTTCGGCCTCTTCTTTTCTCGGTATGACGGTATCTTCAAACCGCCTAATGTATTCGAGAGGATATTTAGGGTTGTAAAGCCGCTGTATCCTGTCTGCCGCGGCGACTATCTTCGTTGAGCCGCCCGCTCCGGCAGCGAGGACTGCCTGGATTTCCTCCATCATATTAACGTTATATATGCCTATGTTTCCGCCCTTCTCCCAGCCGACGTTTTCCTGATTGCCGAGCTGGTTTTTCTGTCGGTAAAGATAATACGGGCGGTAACCCGCGCTTAAAAGCTCACTGTTTGAAAAGGCTATCATTCTTGAAGTCCCCGCAGGGCTAAGGCCCTCACCTCCCGAGTGCATAAGGTCGGCGGCGCGCTTTATCGAGAGCGCGTGAACGGTTATGTTCTCGGGGTCGAGTCCGATGACGCGCGTTAAGCTCTCGCAGAAGCCCTCAAAGCTGTCCGTGGGAAGACCGGCTATGAGGTCCACGTTCACGGCCTTAAAGCCCGTATTTTTTGCAAGTGAATACGCCTCGAGGAATTCTTTTACGGTGTGCTTTCTGCCTATCGCTTCAAGAACGCCGTCGTGCATCGTCTGCGGATTCACGCTCACGCGGTCGCCGCCGTTGTCTTTTATTACTTTCAGCTTTTCAGGAGTCACGGTGTCAGGCCGTCCGGCCTCAACGGTATATTCCCGAAGCTTTGAAAGGTCAAAGCTTTTCGAGACCGTCTTCATTATCCGTTCGAGGTCGGAAGCTTCGAGCGAAGTGGGAGTCCCGCCGCCGAAATACACAGTATCGAGGGTAAGGCCGAGGCTGCGGACTATCCTGCCGGTGAGCCTAAGCTCGGCGCAGAGCTTTTCGACGTATTCCGGCATAAGCTTTTTGAAGCCCGAAACGGTCTGCGAAATAAACGAGCAGTAAGCGCACCTCGACGGGCAGAACGGTATCGAAACATAAAGGCTGACGCTCTGCGGGGGCATGCCTTTGATCGCCTCGCGCTGATTGTCCGCCGTTTCGCAGGCAAGGCGTATCTTCTCGTCGGATACGTATAGGTCGCCGCCGAGGTGCCTGTATATCGCGGGCTCGTCCATTCCGCTGTTTTTTAAGCGGGCGACGAGCTTTACCGGCCTCACGCCCGTGAGCATACCCCATTCGGGGGATATGCCCGTCTGCTTTCTAAGACATTTAAACAGCAGGCCGCACAAAGCAAGCTCGCAGCGGTGTTCGTAGTCGGGAACATAGGTATTAAGCGCGTCGCTCAGACTCACCTGCCGACCGGATATCACAGTTTTGACCGACATTTTTGCTTCGCCGTCTTCGACCTGACGGGATATAACGCAAAAATCGCCCTCCGGCTCGCTTACGGGCTCGTCCTCGCTCAAAAACACAAAAGAAAAGGTCTGCACGGGGAAAAACAGCTTGCAGACCGCTTCAAGCTCGTATTTGAATTCGTGACCTGTAAAAATAAGAGTCATAACATCCTCCGGAGCTCTTCAAGATACGGATTAAATTCAATTTCAGCGTCGAGCGTACTCGCGCCGCCGTGGCCGGGATAGATAACGTAGTTTTTCCCGAGGCGAATAAGCTTTGCTATGGAATCCATAAGCACGGAAAAATCGCCGCCGAGGTCGGTCCTGCCGACGGAGCCGGCAAAAAGTGTGTCGCCGGTAAATATGCAGTCGTCGGCAAGGAAACACACCGAACCAGCGCTATGACCGGGAGTAGGTATCACCTTCAGCGTTACACCGTCGAGGCTCACCTCTTCGCCTAAAGTTTTCGCGCCGTAAAATGGCGTAAAATCTGTGCCGAAATAAGAGGCAAGGCAGAGCCTCGGGTCCGTCAGCATAGCGGAATCTTCGGCGGAAATATACACCTCGCAGCCGTATTTTTTAAAAAGACCGCCGAGAGCATCTATGTGGTCGCAGTGACCGTGGGTAAGAAGAATCTTCTTAAGCTCCAGTCCCAGCGAATCGAGTTTTTTTGATATTATTTCCGCGCTGCAGGGCGCGTCGATGAGAATGGCGCTGTTTTCGGCCGTCGGGACAATATAGCAGTCGGTGCCGAAATCGCCGAGGTCGGTTATCGGATATACGGTCATTTTGCGCTCCTGTCTACCGACAGCACGCCGGATATCTTCTTCATTCTCGAAATAACGCCTTCGAGCTCGGCGGTGCCGGCCACGCTTATAGTCAGCGAAGCCATAAAGTTGCCGTTTTTGAGGACTCTCGCGGCCGCTTCGTGGGTGGTTATCCTTGCTTCGCTGAGGCTCGCGAGAACGTCGGAAAAGATGCCTATGCGGTTGTAGCCCACGACTTCAAGGGCGACTTTATAGTAGTTCGCGCTTTCCTTTCCCGCCCAGCGCACCGGCACCCACCTGTCGGGCTCGGCGTCTTTCTGAGAAAGATAATTCACGCAGTCCTTCTTATGGACCGAAACGCCGTGACCGCGGGTGATGAAGCCTATTATATCGTCACCCGGGAGAGGAGAACAGCACTGCGAGAGCTTTACCACGCAGTTGTCTATCCCATCGACGATAACTCCGGAAACCGACCTTGAAGTGCCGGGGGTGAACTCGAAGCTGTCGGTCTTTTCGGCCTCGGCAGCGCGCTTGGAGCACTCCTCTTTCAGGCGGGGAACTATCTTTGAAAGAGTTACTCCGCCGTAGCCTACGGCCGCGTAGAAGTCGTCAAGAGTCTCGCAGCCGTGGTGCTTCATATCGACGGCTACAAGCTCGGGAAGCTCATCTTCGGTTATCCTGACCATATTCCTTCTGAGCTCGCGCCAGAGGGCTTCCTTGCCCTCCACGATGTTCTCGTCGCGGCGCTCTTTTTTAAACCACGAGCGTATTTTTGCCTTGGCCTCGTTGGTCTTGCAGATGTTGAGCCAGTCGCGCTTGGGGCCGTGGGAGGGGTCTTTTGAGGTGATTATCTCGATTATCTCGCCGGTCTTTATGACGTAATCGAAGGGAACGAGCTTTTTGTCGGCCTTGGCGCCGGTCATCTTGTGGCCGACCTGCGTGTGAATAGCGTAGGCGAAATCTATTACCGTCGCGCCCTGCGGCAGCGATATAACGTCGCCCTTGGGGGTCATGGCAAAAACGTCTTCGGGAGAAAGGTCGGTCTTTATCGCGCGAACTATGTCCTCGGCGTCGTCCGATTCCTTCTGAGTGTCGAGTATCTGGCGGACCCAGTTGAGGCGCTCGTCGAACTTGTATTTGCCGCTCCTGCCCTCCTTATATTTCCAGTGCGCGGCGATGCCGAACTCGGCGGTGTGGTGCATCTCCCAAGTCCTAATCTGGACTTCAAAAGGTATCCCCTCGCGGCCCATGACCGTTGTGTGAAGGCTCTGATACATATTTGCTTTCGGGGTGGAAATGTAGTCCTTGAAGCGGTTGGGTATCGGCTGGAACATATCATGCATTATGCCGAGCACAAAATAACACTCGGTGACGGTATTCACTATTACGCGGACGGCGTATTTGTCATAGATCTCGTCAAAGGTCTTGCCCTGCTCGTAGACCTTTTTATATATCCCGTAGGCGGATTTCACCCTGCCCTCGACCGTCGGGACGGGGTCGAAATCGGCGGCAAGGCGCCTTTTTATCCTTGTTTTTATCGTTTCAATAAATTCCTCGCGCTCGCGCTTGCTCTTTTCGAGGAGCTGCTCTATCTCGGCATAGGCGTAGGGGTCTAAGTAGCTGAACGAGATATCCTCAAGCTCTTCCTTAAGCTGCCTTATTCCGAGACGGTTGGCGAGCGGAACGAATATCGACATAGTTTCAAGGGAAACGTCGCGGCGCTTTACACCGCTCCTGAACCCGAGGGTGCGCATATTGTGCAGCCTGTCGGCGAGCTTGATTATGATGACGCGGATATCCTTGGCCATTGAAAGGAATATCTTTCTTATGTTCTCGGCCTGCTGCTCTTCTTTTGAGGCGAGGTTGATCTTATCGAGCTTTGTAACGCCGTCTACAAGATTGGCAACATCTGCCCCGAACTTCTTTTTTACGTCGTCATACGTAGCATCGGTGTCCTCAACGACATCGTGCAGAAGCGCCGCGCATATGGCGTCGGTGTCCATTCCGAGATCAACGAGTATTCCCGCAACGGCAAGGGGATGGGTTATGTAGGGCTCCCCCGATTCGCGGAACTGCCCTTCGTGCATCTCGCGGGCATATTCATAGGCCGAACGTATCTTTGAAAGGTTGTAGTTCTTGTCGAGGTCAGAAAGCCGTTCAATGAGCTTTTCAAAATTCTGATTGCAGGTCTGTATAGTCTGCTCCGCCATAAAAATCACCTCACTGGATCATCGCGCGAAGCTTTTTAAGAGTCTCGCTCGTGTCAATGTCCACCCTCGCCTTGGGGACGGTGGACTTTATTCTTCCCGTGGACGGGGAATATTCAAGCAGCCCCGTGTCGCAGAAGACGTCTATAATTATCCGGAGCTTGAACGCGTTGATGCTTTCGCTCTGTATCCTCGCATACAGGCTCTCGAAGGTGTGCGCGTCGCGGCACGCGGCTATGTATTTATACACCTCCACGAGCTCCGCCCTGCTCGGAAGACCCTTTGCAAGAAGGCTTTTTTCGACGCCTTCGCCACGCCTGAACTTTTCGTATACGTCGCAGGCGGCAAAGAATCTGTCCTGCTTAAGGCCGTGGAGGCGGTAATCGACCGCCTTCAGCGAAACGCTCCTGTTTCCTTTATATTCATTCGGAAGCATATTTGCCATAAGGTCTATCCTGTCGCCGGTCTTAAGAGTGAAATCGGCTGCCTTTACCTTAAAAAACAGCGCCGAAACGGCAACGCCGTCAACGGTGATATCGGTCTTCGTATATTCGCCGTTTTTAAGCGGATAAACTGCCTTTATCTCCGCGCCGGATATCGCGAACAGAGGCTCGGGATTGTCCCGCCCGAAAGGCTCGGCCGCCGAGAGCGAAACGGCGTTTTCGTAGGTGAGGTCGGCCCCGCAAAGGAGCTTGTCGGCATTTAAAACGAGACGCGGCATAACGGGGTGCTGCGCGAGCGCATAGCTCTCTATCATTTCACGGAGCGCAGGGATATTTTCCTCCGAGACCGTAAGGCCTCCGGCGAGCTCGTGCCCGCCGTATTTTATGAGAAGCTCGCGGCAGCTGTCGAAGCATTTAAAGACGTTGAAGCCGTCTACGGAGCGGGCAGAGCCACGCGCAAGTCCGTCGTCGCCTATAGATATAACGAGGACCGGCTTTTCGTATATCTCAACGAGTTTTGAGGCAACTATGCCTATGACCCCGCAGTGCCAGCCTTTTCCCGCGACGGTGAGCACCCTGCCGCGCAGCAGCTTCGGGTCGGAATCTATGATAGCGGCTATCTCGCTCATAATTCCGCTCTCGGCGGCTTTTCTCAGCGAATTCAGCCTTATGAGCTCTGAGGCGTATTCCGAGGCGGTATCGTCTTCGGCGGTGAGCATATTAAAAGCCGTCATAGGCGAGCCGAAACGGCTCGAAGCGTTTATCCTCGGGGCCAAAGTGTATGCTGTGACCGTGGAAGTGACCGACTCGGGGCTTGTCCCGCACTGCTCCAAAAGCGAAAGGAGCCCCACGTTTTCGGTATTTTTAAGAAGACGAAGCCCCTGCGAAACTATGATCCTGTTTTCGCCCACGAGCGGAACTACATCGGCAACGGTTGCTATTGTGGCAAGGTCGAGATACTGCTCGCAGACCATTCCGTAGTCGCCACCGTCGAGCGCGGCGCAGAGCTTAAGTACCACTCCGGCTCCGCACAGCTTTTTAAAGGGCGAAAGGCAGTCGCGGCGGTGAGGGTCTACAACCGCAATGGCATCGGGCAGCACTTCGAGCGGTTGGTGGTGATCGGTCACGACAAGGCTCATTCCGAGCTCATTTATATGCTTTGCCTCTTCGATGGCAGAAATTCCGTTATCGACGGTGATTATGAGCGAAACGCCGTCGTTATGCATTTTATCTACGGCCGCGATGCTGAGGCCGTAGCCCTCGTCGCGCTCGGGAAGTATAACCGAAACATCGGCTCCCATGCTCAGAAGATATCCGTAAAGTATAGCGGCGGAGGTTATGCCGTCGCAGTCGTAGTCACCGAAAATGCAGATGCGCTCTTCACGCTCTATGGCAGCGTTTACAGCATCTACGGCCCTGTCCATATCTGCGAGCAGAAACGGGTCGGAAAGCTCTTCGCCGTTGAAAAATCCCGCGAGACTCTCCGCCGTATCGTACCCGCGGGCCGCCATCACCTCGGCAAGAAGCGGCGAAAGGTCGGTGGAGGATATTATTCTTCTCACCCGCGCTGCATCGGCGCGGGAGACTGTCCATTTTTTCATATGATGCTCCGTAAAATAAAAATATATAAGGTAAGTATAGCATAAATCGGAAAAAATGTAAAGAGGCACATTTAACGGATATGTATCTAAAAATGTTAGAGTACAATACATCTTGTACATTAAAAAGAAAGAATAAAGAAGAATGTGCCCAAGTGTGGTAAGATAAG
>CANRLU010000081.1 GCA_947631535.1 uncultured Clostridia bacterium | reverse complement strand
GAGCGAAGCGAACGACGCAGCGACGCTGACACTCTTTCCTTTTTAACACAGTTAGTGCGTCGCTTGCCCTCGCCCTCTCTGAGGGCAATCTGATTGCTCCGCAATCAGATGCGTGGGCAGGGGGTATGGAAGAAAAGGCTCGACCGAAAACTTTTAAGTGTCGGATATTCATTTCCCGGACACGAGGTGATAATATGAACAAAAAGAAATTTGCCGTTATTATTTCCGTTGTCATCTGCTGCGCAGCTATGGCGGCGGTGGAAACGCTCGTCGAGCCCGCATATGCCGTTAAATCGGCGCTCAAAGCCGCGGTGTTCATACTGATCCCTCTGATATTTATGCGCTCCGCAAAAATAAAGATTTTCGCCGGCGGGATATCTCTCGGGCTCAAAAACTTCCTCAAGCTCTTGGCGCTCGGCTGCGGAATATATCTCATTGTGATGTCGGGCTATGCCCTCACAAGAAATCTCTTCGATTATTCCAAGCTCGTGGAGTCGCTCTCAAAAGACCAGAACGTTGACGGCGGCAGTTTCATTTGGGTGGCGCTCTATATCTCCCTCGGCAATTCGTTCGTCGAGGAATTTCTCTTCCGACAGGTGGCCTTTTTAGGCCTATGCGAGCTTTCCTCAAAAAAGACCGCCTACATATTCAGCTCGCTTATGTTCGCTCTCTATCACGTCGCGATGATAGGGCAGTCATTCCCGCTGCCGCTTTTGCTTGCGGCTCTCGCGGGGCTCGCCGTCGGGGGATTTGTGTTCGACTTTGTCGATGAAAAGAGCGGAAACTTCTTCGGCTCGTGGTTTATCCATATGTTTGCCGATCTTGCTCTTATGACGATATGGTATATCCACATTTAAGGAATTTTAACTGACAGGAAGATAAAAATGGCAAAGTTTAAGACCGCTTTAAAGAGAATATTCAACCCTCCGCCGCTTTTCACGGTCATCTTTGCCGCGATAGGCTATCTTGCGGTGCTCGCGGTGCCGATATTCAAAATTAAGGATCCGGCGTTTTGCTATGCCGCCTATCTTCTTTCGGCCTACGCCCTCGTGATAACATTGACCGGTCTTAAATACCTGAGACCTGCATTTGAATCGCTTAAAGAGCGCGTTCTGCAAAGCAGGGCCGTAAAAAAGCTGCGCTCGACTAAAATCGGGCGGAAGTATTTCGGCGACGTGAGATTCCGCACCGGAGTATCGCTCTATATCGGCCTTGCGATGAATGTATTCTACATAATCATAAAGCTCTGGGCGGGGATAAAATACCGCTCGGCGTGGTTTGTTTCGCTCGCCGTCTATTACGTTCTGCTTGCGCTTATGAGGCTTATCCTTGCCGGCAGAACGTCGGGCTGCGACGAGCGGGCAGAACTTAAGCTCTACCGTACCTGCGGGATAATGCTGCTCGTTATGAGCCAGGCTCTCGCGGGAGTGGTAACGCTTATCGTCCACGAAAACCGAGGCTTCGATTACCCCGGAAACCTCATCTACGCTATGGCGTTTTACTCTTTTTACGCCGTCATCACCGCCTCGGTGAACATTGTAAAGACGCGCAGGCATCAAAGCCCCGTGTTGTCGGCGGCAAAGGCGGTAAATCTTGCGGCGGCAATGGTGTCGATGCTGTCTTTGACCACGGCTATGCTTTCGCGATTCGGCGAGAGCGACGGCTACGAGTTCCGCCGCATAATGACCGCATCGGTTGGCGGCGGAGTGTGCGCAGCGGTAATTCTTATGGCGGCGTATATGATATTTCGGGCGAACGGGAAGATGAAGCAAATAAAGTGACACCGTTCTGCCCGACCGAAAACTTTCGGGGTTGCTCCCGCGGTCATAAAAATGAGCCCTCTTTCGAGAGCTCATTTTTATATATTTGCAATCTGTCAGGCTTTTCCGATGCAGCCGAAGATCTCCATCTTCTCCCTGACGGTGTCCTTGATGGCTTCGCAGCCGGGAGCGAGGACTTTTCTCGGGTCGAAGCCCTTGCCGACAAGGTCTTTGCCCTCTTCTATGTACTTGCGGACAGCCGCGCTGAAAGCTATCTGGCACTCGGTATTGACGTTGATCTTTGCAACGCCGAGCGAAATCGCCTTCTTGATCATATCCGCGGGGATACCGGTGCCGCCGTGGAGGACGAGGGGCATATCGCCGACCTCCTTCTTAATGGCTTCGAGAACGTCGAACCTGAGACCGGGCCAGTTGGCGGGATATTTGCCGTGGATATTGCCTATTCCGGCGGCAAGCATAGTCACGCCGAGGTCGGCTATCTGCTTGCACTCCTTCGGGTCGGCGCACTCGCCCATTCCGACTACTCCGTCTTCTTCGCCGCCTATGGCTCCGACTTCGGCCTCAAGAGAGATGCCGAGGATATCGCAGGTGTTGACGAGAGCGGTGGTGAGCTTGATGTTCTCTTCGATAGGATAATGAGAGCCGTCGAACATAATCGAGCTGAAGCCGGCATTGATGCAGGCCTTTGCGCCCTCAAAGGTTCCGTGGTCGAGATGAATAGCGACGGGAACGGTGATGTTGAGCCCCGTCATCATTCCCTTTACCATTCCCACGATGGTGTCGTAGCCGCACATATACTTGCCCGCGCCCTCGGATACGCCGAGGATAACGGGAGCCTTGAGCTCTTCAGCGGTCTGGAGAATGGACTTTGTCCACTCAAGATTGTTGATGTTGAACTGACCGACGGCGTAATGACCGTCGCGCGCCTTATTGAGCATTTCCTTTGCCGATACGAGCATAGTTGATACCTCCAAGAAAAATTTCTGAGACTATTATAAACCATTTCCGCCGAAAATGCAACTGTTATTTCGGAATTTTCGCGTTTTTATTCTCTTTTGTGCCGAAGGAAAGCCCGCGCCGTCCCAAAGCGCAGGGCGCTTTGGGACGCGCCGCAACCCCTCGGGCCTGCGGCCCGAGGGCGCATCGGGGGCTTCGCCCCCGATGCGCAGCCCCCTCCCCTTTTCGGGGAGGGGGCTTTTGCGGCGCGTCCCGCTTTGGCGAAGCCAAAGCGGGACGGCGCGGGCACCCGAAGTGCGTTACACTCTAATAGGTAAACGGCTCCACCGGCTCGTATCTTATCCTCACGGCAGGAAGCTCGGATATGACGGAATAGTTGTCAACGCTGCCCGAAACGTCGTTTTCGCCGCTTGCGGGAGGTGCGAATATCTTAAGCGTGAGGTCGGCCTCGCCGCCGAGACGGTTTTCAAAGAACGCCGGCATAAGATCGACGAATTTTGTCCCCGGAGCTTTGTAGAACCACATTCCGTTGAGCTCCATCATAAGGTTGTCGTCGCCGTTAAAGCTGAGCTCACAGAATACCGGATCTGACTCGAAATGAAGCGGCAGCGCTATTCCCTCGGCATCCTCGGCTCCGCCCCAGCGAAGCCTCGCGGGAAGCTTTATCTCCTCGCCGACGGTCATCTCGGGCTTGAACCAATCCTGCGAAATTATCTCTTTGTATTCCTTGAGCATCGGCAGCTCAACGCCGACGTTCGGGTCGTTCGGGTCCTCCCATTCGAGACCGAGACGCCCCTGATCGCGGAACTGATAGAAGGTAAATGCCGAGAGCCACTCCGCCTTTTCGCTCACTATCCTGTCGCAGAAGGCGCGCACCATTTTCGCCTGATCGTAAGGGCCGGTAACGTCGCCGTCGGTGTTGAGCTCGCTCATAACGAGCGGCTTGTCCTGACCGGTTATCTCGCGGTAACGCTCAACGGTCGCCTTCGCCGAATCCCAGACGGGTCCGTTGCCGTTATAGGTGTATGAGCCGCAGCCCTTTTCGGCTATGTCGTTGGGGTAGCCGTAGTGGAGGGTGAAATACTTATCGAGCGACCATATATCGGTCTCTTTAGCCGCTTCAAAGAAAAGGTCTTCCATTTCAAGCTTTCCCTGTGTGTGGCGCTCTACGCACCCCGCGCAGAGGATCGTTTTGACGTTCGGGGCGTGCTCGTGGATTATCTTTGCAAAGCGGGTGAAGAAGTCGGCGACCTCTTTATAGCTGCACCTCTTGTTGAAGCTGAACCAGCTTCCCGTTGCCTCGTGATTTATCCTCATAAGCACCCGTCCGAACGGCCGAAGATCCTCGGCTATGGCAATAAGGTGCTCGTCCGAGACGTGAGGGTCTATGGTGAGGGTGAAGATAACGTCCTGACCGTGGCGGCGAATGTCGCGCATCTGCTCGAACACCTCGGCGTTTTTGTCGTCCTGAAGACCTCCGCGGTAGGGGAAATAGTCGTCATAGGGGTAGCCCCAGGCGTTGGTGGAATCGGTGGAGGGGAAAGCGACGCTTGCGCGCTCGGGCCAGCCCTCATCGAGCGGATAATAGCAATACATAAGATTTACGCCGCGGTGAGGCCTGCCGAGCTTGCGCAGTATGTAGTCCTGCCCGACGTAGCCGCCGCGCTCGCTGCCGTCGCCGAGGTCAACGGCGCATTTTGCTTTTCCCATATGCAGGGAATATATTTTCTGTTCGCTCATATCTGTGCTCCTTTCAAATTATATCCGATGACATAATAATAAAACAAGCATTACGATTTGTCAATAATCGCTCTGATTTTTGCGAAAAATAATACCGCGGCGAGCAGAAAATGCCAGCCGCGGTGATGCAGGCGACAGAAATTGCCGCCCCAGCGAAAGCGTTGCTTTCAGCCGCTCGCCTGCCCTCGGCGTTACGTATTGCCTCGGTTGGCTCGCGGGAAAGCAATCGCGTACGCAATCAAAGCGCACGTACAGTCTGCCGTTGAATAAAGCTTCATATTGCTGTACTGCCTGCCGTCCTGCAACTGAGAAGGCGCTTTGAACACGACTTTTCACCCATACACTTTAACCAAAAGCAAAAGCACCCGAGGGTGCTAAAAGGGTCCCCGCAAAGTCATAAGACTTTGTGGGGAAAAGCCGGAGCGACGGAGTGAGTGAGAGGCGGCATATATCAGGATATAAAAATGCCGCCGCGAACGATACGTAGTCCGCAAAATAAAAGGGGTCCCCGAAAATGCGCAAGCATTTTTGGGGAGGAGGCGGAGCAGCGGCGTGAGCGGCGATGCCCGAAATTTAAGTATAAAAAGGGCATCGCAAGCGATACAAAGCTTGCGACGCCGTGGTGGAGGCGACGGGAATCGAACCCGTGTCCGAAAACTCATCCTAAAAACTTTCTACGGGTGTAGCTTATCATTTTAATTCCCCCGCGCCGACGTCGGTAAGCAGACTTCGGCGCGCGGTATCCCGCGATACATCGCAGCGCTGCGGGAGGCACGCTGCAACGTTCACCACTGAGCGACGCCCAGACTTAAGCCGTGGTACTCTTAAGCAGGACGGGCGGCTATTAGGCAGCCGCCAATTCTAAACCGTTATTGTCGTTTAAAATTGAAATTTACACCATTTGTAAGAGATACGGTGCCGTCTCTACCCGCTTATTTTTTCTCAAAATCCCCGTCGAAACCTTTACGCCCCCATATGTTTATGCTTTTATTATACACGATTTTTTCGGAAAAATCAATATTAAACTCCAAGCTTTTCAAGAAGTCTTTTATATGTTTCCCGACAGTATTCTTCCGTCTCGCGCCGATGCCCTTCGAGCCAGCAGCAGAGCCGCCTGCAAGCCTCCTTGGCCTGCCGGTATTTTTCCTCCGTGACCTTTCCGGCCGCCAAAGATTCCTCAAGATCGCTTTCGTCGAGAACGCGTATCTCTTTGTCCGGCGTCACCACCACGTCAAGATACAAGTCCTCAAAGGCAGGAACCTGCGGGTCGTCGAAGCGGTTGCCCTCGGTGATATCAAAGTAGATCTGAATAAATCTGCCCTTGTCGTCGAACATCGCGGTGGGCCATACGTGTTCGCCCTCGACCGCCGACTGCACCCAAGAATACCCCTTGCCGACTATTGTGACCCTTTCGGGCTTTTCCACCGTGATCGGCTCTTTCACCTCTTCCATATACAAAAGGCTTTCAACGCCGCGCTTTCCCAGGTACTCAAAGTCGCTGAAGACCTGCCTGCGCTTTGTAATTGCCGTCCAGTCTTCACGGCGCATATTCCTTGTTTTCACTTTAAGTACTCCGAATCTATTTTCATATCCCGACGGTAATATTTTTCGTCGCGCTCGCCTATCTCACGGATAACCCGGCAGGGATTGCCGACCGCCACGCAGTTTGCGGGAATGTCGCGCGTTACGACGCTCCCCGCACCGATAACGCTGTTGTCCCCTATGGTAACGCCGCCGAGTATCACGGCGCCCGCGCCTATCCAGCAGTTTTTGCCGATGACTACCGGCAGATTATACTGATATCCCTTCTCGCGCAGTGCGGGAAGAATGGGGTGCCCCGCAGTAGCGACGGTAACGTTCGGGCCGAACATAGTAAAATCACCGACGTATATATCGGTGTCGTCCACAAGAGTGAGATTGAAATTTGCGTATACCTTTCTGCCGAAGTGAACGTTTTTGCAGGCCCAGTTGGCGTGTAGCGGCGGCTCGATATAGCACTCCTTGCCTATCTCGGCGAACATCTCCTTTAAAAGCTCTTCACGCCTTTCGGACTCGCAGGGGCGGGTGGAATTGAAGTCGTAAAGCAGTTCGAGACGCTCAAACTGCTCCTTTAATATATCCGGATCCTGAGGCAGATAAAGCCTGCCGCTCTTCATCTTTTCATAGTCGCTCATAAAAGTTCCTTTCCGCTTTTTGTGAGCCGATAGCTCATCTCCAAAAGCCCGAATATCTGATCCGGCGATACGCTGCCGTCGAGCCTGACGGTGAGCCAATGGCTTTTGTTCATGTGATAAGCCGGATGGAAGCCCTCCTGCCCCAAAAACGAGCCCAAGAGCTGCTCGGGACACTTTACGTTGAGGATATCCACCTTTTCGCCGCCCTCGAGCCCTAACTTTTGGCGGGGTATGTCCATTATAATGCCGTACCACTTTTTGTTGCCTGAGCGCCGAAGCACTGCAAAATTCGGGTCGGTATGCCAGAGATATTCCGGCTCGGTGCCGAAGTGCTCGCGGGAATATTCAAACACTTCGTTTTTTAGGGTAGTCACTTCTGCTCCCCCTGCTTTGACCTGTACGCCTCTATCGCGTCTTTCACGTTCACGCCGTCAACGGTCAGACCGCTTATATCGCAGTTTTCAAGGCTCGCCTCGGCAAAACAGCAGTTTTTTATTTCGGCGCCGTATAGGTTGGAGCACTGTATCCTCGATTTGACCATATTCACGCCCGAGAGGTCGCCGCCGTCGAGGTCGATGTCGTAAAGCTTCGCGCCCGCCATTTTAACGTCGGTCAGGACGGACTCCTCTAAAACGCAGTGGTTGAGCTGCGAACGGGTCATATCAACGCTGTCGAAGACCGATTTTTTCATCTCGACGCAGTATTTTCCCTCGCTCTCGCACTTTTCGCAGCAGCCGAAGCTCGCGCCGTTCAGCTCGGCACATTCAAAGTGAGAACCCGACATATTCAGCGCGGAATACTCAGCGCCGGAGAGATTTATGTCGGTGAACTTCGCTCCCGAAAGGTTTATATTCTCAAAGCACGCGCCTGAGAGATCCAGGTCCTCAAACTCGGCGTTTGCAAGGCAGGCGTGGCGAAGCTCAAACGGCTTTTTCTCGGGCTTTGCCTCGCCCTCCTCGGGGAGAGCCCCGATATAGCCCGATACCTCTGTAAGCGGCTTGCGGGAAGTCGCGGGAGTATCCTTTGCGGGCTCGCCGACGGGCAGCAGAGCGACGATTTTGTGATTCTCGGGGATATTGAACGCCTTTGCACATTCCTCCTGCTTATAAGCCCCGATGATGCAGCCGCCGAGACCCATATCGGCAGCCTTTAAAAGGAGATTCTCCATAGCGAGCGCGGTGTCCTGAACGGGGAATTTCTCGGCGTGGCGCCCGAAGCGGGAGACAATGCCGTCCCCGTCGGTGCATACGATGAATACGACAGACGCCGTAGCTATCCAGTCGGCGCAAATCCCCCTAAGCTTTGCACGCTCGGCTTCGTCTGCGACGACATAAAAATACCACGACTGCATATTGCAGGCGCTCGGAGCGAGGGTAGCCGCCCTCAAAAGCTCCTCTATTTCCGCGCGAGTGA
>CANRLU010000080.1 GCA_947631535.1 uncultured Clostridia bacterium | reverse complement strand
TATCTGAAGCGAAATGTCGGAGCTGAGGTCTTCGGCTTCGGTCGGACTGCCCGTCTTTTTAAGGCAGAAGTAAAACATCTTCGAGAGGTATTCGCCGCAATATTCGTGTATCAGGACATCTGCCGTGCTTGCTGCGTTCATCTTATCTCCTCCTTTCGTCTATATAGTGTGAGGAATTTGAATTCGGTTTCAAAAAATTTTAAAAATTTTTCTGAACACCGATTCGGGCTCCGGAATCGCCGTCCCGAAGATATTTGCAGGGAAGCTTCCGCGCAGATTTTTCTCTGTTGGAGCGGAGGGGAGCCTCGGGGGAATGTAAGAGTTCGAACCGTCGGTGTAATGTTCTTCCGAAAATAAATAGCTTGAGAGATAATCGCCGCAGCGTTCGCTCAGGTGCGTCTTGGCAGTGTAGGTTGATTTCATATTATCTCCTCCTTTCGCCTATATAGTGTGCGAAAAGGGGAGGGGGTTTCAAAAAATTTCCGACACACCGCAGCGTGTCGGAAAATATTAACTGTTTTTTATTCGGTCTCGGGTTCCTCTTCGGGCTCCTCTTCCGTCTCGTCATCGCTTACGAATCCGCTGTCGTCCTCCATAAGCTTAAAGGTGATGTCGAACTCCACGGTGTCGTATTCCTCCTTCCTGCCAATCTGCACGAGCCTTATGACATGTGCCGTTATCTCGTCGCCGGGCTTCATCTCGAGGATTATGCCGTAAACGTCGTCCGCCGAGCGGACCTTTATCCCGTTCATCTCGGTGATATAGTCGCCGACCTCGAGGTCGGTGTTCGCGATGTCGCAGTCGGGGGATATCTCCGCTATTTCGAGCCCCGCAGGCGTCCCGTATATCTCCGCAAGGGCGTCGGATATCTCATAGAATGATATTCCCACTTTCGGTCTGCCGAGAACGCGCCCGTTTTCAATGAGCTGCTCGATTATCGGCTGAGCTGCCGACATCTCTATCGCGAAGCCGATGTTGTCGTATTCCACGGCGTCGAGCTTTGAAGACGTTATCCCTATGACCTGACCCCACATATTTATCAGCGCGCCGCCCGAGTTGCCGGGGTTAATCGCGGCGTCTATCTGTATGCAGGACATGTTTATGTTCGTCGTTTCCACCCTTATCATTCTGTCTACGCCCGAGACGATGCCGGTCGTAACGCTTCCTTCAAGTCCGGCGGGGGAGCCTATGGCGATCACCTGCTCACCGATATTAACGGCGTCGGAATCTCCGAACTGCGCAGCCTGAAGGCCGTCGGCCTCTATTTTTATAACGGCAATGTCTCCCTTTACGTCGCTGCCGATGACGGTGGCGCTGTATTCGGTGCCGTCTTTAAGGCGGACTTTTATAGCAAGCGAGGCGTCCTCTATCACGTGCGCGTTGGTGATTATATACCCGTCCGACGACATTATTATCCCGCTGCCCTGACCGTATGCCGCGAGCGCCGAGCCCTCGGCAAACGACTCTATGGTGACTATCGACGGCGATACCGCTTCGTTTACGCCCTCAACGGTAAACCTGCCGTCGGGCTGATAAAATCTGTCTTCAAGCACGGGCACGTCGGCTATAGGCAGGGTAAAATGCGGGCCGGGCTTGGTGCCGTCCATAATATTTTTGAGCCAGCCTTTGCCGAACACGAGCCTTCCCGCCGTTCCGAAGAGTATCAGAAACACTGCCAGCATAGGTATGAATATCTTCAGAAAAAGGTGGTCTTTGCTCTTTCTCAGCTTTCGCGGAGGCTTGGGCATATAGTCCCACTGCTCCGCCTCGGCTTCGGCAAGTTCTTTTATCTCATTCAAAGCCTCCGACGTGTTTTCCGGCTCAAAAGCGGGAGCGGCGTTGACAGCACCGGACGCGGCGTCTTCAAAGGTATCCTTTTCAAGATCCATATTATCAGATTCCTTTCAAATATCAGGGAGCGGTGTTATTTCTTCTTTTCCCCGCCGCTCAGAAGCTTGACCGCGACGGCTGCTGCGGCGATGGCGGCTCCGGCCTTGAGAAGCGAGCCCATATCTACCGCGGGGTCTTTGGGCTGAGACTTTTTAGCGGCAGGGCGGGCCGTCTTGGGCCTGTAAAGCTCGGGGTGACGGTATGCCGGCGTTTCGTCCTCGGCAAAATAGCGCTCGTCATATTCGTAGTCGAAGCCCTCCGAAATGTCGCCGTCCTCCATTCCGTCTACGGCGCGCTCCATACTGTCGAGCTTCTCGCCGAGGCTTTTCAGCTCTTCGTGAAGATGCGCCTCTATCTCGTCGAACGAAGCGAGCTTTTCGGCTATCTCACTGCCCGAAGCTTCGCTTTGAGCGGGTTCCGGTTCTGCTTCGGAATCCGCCTGCGGTTCTTCCTCCGCTTTCAAATCTTCCTCGTAAGACTCCGCAGCGCTTTCGGCGCTCTCTTCCGCTTCTTCTTCGGAAGTTTCTGCACTGCCGCTCTCGGCACCGGCGTCTTCGGTCGGCTCTTCTTCTATATAGGTATCCTCTTCCGCCGGCGGTTCGTCGTCGGCATAGTCTTCATAGCCGTCGTCGGGGTCTTCTTCGGGACCAATGTCTATCTCGTCGATGACTATGTCCGCAAGGTCGATGCTCGGTATCTCGATAGTCGGCTCTTCGCTTTCCTCAGCGGGCGCTTCTTCGGCCGGAAGCTCTTCCTCTGCTGCCTGCTCGGCGATTTCCTCGACCTTTTCCTTCTCAGCCTCTTCTTCCTCAAGGCGTTTGCGGTATTCTTCCTCCTGCTTTTTGCTCAAAGGGAAGTCTTCATCGAAAAAATCAAACATTGTTATCCTCCTTTTTTTCGGCGCTCTCGCTCAGCGCAAACTTATATCCCACGCTCCAGACGGTTTCTATCGACCATTCCGACGAAACGCCGTTCAGCTTTTCGCGGAGCCTTTTTATATGGACGTCTATCGTTCTCGTCCCGCCGTAGTATTCGAATCCCCAGACCTCGTCCAAAAGCTGGTCGCGGTTAAAAACGGTGTTGGGGTGGCTCGCGAGGTAAAACAGCAGTTCGAGCTCGCGCGGGGGCGTGTCGAGCACCTTTCCTCTCACTTTCAGTTCATAGCGGGTTATGTTTATATCCAGCCCGTCAAAGTGGATCTCGCTAGCGGCTTTTTCCTGCTCGGGAGGGCTCACTCTGCGCAGCACGGCCTTTATCCTTGCTATAACTTCTTTGCCGTCGAACGGCTTAACGATATAGTCGTCGGCCCCGAGCTCGAGCCCGAGCACCCTGTCGAACACCTCGGTTTTGGAGGTGACGAATATGAGCGGTACGGAGGACTTCTTTCTTATTTCGCGGCAGACCTGCCAGCCGTCCACCCTCGGCAGAACGGCGTCAAGAAGTATCATATCGGGCTTTACCGAATAAAACTTCGCAAGGCCGTCCGACCCGTCGGCGGCGGAGGCGACGGTATAGCCCTCTTTTTCAAGACACAGGCGCAGAAGTTCCGCCGAACCGGAGTCGGCGTCTATTATCAAAACCTTTAATGCCTGCACAAAAAACACCCGCCCTTCGTTTTGCTCCGTATTTACTATTATTATAATGCCATACTTCGGATAATGCAAGAGTTTTTTGCGGATTTTGTTGCAAAAAGGTTAATAAACTGCAAAATCAGCGGCCGCAGTTCATCATTTCTTAATAATTCTTGGAAATCCCCGATTCAAGCATATAAAGCTCAAAAGTTTTCGGTCAAGCCTTTCTTAGACAGCTGTTGTCAAGGGGAAATATTCAAATTTATAAAAGCATCTGAAGTCTCTAACATCAGATGCTTTTTAATTGTTTTCATTGAAAAATATACTCCATATTAGCTGTTCTAAGGTTGTCCGGTGAACACAGCATATTGCATAAGGATGAGGAGCAAACCGGATCAAAAACAGAATAATCTGTATATCGCACGTGAGAGAATGAAAAAGCAGCCCGCGGCTCAAAAAGGTCGAAACGGTTAAAGGGATGTGGATAGGGTACTTGGAAATGAGGAAAAACTGTCACAGAAGCCACGGGTAATTTAATCTCAGCTTTAGAGAAACAGAGACTGCCGGGGTTCGGCAGCCTCTGATTGCAGTATGAAAAATATACAGTCCTCAAGCTTAGCGACAGCAAAATTCCCCCACAGCCTTGACTGTGGGGGAAAACAATCATTTACCGGCCTTCAACGGAAACATCTGAAATACCGTCGCTATCGAATGTCACCGTGACGAATTTCATTTCGTCTACTGCGAACTTTTCACCGCTTTCGGCGATAACTCCGAACTGCCGGACGTAATAGATGCCGTCGGAATCGGTGACGGTGAAGAACCGGTAATCGTCGCTTCTCTGTGCGGTGAAGAGATAGCAAAGATACTCCCTGCCTAAGACGTTAAAGGCCACAGCCTCGCCGAGATAATCTTCGGCTTTCTTGCCCATTGCGGCTGCGCCCGCTTTGAGGCTCTTTGCGCTCTCCTCGGCGGTTTTGCGGATCTCCTCACCCTCCGAGTCTTCGTCGCCGAGATCGACAAGGATCAGCACCGACTCGCCGGCGTCAAGCTCGACGCCGAATTTATCGCCGTTATATCTGTCAGACGCCGCCGCGCCGTCCTTATATATCACCGGAACGTCGAGCCGGCTGTTGGGATAAGCCTTTGTCAGACCAGACGCGGGCTTCTCGGCCGCCTTCATTTCAGCGAGGAGTTCAGCGTCGGATTTGTCGAAGCTCAGGGACCCGGTCCACTTTATCGCCGAGGCGTTTTTAAACGCCGCTTCGTTGAGTGTGATTTTCCCGAAGACATAGGGCTCGCCGCTGTTTTCCGCCTCGACCCATCTTCCGGGTATAAGAAACGTCTCCGTCCAATCCCTTCCGAAGTGGAACTCATAGTCCCCGGTCTCAGGCGCGATAAACGGGAAGATAAGGCAGGTCTCGTCATAGACAAACGGTGCACCAAGGCTGTATCTCGCCTGTATTCCTTGGCGGACTTCGCCATCTTCGAGGCAGCCGCCGGTATAGATGATGCACCCCGCGCTCATCGAGAGAAATCTCTCGGGAATCTCTCTTCTGAAATCGAGAACGACGACCGCGCGCTGTCCCTTTTCAAAGTGGTGGTGGTCAAGCTCATTAACGCCGTCATAGATAACGTCGCCGATATTGATCATGTTGTCGGTTTGGCCGAGATACGTGTCGCGGAAGGTGTAAAAGCTATCGGTGGCAGTCACCGCATTGTAACGGAAGCAATGGAGTTCGACGTCGGTGTGGAGAGGCGCTTCGAGACAGACGGCCGAAAACGTCTTTACCACCAGCTCGTCGCCACTGAGGTTATAGAGATAGAATGTGTAGTCCCCGTCCTCCGGGGCGACAAACACCGAGCAGGCGGATTCGTTGATGCAGGCCGCGGCGGCCGTAATGGGGCTCATTTCGCCGTCCTTGATATAGCCGTACTGCACGGGCTGAAGCTGATCGTAGGCCTGAGAATATTCGATCACTACCTGTTCGCCCTTTTTGAGTTCAAATGCGTAGCCGTAGTCGTTCAGTTCGACCGCTTCGCCGCCTGAAAGACTCGCACCGACAAAGCCTTTTTTGCTCAAATCTTTTTCGGGCAGCTTTTCGGGGCTTTCAGGCAGTTTTTCGGTGATTATTTCAAATAAACTTTTCGCTGAAGTATAAGAGTTATCCTCTGTCTCTTCGACGGCAGAGTTATCCACTTTATCTTCGACAGCAGAATTATCATCTTTATCTTCTTCGGCGGTGGTTGATACATTTGCCACCGGCTCGGGCGATGTCTTCGGCACCGGTGTGACCGATGTCGCGATGACGGCAGCCATTATTGCAAGCACAAGCGCAAGCGCCGTGACCGAGGCAATCAAAGTTGTCTTTTTAAACTTCATAATGTTAAATATCCTTTCCTCGGCAGCCGTTCTGCCAAACCGGCTCATCAGCAGGCTTCCGGAGCTCTTTCTTTCCTCCATTCCGATCAGAAGCCGGGCGTAGTTCTCTCTGCCCGAACCGGTGCGCTTCAAAACTCCTTCGTCGCACCAATACTCGATATCGCGCGAATACAGCACCCACATAACCCAGACCAGAGGGTTGAACCAGTGGACACAGAGCGCCAGGGCGCAGAATGTCTTTCGAAGTGAGTCAAATCTGCGGATATGAATGAGCTCGTGTGAGAGAATAAGCCTGAGATCGTTTTGAGAGAGGCTCTTCCAGCCGTCGGGCAGCATTATTACCGGGTGAATAACGCCGTAGGTAAGCGGGCCGCCTGCCGAGCCGCTGCATTTTATTGTTACACTTCTTTTGAGTCCGAAGCCGCTGACGGTTTCGAGAGCGCAGCCGTCCTCAACCGTTTCGGCTCCTTTGAATTTTCCGAGCGTTCTGAGATAGCTCGCGCCGAATATTGCCGCCAACATAACCGCTCCGACAAGCCATACCGCTTTGACAAGCTTTTCGGCGGAAATCCCGCCCTTTTGCGTGTCGGACTTCGGAAGCGGGGCATTTTGGGTAACCGCGGGAGCATAATCGGCAATCGGCGGGACTGCATAGACCCCAGAGGGTGCAGAATCTGCAATCGACGGAATCTCATAGAACGCCGGCGGGCTTTCTTCTTCCTGCGGCATGACAAGCCCGCCGGAATAAGACTGTTCCTGAACAGGGAGAATCGGGAGCGGAAGCGAAACAGGTATCAGAAGCCTCAGAAATGTCAGCTCCCACATCACGACAAAGCAAACTTTCGGGAGCGACGACTGGGTCAGCGCCCTGATGATGACGATCAGAAGAACCGTCAGCCCTGATGTCAGAGAAATCTCGACAATTCCCACGCTCAGTCCTCCTTGAGTTCATTGACAAGCGCTTTGAGCCTTGAGATCTCCTCGCCCGAGAGCTTTTTGGTGCCGAGCAAAGTTGCGAACAGTCGGTCGGCCGAGCCGTCGAAGATGTTTTCGAGAAGCTCGCCGGTTTCCGCTTTCTGCACTTCCTCCTTCTCGATAAGCGGATGGCAGACAAACCCGGGCTCGATTCTCTCAATCCCGCCCTTGTCGATGCACTTCTTGATGACGGTATATGTGGTGTTGGCCTTCCAGCCGACAGATTCCCCGAGAATCTTCGCGACGGTCTTCGCCGGGGTGTCGCCGTTATTCCAAAGCACATTCATTACCTTCAGCTCTGATGCAAAAAACTTGATGCTCATAAAACACACTCCTGGTTTATTTTTCTATTGCAATAGTACAGATGTATTCTATCACAGTAGAATAAATTTGTCAATAACAAATTCAATAATTTTGACGAAAAACTTTTAAACGGCATAATGCACAACTTGAATTGCTGCATTTTATTTAATCCTACAAAGATTCTCTCCGGCTATTGACTCTTCCCTTGGGCAAGAGGGTAGAATCTTAATCACCTGGAGAGCTTGGGACCTTTGCCGCTTACGCTCAAATCATAGATTCTTCTGACGACTGCCGCTGCCTCCTCATCAATAAGCCAGTGATGCTTATCGTTCGGGTCTTTTTTGTAGCCGAATATAGCGTGATTTGCAGTAGGTTTTACGACCTCCCGCGTTTTCAAATCTGAAGCCTATTTAAAACTCAAATCTCAAATCCTCTTTAAACCTGCGCCGCCTCGGATTTCCCTCACAACGGTAAATCTTATGCCGCTTCAAATCATAAACTGCCGACCAAACCGTATCTTTCCCTTCGCTTCTGTCATATTGACAGATAAAACCGTAATCGCCGGACAAAAGCTTAATCGAAGTCGGCAGGTCGTTGACGAAACTGCTTCGAAGGGCTGAAAACACAGTCTTAAACCTTGCCTCCGAATGCCAATCATCTATACCGACACGGTTATGCTCTGCCATTTTTTCAAGATTGAACCTATTCACCGCGCAGACAAATTTGACGTCGTCAATCATTGATGGCGCGACTTCAATACCCTCCGAATCGCACTCAACAAGTGCGATTTTACCCGCAGCGTCGGCCAGGATTATGGTTTGCGCGGAGGCAATAGGCAGACTTTTCAAACACAAAACGGCCTCCGGAACATTTTTGCATTTTTCAAGCAGATACCGAAGAATCATTCCGGCATTAAATCCCGGCTTGATTTTTCGAGGATAAACAGACGTCAAACCCGCTGCCGGCCCGTGTTCGTTTACGCCGTCCTCGATCTCCGAAAAGGCAGTCGTGTTACCGGTGAAAGAGTATGCCCCTTTGAGC
>CANRLU010000079.1 GCA_947631535.1 uncultured Clostridia bacterium | reverse complement strand
TTGTCGCCGCCGATGTTCACTCTTATCTGCTGACGAAGGGTGTTTTCCTTGAGCGGAGGGTTGATCGGGGTCTCGTTTGACCCCGCGGCGAGCTGCGCCGAAGCCCAGGTCGATACCCAGCCGTCCTCATCGGGAATAATTACCTCTTTTTCGCCGCAGCCGGCAAGCGAAAACGTGAGTACAAGCGCCGCCAGAAGCGCAAGAATCCTTTTTAATGCTGTCATTTTGAGCTCTCCTTTTCAATGTATTCTTTTATGTGTTCGAAGACGGTCTGACCGACATATTTATATCCCGAGTCGTTGAAGTGGAGGTAGTCGTTCCAGACCGAAACATACTGTCTGTCCATCTGAGCGGGGTCGTTTGCCGAGGCGACCGCCGAGGAAAGGTCGATGCAGGCGTCGAAGCCGGAGTCCTCCGAGAGGACGAATTCGTTGACCGTAAGCCTTATCTGCTCGTGGAGCTCGCTGTAATAGCTGTTGCCCTTCATCGGGGTGAGGGTGCAGCCGAAGATCTTGATGCCGTTTTTGTGGCAGCGGTCGATTATCGACTTATATTCGTTTATGATGTTTTCCGAGATATCGTTCTGCGCGCTGCCGATGTCGTTTATTCCCATAAGCAGGACGCAGTATTTCACTCCCGGGACGCCCAGAACGTCGCGGTTGGCTCTGTTGGTGCCGGCGATGTCTCCGCCGTAGGAATAGAGCGCTGTCGCGCCGATGCCCATATTTATTACGCCGATGTCGAAGAGGTCGTTGTCATCCTGGAACTGGCGTGCGAGCTCCTGCGGGTAGGTAGAGAAGCCGTTTGTCGTGACGCTTGCGCCGTCGGTGAGCGAATCTCCGAGGCATACGACAACGCCGCTGCTCTTATAGCCCACGGTGTCGAGCTCGGCTATGAAGTACCAAGCGGTCATCTCCTGATATGTGCCGAAGTCGTTGTCCGATACGTGGTCGCCCTCCGCTACCCAGGTCGAGCACCTCGAAGCGGTGTGGCAGGTTATCGTTGAGGGAGCGCTGCCGAGCTTCATAGTTATCGCGAGGTCTTCAAGGGGCGAAAATTCGTAGTCGAGTTCGTCGGTGGTCACTCTTTCTCCGGCCGGAACCTTAAAGCTCTCTTCGCCGCCGACGGTGAGTACCGCCTCGGTGTCGAGCTCTACGCTGTAGTTGCTCGGATCGGATATCTTGGCTATCTTTATGCTCTCGATCTCAAGGTCGGTCGCGCCGTATTCGTTTGACAGCACGAGCCTAAGCGTCTTTCCGCCCAACGACACTCTTATCTGCTGCCTTACCGTGCTGCCGCTGAGGGCGGGCTTGGTGGGTGTCTGGTCAGCGCCGGCGGTGAGCATTGCCGCGCCCCAGGTCGCCACCCAGTTCACGCTGTCTTCGACCGAGTTCTGAATTTCCATTTCGCTATCCTCCTTGGTGACGTCTTCGGGGTCGGAGCCGCAGCCCGACAGCATCGAAAGCGATAATGCCGCCGCGATGATCCCGCATACGAGCCTTTTTATTCTCATCTTTTTCATCCTTTCTGCAATATCCGAATCTTTTTCCGGACATTTATAAATACAGTATACCACCTCGCAGGAAAAAAGTAAAGAGTTTCAGCAAAAAGGAGAGGTTAAAAGGGGGAAAGATATTTTCGGCCTGACGCTGACAAAAACTTCTCCAAAAAAGACTCTGCGTCCGACGCAGACGCGCCGGACGCAGGCCTTGCTCCGAAAGGGGGAAACTATTATGAAAAAGAATTGGGAATGTCAGTTTTCCGCAAAGAACGCCGCCGCTATAGCGCCGGGGCCGGCGTGAGTTCCCACAACGCTGCCTATCTCCGAGATGTTCAGCTCGCCGTGGTCTTTCCAAAGCGTCGAGAAATCCTCTATGTATCTGTGGAGCATTGTGCTGTCCGTGCCGGAATACCCGAGCAGCACCGGCATACCGAAGTTCACGCCGCCTGCCTTTTTTATCTCCTGCTCCAAAAGGTTGTTGCCGTTTTTAGCTCCTCGCGCCTTTCCGAGCATCTTTACCTCGCCTTCTTCAACGCATATAACCGGCTTGAACGACAGAAGTTCGCCCGCAAAGGCCACCGTTTTCGATATCCTGCCGCCCTTTTTGAGATACTCGAGCGTATCCACCATCGCTATAAGGTGGACGCGCTTTTTTGCGGCTTCAAGGGCTTCGGAAATGTCTTTGGCGGAGGCCCCGCCGTCGGCGAGAGAAAGCGCATATTCCGCGAGTATCCCCGCGCCTATGGTGACCGTGTCGCTGTCGATAACGAACACCTTGCCTTTATAGTCTTCGGCGGCTATCACGGCGCTCTGATACGTCCCCGAGAGCTTTTTTGAGATGGTCAGCACGACCGCTTCGTCGCCCGCGTCGGTTATCTTTTTATAGACCTCTGTGTAGTCAAAGGGCGTTGCCTGGCTCGTCTTGGGGAGCTGTTCGCTGTTTTTAAGTCTCTCGTAAAACTCCGCGTGAGTTATGTTCACGCCGTCGATAAATTTCTCGTCGCCGAAGAATATCGGCAGCGACACCGTCTCAAACCTGTTTCTGATAGCTGCCGCCGTATCCGTCGATGAATCTATAACGATTTTTACACTCATATCCGTCTCTCCTTATGTTATGCCATAGCCGGAGCCGTTTGCGCCAAAGCGGTCTCACATTCCGGCTCTTCGCTGGGTATGCCTGTTTTTGAAAGCTCACGTATGTTTTCCGAGATCTTCGCAAGCGCAGAATACATAGCCTCGCGTTCGCTCTCCGAAAGTCCTTCCCCGACCATATTCTCGGCTCTTTCCGCCTTTTTGACTATGCTGTCGGTCACGAGTCTGCCCTGCTCGGTAAGCACAAGATTCGCGCGGTAAAGATTTCCCGAGCCCGACTCCTTTCTTATCAGCCCTTTCGATTCGAGCACCGTGACAGCACGCGAAACGTCGGCCTTGTCTCTCGAACACAGCGAACCGAGCCGCGCGGCCGTCAGTCCCTCGGGCCGCCTGTGCAGGACTATTAAATAAACGAGATATGAGCCCTTGAGACCGTAGGCGTCCATTTCTTCTGAGGCTATGCGGTTCCATTCGCGCTGTATCTCATTTATCACGAGCGTAAATCGCTCAAACCTTTCAAGCATTGTAACACTCTCCTTTGCAAAAAAAGATGTTGACTTGTCAACATCTGAGATTATACACCCACAATGTTGATTTGTCAACAACTTTTTTGAAAAATCTTTAATTTTTCCTTCCCTATTTCCCCGCGACGGTGAGGACGTGGTTTATGAGCCTGTCGCCCTCGTATTCGAGCTTGAGCAGAAAGAAGCGCGGTTCCGTCCTCAGGAGCTCTAAAAAGATCTTATCCCCCTCCCAGATGGGCAGCTTCGCAATGTCTTCGATCGGCACCCATTCGAGCTCGCCCTCGTCGCAGTTTATAAGCTCGCCGCGAAAATCAGTGCAGGTGAAAAGATGCATATGCTCGGTGACGGCTTCGCTGCCGTCGGTATAGCAGAATGTCACGAGGCCGCGAAACTTAGGGTCAATAAGCGCAAGGCCGGTCTCTTCGCGGGCCTCGCGGATAACGCAGTCGAGCGGCGACTCGCCCTCTTCAAAGCCTCCGCCAACGCCTATCCACTTGTCGTGATTGACGTCCTTCTTTTTCTTTACGCGGTGGAGCATAAGGTAGCAGCCGCCGCGCTCGATATAGCAAAGAGTTGAATTTCGCATAACAGTCCTCCCTTTCAAAGACAAGTATACCACGCTTTTTCGGGCTTGACAAGCGCCTCGGCGAGTATTAAAATATTTCCGTTAAGGAGGGTCGGACAATGAAGGCACTTATAGCTATGAGCGGCGGGGTGGACAGCTCGGTGGCGGCAAAGCTCACCGCCGATATGGGATATGAATGTATAGGCTGCATGATGAAGCTTTACGAGGCACCGGAGGGCGAGGCGGTCTCGGACCGCGCCTGCTGCACCCTCGACGATGCAAGCGACGCCCGCAGCGTGGCGTTCTCGCTCGGTATGCCGTTTTACGTCTTCAATTTCAAGGAAAACTTCAAAGAGCAGGTCATAGACCGCTTTGTGAGCGAATATCTCGCCGGAAGAACGCCGAACCCCTGCATCGACTGCAACAGCTATATGAAGTTCGACAAGCTTTTAAGGCGCGCCGACGAGCTCGGCTGCGATAAGATAGTCACCGGCCATTACGCAAGAATCGAGAAACGCGGGGAGAAATTCCTGCTCAAAAAAGCGGTCGATCTCTCGAAAGACCAGAGCTATGTCTTATACCGGCTCGACCAGCACAGGCTGTCGCGCATAATGTTTCCGCTCGGCGGAATGACCAAGCAGGAAACGCGCAGGATAGCGGAGGAATGTGGATTTGTGAACTTTAACAAGCGCGATTCGCAGGACATCTGCTTTGTCCCGAACGGGGACTACGCCTCGGTGCTCGAAAGGCTCACGGGGGAGCCCTGCCGCGAGGGCGATTTTGTGGACACCGAGGGGAGAGTTATAGGCAGGCACAGGGGGATAATCAGGTATACCGTGGGGCAGCACAAGGGCCTCGGCGGGAATTATCCCGAGAGAATGTTCGTCATCGCAACAGACCCCGTAAATAACACCGTCACCCTCGGCACGGAGGACAGGCTTTTCAGGAGTGAGCTTACGGCAGGCAGCTTCAACTGGATATGCGGCGAGCCCCCGCAGGGCGAGATAAGGTGTTCAGCGAAGATAAGATACCGCCACGCCGAACAGCCCGCGACGGTGCAGGCCCTGCCTGACGGACGTGTGAAAGTGACGTTTGATGAGCCTCAGCGCGCGATCACGCCGGGGCAGTCGGCGGTTTTGTATGACGGCGATACCGTCCTCGGCGGAGGGGTAATAGAGGATATCGGGGGATAGCCCGCAGAGCGGTAAAATATCGCTTGTAAAACATAAAAGTTTTCGGTCGAGCATTTTCTTCCACACCCCCTGACCCCCCTCTCCCTCAAAGAGGAAGAGGGGGGCATCACCCTGTCACCCTGGTCGTTCACCATTCGGTGAACGACCGACCCCTCCCCTCAAGGGGAGGGGTATTTTGGCACCACGAAAGTCATTTCAAGGGTTGGAAGCAGGTGCGGTTCATTTGGTCAAGAATGTGCGTAGCTTGTGTTAATCAGGGCGCAAGGCACTTGGGTCGAGAGCGAAGCGAACGACAGATGCGGCGTGACTATGTTACCTTTATATCAATCTTCGACGCCGCATTGTCTCCCCATTTGCCGAGCGGCGAGCGAGGCGAACGAAAACAGGCAATTTGTTTTCGCCGCATTACCCTTGCCGGTGCTCCACGTTGCCGAGCGATGAGCGGAGCAAACGAAACAGCTCTCTCCGCATATTTGACCGACATTTTCTTCTTTTTCATAATAGTTTTCCCCCTTTCGGAGCAAGGCCTGCGTCCGGCACGTTTGCGTCGGGCGAGGTGTCTTTTTTGGAGAAGATGTTTTTCTCCCCTTGACAAATCCCATCGGGTGTGTATAATTGTTTGTGGACAAAAAACAACTGTTTTTGTATCGTGAACCAAGGAGGCGGAATATGTCCGAAAAGGAGTTTGTCATCGTAAGCTCCGATGTTTTGCCGGAAGTGGTTTTAAAGGTGCTTGAAGCCAAGAGGCTGCTCGCGCAGGGTATCTGCCGCACTTCCACCGAGGCCTGCCGCGAAGCTGGGGTCTCGCGCAGCGCTTACTATAAATACAAGGATTCGGCGTTTATCTATTCCGAAAAGATGAACGAGAGGATAGCGACGTTCTGCGTGGTTTTGAGCGACCGTCCCGGGCTTCTGGCAGAGGTGCTCAACGAATTTTATCTGCTCGACGCCAATATTCTCACGATAAACCAGAACATTCCCATCGATTCGGCAGCTACGGTGATGATAACCGCTCGCTTTAACGACGCCGGCGCCGATCTTTCGGGGATAACGAGGTCGGTATTGAGGATATCAGGCGTTGCGAGCGCAAAGGTGATATCGGGAAAATAACTATTGAAATGAGGAAGAATATGAAAGTATCTAAGATCGCGGTAATGGGCTTCGGAGTTGTCGGAAGCGGAACTGTGGAGCTCTTTTATAAAAACAAGGATATAATCGAGAAGCGCAGCGGCAGAAAGATGGATATAAAATATATCCTCGACCTGCGGGAATTTCCCGGCAGTCCGTTCGCCGATAAAATGACCGACAGCTTCGACGAAATACTCAACGACCCCGAGGTCACGGTCGTAGCCGAGCTTATGGGCGGCAAAACCTTCGCCTACGATTACACCAAGCGTCTTTTGCAGAGCGGCAAAAGCGTGGTTACGTCAAATAAAGAGCTCGTTGCCTATCACGGGGCCGAGCTCATAAAGATCGCCAAGGAGAATAAGTGCAACTATTTCTTCGAGGCTTCGGTGGGCGGGGGAATACCGATAATCCGTCCGCTGCATCAATGCCTCGCCGCGAACAGGATAGAGCGCATTGCGGGAATACTCAATGGCACCACCAACTACATTCTCACAAAGATGATATACGACCAGATCTCGTTTGATCAGGCTCTTGCCGACGCTCAGCGCCTCGGTTATGCCGAGCGCGACCCCTCGGCGGATATCGACGGGGCCGACGCCTGCCGAAAGCTCTGCATACTCGGCTCGCTCGCCTTCGGAAAGCAGATCTACCCCGAATATGTCCACTGTTCGGGGATACGCAACATCGCACTTGAAGACGTGGAATACGTCGCCAACGCGGGCTACGCGGTAAAGCTCATCGGACTTATCGACAAGACCGAAAACGGCCTTGTGGCGACGGTCTGCCCGAGGCTCGTGAGCGTGAACAATCCGCTCTCGGGGGTAAACGACGTGTTCAACGCGATAATGATACGCGGCGACAGCGTGGGCGACACGCTGTTCTACGGCAGGGGAGCCGGCAAAGAGGCTACTGCCTCGGCGGTGGTTGCGGATATCATCGACGCCGTGAAGCACGAAAACGCCGATATAGCCTCTCTGACCTGGGAGGACAGCACCGACCGCAGCTTTATGGTGCCCTACAAGTCGGCGAACGTGAGGGTGTATGTTAGAGTGAGCTCTCACGAGGCAGATTCGCTGAAAGGGCTCATTACTACGCTGTTCGGGTATGTTGACTTCATACCGCGAAAGCAGCGCACCGAGAACGAGCTCGCGTTTATCACGCCGTCGATAGAGGAATATCAGATAGACCGCAAGCTTGCCCTGCTCTCGGAGCACGCCGAGGTCAGAAGAAAAATAAGACTGCTCTAAAGAAGAATATGAGCGTGGCAGGATTCCTCTCGAAGATATTTTCATAAAAGAATAAAGCTTTCAGGGCCGGTGCATAAGCCGGCCCGATTTTTATACAAAAAAACGGGATACGCTTTGTGCAGTCATACAAAATGCCTGCGCTGCTATTGACTCTTACCTTGGGGAAGAATGTAAAATATCGCTGTAAATCACCGATATTTTAAGGAGAGTCGAATTATGAAAAAAGTTTTTGCTGCACTGCTTTGCATTTTGATCCTGACCGGCTGCTCGTCTAAGAGCTCCGCCGGCGGAGACTGGCTCCTTGTGAGCGGCTCGGGGAGGACGAGTTCAAACGAAAATATGTACTTCAAGCGCGATTTTTCCGCGCAGAACGGCTCGAAGTATACCCTTTGCTTCGTAGATTTCGACACCGGGAAGCAGACTGTGGTCTGCCCGAAGCCGAATTGCCCCCATACCGACCCCGATGAGTGCTCTGCCCTCGGATTCGGCGGCTCGGGCGAGGCGGTCATCGCCCACGGCGGCAGGATATACTGGGTGACCGTCGAGGACAAGGGGATAAGCTTTATTCATTCCGCCAAAACCGACGGCACCGAGAGAAGAAAAGAAGCCGAGCTTTCAGCCCAAGCCGACACGCTCTCGCTTCTTTCCGCGGGGGATAAGCTCTATATCGTCTGCTCCGACCCTGCCTTTAACGAATACGGCTCCTTTGCCGAAAAACGGGGCGCCTATCTTTATTCCTACGATTTCGGGAGCAGGAAGACCGAGCTTGCCGCCGACTTTTCGGACATATTCCCCGATTGGGAGGAATATCTGCGCGTGAACTTCAAGGGAGTTTTCGGCTGGAAGATATGGTTTACCGGCAATACCGAAAAGAAAAACCGCCTTGCCGCGACTTTTGACCTCTCCTCCGGAAAGCTTAAAGAGGAGGACGTATTCCCGATTCAGATCGAGGGCGGCTATATGATAACCGAGGAAGACGGCAGCGCCGTTCTGACCGCCGAGGACGGCTCGGAAAAGAAATTTGAGGTTATGGAGGGCGACATTTACGGCTACAGAGTCGTGAACGGCAAGCTGTTTATCGGCGC
>CANRLU010000078.1 GCA_947631535.1 uncultured Clostridia bacterium | reverse complement strand
TCGACGGCTTCTTTATACCGCAGAGATTCGCGGCTCAGCTTGCCCGAGAAGTTTGAAACGCTGTCGCTCCAACCGTAGTCGGCTGCCAGCTTGTCCACGGCTTCCTGCATAGTGAACCCCGCGCGGACGATGTTTGCTTTGATTTCGTTCTTGATACTCATAAATTCCTCCTAAAAATTATTTTTGCCGGTCAGTGAAATCCTTATGTTGCATAGCGACTTTCTTACGCTATACAACGTATTTTTCTTTTCCCTTTCAGCCGCTCTATTTTGACGGTGTGAACAGCTACCAACAGGCAGGGGTAGGCGTTTTCGCAGTCTGATGTAAATTTGCAGCAAACTGCGTAAACACGCGCTTTATAGCGTATTCCTTTCGCTCATCAACGTGCCGCTGAATGGCGAAATATGTTCGTTTAGCCGTCAAAAACTTCACTGTTTTCAATATGATTGATTTTTGCTACAAGAAATTCAAGTTCATCACCTCCATATTCAATGATACCACGGATTTGTCTATAGCCCTCCAAAACCGTCATTTTCGCAGGAAAAGCAAAAAATTTGCCCTCAAATCTTGCAGATTTGCAAGACCGAGGGCAAATATTTTAAAAAATAAAGAACAAATGTTCCAAAAAGCATTGATTTTCCCGAAATGGCGATGTATAATTATTTCAGAAATAATTATTGGAGGAGCGATAACGCTCTATAAGTGGGGGAATATATGAGTATCGTCATTATCACACGGTCGTCATATTAGTGAACTTGTCGTCTGCTTCGTTCGGCATATGAAAAAAGCATGTTGTAAAACATGCTTTCGGTCACACTTGATATGCATAATCTTATGTATAAATGTATAAAATCATCCCGAATTGCGCTCCGATTCGGCATCTCATAAGCAGTTTTTGCCTGTAATTATAAGGTGATTGCCCGCCGATGCTGCCGTTTTTTACTTTTCCTCGTGCAAATTCTTGTAGAAAATCAACTTTGACAAAAACTCAAGCGCTGAAATTTTGGAAAATATGTGCGTTGACTTGCATTTTCGGGCATGTTATAATATTTGCAACTTGTATCGTGCCTGAGATTTATATACAATTCATAAATATGCATTTCGCACGGTGGGAGAATAAATTAAAAGGAGAAAAGCAAATGAAAAATCTGATGCTTAAGAAGATCCTTGCATCGCTCACGGCAATATGCCTGCTTTTCGGCATGCTTCCGTTTACGGCTTTTGCGGTCGAGGATGAAGCCGAGACCGAGAGCGCCACAAGGATCATCACAGGCGAAAAGGTAGACGTTTCGCGTCCCGACAGAGGAAGCTCCGCCGTGCAGAGCGCCGAGGCCGGCAGGTTCGAGCATTACGAGCCCGACGAAACGGTTACCGTAATAGTAATGCTCGACGCACCCGCCGCTGCAAACTATTACAACCCGACAATGCCGATTTCCGTCGGGGGGGGGTATAGCGCCGATTCGATGAGCGCCGGCAAAAAGCTCTCCGCGTTCCTTTCAAGCGACGAAGCCCTCAGGGTTTCGGAGCAGAATAAAGCGCAGCAGCTTGAACTCGTTTCCAGAATCAGCTCGCTCTCGCTCGGCGGTTCCGACACTGCCTCCATCGCCGCATACTCTATGCCCTTCAACGACGTTGAGCTCGTGGCTCAGTTCACCGGCGTTATCAACGCCATGTCAATAAAAATGCCCTACGGGCTCCTCGAGCAGGTCAAAAAGCTCGACGGCGTCAAGACGGCATATGTTGAAAAGACCTACTCTATCCCGAAGGACGAGGAGCTCGAACCCCTTGTCGGCGGAATCGAAAAATACGGTTATGCTCAGGCGGGAGTAAACGGTCTCTGGAACGAAGGCTACACCGGTCAGGGAATGGTCGTAGCGGTTTTAGATACCTCTCTCGATATCTTCTACGGCTCCTGGTATGACAATGCGCAGGGCGACAACGTCACCGGCGTTCGCGGCGTCCACGAGGCCTTCCGCGACGATTCCTTCCTTTCCGACGATCCTTCGGAATTTGTATCATACAATCAGAATTCCATTGCCAAGCGGGTATCGTCGCTCGGCGAGCTTCTGGCTTCCGAAACGCTCGCTCCCGGCTCAGGCAGGAATTGGTATAAAACTTTGAAAGTGCCCTATGCCGCTGACTATTCTCATATGGCGAGCGACGGCAGAATAGACGACAACGTCCGTTCCGAGGAGACTCACGGCACCCACGTTTCCGGCACCATTCTAGGCTATGCCGAGACCGACGACGGAGCAGTTAAGTTCTCGGGCATCGCTCCCGACGCGCAGCTTCTGTTTATGAAGGTATTCGAAGATGACGGCACTATGACCTCTTCCACTCCGCTTCTTGCCGCCCTCAACGACGCTGCATATCTCGGAGCCGACGTTGTCAACCTTTCTCTCGGTTCCGACAACGGCTTCTCTCAGGAAGACACCGCATATTCCGTATTCTTTGACATGCTCGAAGAATTTGGCGTTATAGCTTCGGTCTCAAACGGCAACTCTGGCAATTCCCAGCAGCTCAACGGCTACACCGAGGGTCTTGCTTATGCTGAAAACCCCGACGTTACCATGACCTCTAGCCCCGCGATATACGACAACGCTATGGCGGTAGCTTCGGTCAACACCGAGGTCTACGGCGCCACCTTTCTCAAGTGGAGCGACGGCGAAACCGAGCACAAGATCAGATATATCGACACCGGAACATATACCGGCGGCTACGGAACGAGCTACCTCTTCGGAGAGGTAAACCCCAACGACACCCTCGAGGGCAATAACAGGGTTTACGACTGCGGTCTCGGATATCAAGCAGATTACGAGGAGCACGACTGGATTCGCGAAGAGCATCTTCCTCCGGACTATCAGCTGTCTATAAACGGAAAAGATTCCGGTTTTGCTCTTGTTCAGAGAGGCACTTTGGACTTCTGGGAAAAAGTTGCCAACGCCATGAGCTGCAACAACTACAGCAATCAGGTAACCACCCCTGATCTTACAAATTATACATACTTCCCGACTCAGGGCTTAAGAGGTATAATCGTTTACAACAACGAGCCCGGATATATTTCTATGGACCTCAGCGATCTCAGTAGACCCAACACTAACTATCCTGCAATCTCTATAAGCCAGGCAGACGGCGAGGAAATGGCTGCGGCAATAGCCGCGGGCAAGCCCGTCACCATAACTTTCGTCAATACCGAGGAAGAGGTCGCTGAATGGCCCGTAACTCCCGAGGATGTCGACCAGCCAGGTCAGATGTCGAGCTTCTCCTCTTGGGGCGGCGGACCGGGTCTTGAGCTCAAGCCCGACATAACTGCGCCCGGCGGAATGGTTTACTCCACTATTCCCGACGCAACATATGATATCTCCTACAAATATGGTACATATGACGATTACAACGGCAGCTACGATTATATGAGCGGCACCTCTATGGCTGCTCCTCACATCAGCGGCATCGCGGCGCTTGTTTCTCAGGCGCTCAGCGAAAGCGGCAACGCCTTCTACAGGGACAGAACCGTCGCACAGAGAGCCAAGCTCGTCGAGCACCTTATGGTTTCGACAGCCGTTCCCCTTAAAGACGACGTTACCGGCGGCTATGTTTCACCCCGTATTCAGGGCGCGGGACTCGTAAATGCAGGTGCGGCGATTAAAACTCCCGTGTTTGTAGACGTCGAGGGTGAGAACGTAGGAAAGCTCGAGCTTCTTGACGACGCCGATTGGAGCGGAAGATTTGACTTCTCGTTCGACGTTGTGAACGTGACCGAAACCGCCCACACCTACACCGCCGAGCTCGTTGTCATGACCCCCGATATTACCGAAGTAAACGGTAAGACCGCTTATGCCGAGCACGACAGAGTCCTTTACCGCAAGTCTCTCGGCAATATTGAAGTAACTCCGACCGTATCCTCCGGCAATGTCGGCGGAGCGACCGTAAGCGGCACTGTCGAATACGACGCCGCCGCGATAAAGGCCGTTTCTCCCAACGGAACCTATATCGAAGGATACATAATCCTCACCCCCGTAGGCGAGGAGCTCCCGACTGTCGGCGTGCCGTTTATGGGCTTTGCCGGCGACTGGACCGCCGCCCCTGCCTTCGACAACATTCAGTGGTACGAGGTCTCCGACGGAGAGGGCAACTACAACGAAAAGCTTGACGACACCGTATTTATCGAACCCGAAGTTTACGGACTCTTCTACGGTATGGCGGGCACCTTCACTCAGTATGACAGCATACCCGCTCTTCTCGGCGCAAACCCGTTTGACGTGGATATCGCCCAGATGTATAACGACGGACCTTATTACCAGGGCAACTTCACGATTTCGCCCGACGGCGACGGATATCTCGACGGAATAAACTACTTCGAGATCTATCAGCTCCGCGACGCAAAGGTCCTGATGTTCGAGGTCTCCGACAAGAACACCGGCGACGTTTACTTCAGCACCTATATTACCGACTTCCCGAGAACGCCCTTCAGCTATGACGAGCAAGCCGGCGTAAATGTTCCTTATCCGTTCTCGCTTCAGCTTATGAATATGGGCTTTGCCTACAGCGGCGAAAACGTATTGGACTACGAGACCGGCGAATATGAGATACTTCCCGACGGCACTCAGCTTGAATTCAAAATTGCCGCATTCGGCGAGGGCGACTACGACTACTATATCGACGAGATGTCCGGCGCGACCATAGTCAATGCCGACAACATCTATATCGACGACCCGTCCACCTGGCCCACCTTCAACGGTCATAAAATGGATATGACCGGCGACATCATCTCCTTCGACCTTCTTGTCGACACCTCCGACCCTGTGCTCGTTGCCAACGCTGCCTCGCTCACCGAGCAGGAGGACGGCACCTATCTCTTTGAATGCACGTTTGACGACGGCGTGGGCTCTATCGCCTCAATAGAGGTTGACCCCTATGTCACCTACACCGTAAAGGAAGAATATGTTGAAAGTGCGATTGCGTCGGGCAGAAACCTTGTTGAGCATTATATGGGCGACCCCATCGACTCTCAGCTCTTCTACGACGAAGACCTTCACACTTACACCTATACCTGCGTTCTTCCTAACCCCGAGACCTATTACGAGGAAGGCCCTTACGGCATGTATGACGTAACCTGGGACGACGGGACCTTCTATGTGTTCTGCGGCGACTACGGCGCGCATGACGCGGCGTATGTATTCCAGATCAACGACAAGGTTGCCGCCGAAGGCGAGCTCAACGCTGTCTGGGAATACGGCGACTTCTATGTCGGCGACGCGGCTTCTGTCACCGTAATAGACAACACCGGCGTTGATGGCGACATAACCTATACCTCGAGCGACGAGACCGTTGCCACTGTCGACGAGACCGGTTATATCACCGCCGTCGGCGAAGGCACCGCGGTCATCACCCTCGAAAAGGCTGGCAAGACCGCCACGGTCGTTATCACCGTAAAGGCGAGAGCCTCCGAGATCACCGATTTCAGTTTCTCTATCGAAAACTACGAGACACTTATTCCCAACCAGTCTATAGACATCAGGATTGAGGATATCGTTCCGGTCGATTTCAACGGCGCGAATGCTCCAGTAATAACCGAGTGTGTCTGGGAGATAACCGACCCGAACTGGCAGTATTACGACGATGGCGGCGACCCGTTCACCCTCACCGTAAACGATATCCCCACCAGAGCGTATTATCAAAAAGAGGCGACGGTAAGCCTCAGCACCGACGCGCTCAGCATTTATGCTCCCGGCACAACCGGAGCCGCGACCCTCACCGTTACCCTCAACGGTTGCACGAAGTCTACTCAGATATTCTACGCAATTCCCGACGCTGAGGATTACCTTATCTCTGCTGATTATACTCAGGGTATGACCAAGTATATCACTCTCGGCGAAAGCGTTGACGTAGCAGCTCAGTATTACAACAATATGCTTCACCAGCCGCCCAAGGAAATGGTAAAGGTAAAGGTCTGCACTGCCGAGGGCTATACTTGGGATGAAACCCGTTGGGAAGGCTACGCCTCAACCGAGGATTCCGTCGGGCTTTACATCGTTCCTTCCAGCGGTGAGGCAGGCGTATCGTACGAAGGATATATCGTCGCAAAACAGGGATATGATCTTCCCAAGGCTGAAAATGTACATGTCGGCGTATACGACTCACTAAATGCTCGCTACACTCCCAAGATAAACAGCACATATTACAGCCAGTGGACCTATGACGGGTCAACCGGCAGATTTTGGGTAGATAACCTGCCTTTCTCTTCCGAGTCTATGCTCATAATAACCGCCGACGGCGTTTCTAATTCCGAATCGCAGGGGACCACTCCGCCTCCCGGGATCGTCGATCCTTCCGAGGGCGAGGGCAGCGAGGTCGACAGTCTCAACGGTCCGTTCGTATGGAGCGTTGCCGCTGCAGACGGGACCCCGCTTGCGAATTACGGCACTCTTATTGAAAATTCCGACAGCCGCAATTCCGTAACGTTCACCCCGAACGCCCCCGGCGTTTACCTCCTCACTGCGACCAACAAGGCGGGAACAATGAGCGTTACCTGGACCGTAGTTGTCTATAAGCCCGCCACCGACGGCAGCATAACCCTTGTTCCCGACACTACAGGCTTTGAAGGCATCGAAAACGTCAGCTACAGCCTCGTTCTCACTGAAGGCAGCAATCCTTCTCAGCTCGTCCTCAAGGCTTATGACGGCAGCGGAAACGAAATTCCTCTGCCCGACGACCTTATCTGGAGCTCGAGCGACTTAAGCGTTGTAACCGTCAACCAGAACGGCGTTGTTACCGCTGTCGACGAGGGTATAGCGACCGTCACTGTGAGATCCGCGAGCAACCTCAGCGTTACCGCGCACTTCGTTATTCAGGTAGTCAATAAGCCCGTTCACGTCCACAGGCTCCTTTGGACCTACAACGAGAGCTCACATTGGCAGGTCTGCATTGACGGTGACTATGTCGGCCAGGCGTTCCGCCACGAATTCAGCGAAAGCGTTTGCCAGGTCTGCGGCTACATAGCTCCCTATGCTCAGCCCACTCCGCTTCCCGCCGTCACCGACTCCGTGAACATCGAATTTACCGTTGTTGACGAAAACGGCAATCCCGTTCCTTATGCATCGGTTTCGCTCAGCTCCTCTGTCGGAGCGGCAGTAACCGGTCCCGACGGCAAGGCGGTCTTCTATGGCGTGGGCTTCGGCTCCCGCAGCGTGACCGTCGGAAGCCGCACCGAAAGCTTCGAGCTCGTTCTCGGCAGCGAATTCGGAATGAACGGCAGCATTATTACCGCCTCTTCCGGCGACACGATAAGCCTTACGCTCGTCTACGGCGGAGGAATGCTTGAACTCGGCGCAAGCGAAAAGCTTGACGACGAAGAAACCACCGATATCGACGTACCTGCCGAAGGCAATTACAACCTCTCGGTATCCGAGGGCTGATAACGCCTCAAAAGCTTAATAACCAAAACAGAGCAAGGACCACCTTGCTCTGTTTTTGCATCCGTTGGGCGGCTGTTTTGCAGTGCTTCGGCAGCTATATCGGGATTCCCGAATTTCCCCGCATTAGGCTGAAACAGACTCAAAATGTGGGAAAATTGTTTCGCCGTTTGCGGTGGGACGGTTCTGCCAACCCGCACCCCAAAGAACAAAAATTCTCCGTGTGTATATACACCGGATTTGCTTGCTGTTTTGCTTCTTCAAGTCAAAACGGCAAGCAATTTTTCGCAAGTGTGGCTACACTTGCTGTGCTTGCTACGAAACTTTTTCAAAATTTATGCGAACAAGCTATTGCAAATAATTCTGATTTGTGCTATAATCATGCCATAAGGAGATGATTAAATGCCGGAAGTCAGCATTGTCGCAAAACGCCTGCGGGAGCTTCGCAAGGGCGTTAAACTGTCGCAGGAGAAAATGGGCGAGGTGGTAGGCGTCAAGCAGTCGAGCCTGAACCGCTATGAGAACGGCACCGCCGAGCCGAGCATCGCAGTTTTGACCCGCTATGCGGATTATTTTGACGTGTCACTCGACTATATTTTTGGGCGAACCGACTGCCCGCAGGGAAAGGTTTATGAATGTCAGGTGCGGCTGTCCGAGACCGACCCCGAGATAGAAAAGTTTGTGGAGATGTGCTTTGACCCGAAGTCGCCGATGAACGAGAGGCTGAAGCAAACATTGATAAGAATGATAAGGGAGGCAGAAAAATGACTGCCGTAATATATGCCCGCTATTCCTCGGACAATCAGCGCGAGGAAAGCATCGAGGGGCAGATCCGCGAATGCACCGCGTTCGCCGAGAAAAACGGTATAACCGTTCTGCGGCATTATATCGACCGCGCGTTTTCTGCAAAAACCGACAATCGCCCCGAGTTCCAGAATATGATCAAAGACAGCGGCAAGCATTTATTTGATATGGTCATTGTCTGGAAACTCGACCGTTTCGCCCGAAACAGGTATGACAGCGCGAGGTATAAGGCTCTGCTGAAAAAGAACGGCGTCAAGGTCGCTTCTGCTACGGAGATTATTTCCGAGGGTGCAGAGGGAATTATCCTCGAATCCGTTCTGGAGGGTTATGCCGAATATTATTCCGCCGATTTATCCGAAAAGGTCATTCGCGGTATGACCGAAAACGCTTTGAAAGCGAAGTACAACGGAGGCACTATGCCTATCGGTTATACGATTGACAGCGAGCGGCATTTTCAGATAGACCCGCTGACCGCGCCGTTTATTACAGAAGCGTTTCAGCAGTATGACGAGGGCGCGACTATGACTGACATTCTCGACTATCTCAACGAGAA
>CANRLU010000077.1 GCA_947631535.1 uncultured Clostridia bacterium | reverse complement strand
GGTACGACTTTTACACCGAAAAATATTACGAAGGCGGGCAGTATATAGAAGCCGACGCTCCGATAGATAAGATACCGCTCTTCGTTAAAGAGGGTTCGATAATACCCTTCGCCGAGCCCGCGCTCTCGACCGAGGAGCAGCCCCGCGAGATAACGCTTAAGATCTATTCCGGCGCCGACGCCGCCTTTACCCTTTATGAAGACGAGGGCGACGGCTACGGCTATGAGTCGGGGAGATATCTTCTTACCGAGCTCCGCTGGGACGATACCGCGAAAAAGCTGTCGGCGGAAAAGAGCTCCGGTCGGGATATGACCCAAGAGGAGCTCGCAAAGAGATATGTTATAAAGGAAACAAAAATAATAGAAAAAGGAGAATGAGTATGAAAAAACAGGCATTTAACCCCTATCTGCCGTCTTGGGAGTATATCCCCGACGGCGAGCCCTACGTCTTCGGCGACAGGGTTTACGTCTACGGTTCGCACGACTTCTATAACGGCTATGTCTTCTGTATGGGAGACTACGTCTGCTGGTCGGCTCCCGTAAACGACCTCGGAAACTGGCGCTATGAGGGAGTTATCTACCCCAAGACCTCAGACCCGCTCAACCCCGACGGCAGAATGTGCCTCTACGCGCCCGACGTAACCGTAGGTCCCGACGGAAGGTATTACCTCTATTACGTCCTCGACAAGGTATCGGTAGTGTCGGTAGCCGTCTGCGACACCCCCGCGGGCAGATACGAATTTTACGGCTATGTTCACTATCCCGACGGCACCCGCCTCGGCGACAGAAAGGGCGACGAGCCGCAGTTTGACCCCGGAGTTATAACCGAGGGCAAAAAGACATATCTTTACACCGGCTTCTGCGGCAGGGGAGACCGCTCCCGCACCGGCGCTCAGGCAACCGTTCTCGGCGAGGATATGCTGACGGTCGTCGAAGACCCCGTTATCATCGCCCCGGGCTGCATGTATTCCGAGGGGACCGGCTTTGAGGGCCACGCCTTCTTCGAGGCGCCGTCTATCCGCAAAATAGGCGATACATATTACTTCGTTTATTCCTCCGAGGTCATGCACGAGCTCTGCTATGCGACCTCAAAGAGCCCCCGCGAGGGCTTCAGATACGGCGGAGTTATCGTCTCAAACGGCGATATAGGGATATCTTCATACAAGCCCGCCGAGATGAACGTAAGCAACACCGGCAACAACCACGGCAGCATAGTCGAGATAAACGGCGAATGGTATATCTTCTACCACCGTCAGACCAACGGTACCTGGTTCTCGAGGCAGGGCTGCGCCGAGAAGATAAAGGTCCTGCCCGACGGAAAAATCCCGCAGGTCGAGATGACTTCCTGCGGCCTCAACGGCGGGCCTCTTGAGGGCAAGGGCGAGTTTCCGGCTTATCTTGCCTGCAACATCTTCAACGTAAACGAGGGCAGGCACTTCGGCAACGCTAAAATCGTCCAGGACGGCAGAGACGGCGACGAAGAAATAGGCTACGTCGCAGGAATAGGCGACGGCACGACCGTGGGCTTTAAGTACCTCGACTGCAAGGGCGTTAGCGACGTAAGAATCACCGCGCGCGGCTATATGCACGGCAAGGTAGAGGTCAGGACGGAATGGAACGGACCCGTTCTCGGCGAGATAAGGATAGAAAGCTGGAACATCTGGCACGAATTCAAGTCGGAGAAGCCGATAGCCATTCCCGACGGAGTTCACGCGCTCTATCTGACGTTCAGGGGCGGCGGAGCCCATCTGAAATCATTTACTCTGGTTTAAAATTTAATAATATTAAGGAGGAACATTATGTTAAGGATCGTTAAAACAGAAAACGGAGTCGTTCGCGGCATTGAGGCCGCCGACCCGAGGATAACCGCCTTTAAGGGGATACCCTTTGCGGCTCCGCCCGTGGGTAAGAACAGATGGCGCGCTCCTCAGCCCGCCGAAAACTGGGAGGGCGTGCGCGACTGCTTCCGCTTTGCGCCGATATCCGTTCAGGACACCCCCGGCCTCGGGACCGACATCTACTGCCGCGAGTGGCACGTTGACCCCGACATCGCTATGGACGAGGACTGCCTTTATCTCAACGTCTGGACGCCCGCGAAGTCGGCCGACGAGAAGCTGCCGGTGTTCGTGTGGTTCTTCGGCGGCGGATTCCAGTGGGGCTATCCCGCCGAAATGGAGTTCGACGGCGAGCGCCTTGCCCGCAGGGGAATTATCGTCGTAACGGTAAACTACAGGCTCAACGTCTTCGGCTTTATGGCTCACCCCGACATCACCCGTGACCAGCCCGACGCCCCTGCGAATTTCGGTCATCTCGACCAGCAGGCGGGAATTAAATGGGTAGTGCGCAACATAGCCGCTTTCGGCGGCGACCCGCACTGCATCACCATCGGCGGACAGTCGGCAGGCGGCGGCAGCGTTATGAATCAGATGGCGAGCCCGCAGAACGTCGGGCTGTTCCAGCGCGCGCTCGTTATGAGCGGCATAATCAGGAGCCCTTACTCGACAGGCGGCTTCGGCACCCCGAACACCCTTGAAAACGCCGAGAAGAACGGCGCTGCGTTTGTGGACTTTTTGGGCTGCAAGACTATCGACGAGGCGAGAAAGATAGACGCCAAGACCGTTCTTGCGAAATACAACGAATTCGGCCGCAGAATGTTCGGCGTTCAGGACGATAAGTTCCTCGTAGGAGACTCGACCAAGCTCTTCTTGGAGGGCAAATACGTCAACGTCCCCGTTATGGCGGGCAACACCGCCGACGAATTCCACAGCGGAATTATGGCTAAAACTCCCGAGGAATACGTCGCTAAGGTAAAGGAGATATTCGGCGACAGGGCGGAGGAATTCCTTGCGCTCGACGAAGCGAAGTTCGACGAAAAGGGCTTCAGCGCGCGCACCGCGGGAATAGAGCAGTCGATAAAGGCTATGTTTGCAGAGCGCAAGAAGTCGGGCAACGAGATGAACGGCTATTATTACCGCTTCGAGCCCGACATTCCCGGCTGGGACAATCCGGGGACTTTCCACTCGGTAGACCTGTGGTTCTTCTTCGAGACGCTTGCGAAGTGCTGGAGACCGTTCGTAGGCCGCCACTACGACCTCGCGCGGCAGATGGCGAACTACCTTGTAAACTTCATCAAGACCGGCGACCCGAACGGCAATGACGCCGACGGCACCCCGATGCCGGAGTGGAAGCCCTTCAACGACGAGACTCCAGTTGAAATGCGCTTCACCTCGGAGGGAGCGAAGCCCGAGACGGAGAACGTCTCGAAATTCAGCGAGATGCTCCGCGAGAAGGTCATAGAGAGCCTGAAATAAGGCTGAAAAGGCATCGCTTCGGCGGCTTTCTGGCGCCGACCTTATTCCGTAAAAATGGATGACGTTATGAAAAGGATATCTCAAATAAAGTGGGTAATATTTATACCCTTTGTGAATCTGATCGTTTCGTTTTTGTCGCTTATGAGCAATAGAAGGCTTTATTGCGATAAATGGCAATTACGCGTTGTGATATGCGTATTTATTGTCGGACTTATAGTGGGCATACCGTGCGTTCTGCTGACGGACCTGCTTTCGCCGATATTCGGATTTGCCGACATAGCGGTGTTTTCGGTCGCTTCGATATTTATTTCGGCCTGTCTTATGCTTTGCCAGAATGATCTGATAAAGAGAAAGCAGGAGCGCCGTGAAAGCTGCCAAAATCTTATAACTAAAAGAGCAGGCGGGTTGCCTGCTCTTTTTGCAGTGTATATTTCTGCTTAGTCTTCCCGCTCCGAAACTTTAGGCTTCGGTCCGCCGATAAATTTCCCCTCATATCTTGAATTGCTCTTAAAAATGTGGTATTATATACATATATATTTATTTGCGGAGGTCAGCTATGAAAATTTGTGTATTCGGGGCCGCGTCGCCTACGATCGACGCTATGTATATCTCCCGGGTGGAAGAGCTCGGAGCGCAGATGGCTCTGCGCGGTCATTCGCTGGTATTCGGCGGAGGGGCCAACGGCCTTATGGGAGCTGCCGCAAGAGGCGTCCGCTCGAAAAACGGCAGGATAGTCGGGGTAATACCGAGCTTTTTTAACAACGAGCAGGTAGAGGCGATCTGCGACTTCTGCGACGAGCTCGTTTACACCGAAACAATGCGCGAGCGCAAGCAGATAATGGAAGACCGCGCCGACGCTTTTATCGTAGTTCCCGGCGGGATAGGCACCTTTGAGGAGTTCTTTGAGGTGCTCACTCTCAAGCAGCTCTGCCGCCACAACAAGCCTATAGCGGTTTATAACATCGGCGGCTATTACAACGAGCTTCACGCCGTTATGGAGCAGGCGATAAAGAAGAATTTTATCCGCGAAAACTGCTCGCAGCTCTATAAGTTCTCCGACGATCCCGATGAGATCTTAAAATATGTCGAGACCCCTGTGATCGGCGGCCGCACCGTGAGAGAATTAAAGGACGGGTAAACGTATTTTACCGCATAAAAATATCCCCCGACATCTTCGGGGGATATTTGCATTTTACTTTATCTTTTGCTCGGGAGGTCGATGATGTCCCAGAAGGTGTCTTTCATCTTCATTTCGCGGTCGAAGAGCATCGGGTAGGTCTCGTGGTGACCGTTGAGCCAAGAGGTGCCGTCGTGAAGACCCCAGAATATCGCCGAGTCGAGCACGCCTTCCTCGGCAAGGTCGAGAAGCAGGTTGAACACGCCGACGTAGGTCTCATTGAACTGCTCCTCCTGCTCCTTCGAGAGAGGAATCGAGTTGCCGTTCTGGTCCTCGTTGTAGCAGTTCATATCCATCTCGGTGACTTCGATGATAAAGTCGGGGTTAATCTCTCTGAGCTTTGCGATTATCCTGAAATTGTCTTCCATTCTCTCAAGGTCCATTCCGAGGCCGATGTGCATTTGGAAGCCTACGCCGTCTATCGGTACGCCGTCTTCGAGCATCTTCTTTACGGCGTTATACATCGTTATGACCTTGTTGGTAGAGCTTTCAAGGCTGTAGTCGTTGATGATGAGCCTTGCGTCGGGATCTGCCTCGCGCGCGGCGATAAACGCCGTCTCGATGAAATCGTAGCTGTCGCCGTCGCCGTCGTAGTCGCCCACGATGTTATACCAGTTGGAGCGCCTGAGACCGTAGTCGTCGGCGATGACTTCGTTTACAACGTCCCAAGTGTCAACTCTGCCTTTATAGCGGGAAACTATCGTGGTGACGTGGTCTTTTATCCTCTGTACGAGGAGGTCGGCCGATGCCTGACCGTTGCCGTCCTTGAAGAACCAGTCGGGGCACTGGGAGTGCCAGAGCAGGGTGTGCCCGCGCTCGACGATGTCGTTTTCCTCGCAGAAGTCCACGAACTTGTCGAAATTAGTGAAGTTATAGGTGTCTTCCGAGGGGTGGAGGGCGTCGGGCTTGGATTCGTTCTCTAAAACAAGGGTGTTGTACTGCTTGAGTATCATCTTATACTCGTTGCTCTCGGGGTCGTTGAGGTTCCAGGTGTTGATGGCGGAGCCTATCCTGAAGTAGTCTTTATAGGCTTCCGCGAGCGACGGCGCGTTGTCTTCGTAGCTGTAGGTGGCCTTTGCCCCGCAAGATGTAAAAAGCAGGGCGGCGATGACGACCGCGCAGAATATTCTCGTAATGTGTTCCATAGTAAATCTCCTTAAGGTTTAATTATCATCGGGCTTTTTCTGCTTCGCAAGCACGAGTTTGCGATATTGAAGCGGACTCATTCCCGCAATGATCTTGAACTGGCGGCAGAAGTGCTCGATGCTCTGGTATCCGCAGAGCTGGGCTATTTTCTGCGACGAATACGCCGAGCTTTGCAGATATTCCTTCGCAAGGTCTACCCTGCGGTTGAGCACGTCCTGCATGCAGGATACGCCGAACTGCTTTTTATAGATGCTCTGGAGATATCCCGTGCTCACGTGGACCCTCTGCGCCATCTCGTTGACCGTCCACTGGTAATCGGGGCGGGTCTGGATATCGTAGCGCAGGTTTATGAGGGCGCGCTGCTGCTCGGTCATGCTGTTGTCTTCCACCGATTCGGCAATCTTCATGACCATAAGCCGCAGTATCATTCCCATAGACTGCTGACTGTAGGCAAAGTCAGAGAAGAACTCCTTCACGAGGACGTTGAAGAGGTTGTCCATACTCTCGGGGGAGCGGAGCGCAATGGGCTTGCCGAAGGGGATATTCACCTTTTCTATGAAGTCCTCATCAGTGTAGAATCTCACGTAATAATTGGCGTAGGGGCCGTCGTAGGCCTCATAGGCGGCAGGCATATGGGGAGGGTAGAGCATAACGGTATCCGGAGGAACCACTACCTCTGCGCCGTCGGTCCGCACCTTTGCGAAGGATTTCGTCTGCACTAAAAGCCACCAGTCGTGCAGATCGTCAAAGTAATTAAACCCGGGTTCGTGAACGGAATTGAGCCAAACGAAGTTTATATCAACCATTTTCTATTTCCTCCCTGAAAAATTTTTTGGCAGTGCGTCCGTTGCACACCGCATAAAGATACTTATATAATAACTCATATCACGCCGTTTGTCAAATGTTTTTTTGTCAATAATAATTTTTCATCAAAATTTTTTAATTTGCAAAAATGACTGTTGCTTTTATTGCGGAATAGTGGTATAATATGAAACGTATGATTTATCTTAACTGGAAGGAAAGATTTTATGTTTAAAAAACTTGCGGCGGTCATCGCCGTTTTTACCGCCGTCGTTCTTATGATGGGCGCCGCCTCGCAGGAGCAGGTGCGCGGCGTCTGCTCTATAGTGCAGACAAGCTATGCCCCCCAGGGCGAGACCTTTACCGTAGACCTCGTTTTGAGCAGCAACCCGGGCTTCAAGTCGCTGCAGTGCAGCATACGCTACAGCACGAGCGAGCTTGAATTTGTGGAGGCGAGCGACGCGGAGCTCCTGCAGGGATACTACTGCGTAAAAAACGGCTCCACCATTCAGCTCACCTGGCTCGGAGAGGGGCAGACCAACGTTGAAGTCAACGGCGTTCTCGCAACGCTCACTTTCCGCGTTATAAACGTTCCCGTCGAGGGAAGCCTTATCTACAACACCGTGACTGCGCGAACTTCCGGCAGCATATCCGTCCCCGTTGACGGCGCCACCTCAATAGTTTACTCCGGCACCGAGACGAGCGACCCCGCTCCCGAGGAAGTTCCTGAGCCCGATGTTCCGGAATTTGAAGTCACGGGAGAAGTGACCGATGAGCCCTCGGAGACCGTCGATGAGAATACCGAGACAGTCCCCGACGAGACGGAGGCGCCCGTTACCACCACCGAAGAGGTCACCACCACAAGGGCGACTACCACAAGAGCCACTACACAGGCGACCACCACAAGGAGAAGATCGACTACCACGGAGCCCGTTACAACTCCCGAGCCCGAGACCACCACCGAGCCTACGACAACGGAACCGCCGGTGACTACCACCGAGCCGACTACGACTCCGGAGCCCGTTACGACCACCGAGCCAACCACCACCTCCGAGACGACTACCGAAGCGGCTCCCACGGCCGCCACTCACAACGCCTTCGCCGAGGTATACGACGACGGGGTAGACAATAAAGCCGCCAATTCCGGCACGCTTTTGATAGCGCTTATTATGCTGGCGCTCACCGCCGTTGTGGTGATAGCGATAGAGTATTACAAGCGCAACCGCTGATAGAAACACAGAGAACCCCCTCCGAAGAAAAGTCTTCGGAGGGGGCGTTTTGATTGAGGTCAGGACGCAAAAATTTAAAATTTAGTGCGCGAAAGGTGCAGATTACTTTCCTATCTTCAGAACTACCTCAGTATCCTTCCCGACGTTTTGCTCAAACACTCTGTCTGCGCCCTCGGTGCCGGGCATACCGCCGAAGTGGATCGGTACGGCGATCTTCGGCTTCATTTTGTTGATGAATTCCGCCGCCTCGCGCGCGTCGGTCGTGAATTTTCCGCCGACGGGCATAAGTGCTATAGTTATCGGCAGTTCGGCTATCTCGTCCAAGCCGTCGGTGTCGCCGGCGACGTAAACAAGCTCGCCCTCAAGCTCAACCGCGTAGCCGACCCATCTGCTCTCGGGCGTGTGGAACGGTCTGCCGATGTTGTAGGCGGGCAGGGTTTTAAAGCTTACCCCCGCGATCTCGGAGCTCTCCCCGGGGTTTACGAAAACGCATTTTTCGGCGTCGATTCCCGCCTTTTCGATGTCTGACTTCATAGACTCCGGCGCCACAAAGAGCGTCTCGGGCTTCGAGACCTTTTTTATGTCCGCGGGCGAGAAGTGATCGGGGTGAGAGTGGGTGATAAAGATAACGTCAGCGTCGTGCGGCTCCTCGGTGAGCAGAAACGGGTCGAACCTGAGTATCTTCCCTGAATCTATCCTTATACTGCTCTGGGCGTTTACGGTTATCCTGTCGATAAGCTTTGTCATGGTGATGCCTCCTGTTTTTAGTTATTTAGATTATAGCGCAAAGCGGAGAAAATTTCAAGCGCTTCAAAAAAATCTCGAAAAGGACTTGACAAGCGGGAGTGTTTTGCGTATAATCAAAATGTTACTGAAATCGTTCCGATATATTTTTAATTCACCACGGAGAAATACCCAAGCGGTGAAGGGGCTCCCCTGCTAAGGGAGTAGGTCGGGTAACCGGCGCGAGGGTTCAATTCCCTCTTTCTCCGCCAAGAGAAAAGCTCGTATTGCTGCGGTTTTACGGGCTTTTTTCATACCCAAAAAACCGTTTTGACCCCACATTTTACCCCAACCAGAATTTAAAGTCACTATTTTATAAGGAAAACCCCCACCGAGAGTTAAACTCAAAGCGGGGGATTTTTTTATGCTTTTTTCTGTAGGCTGTCGAAGTAACTTTGCATACGTCGTGCCGTGTCCGCTTGCATTGTCTGCGAGGTATGAGCGTAGACCGACAAAGTGAACGACGGCGAAGAATGTCCGAGCA
>CANRLU010000076.1 GCA_947631535.1 uncultured Clostridia bacterium | reverse complement strand
GCAGTCCGATTCAAAGGTCAGCGTCGAGCCGTCGGAGGCGGTAAAGCTCTCGCCGGGCTTTATGTCGGCGGTCATCATCCCGTCGCATGCAAAGAGCTTATCCAATATATAGCCGTTGTTGCGGTTGTAGGAATAAAGCTCGCCGAAGCCGCTGTGGCGGCTGTCTCCGAGCCTGACTCCGCCCGAAAGCCCGAGCTCGAACACCCCGCCCAGGAGAAGGCGGTTCTGATCGTCGCTTATAAACTCCTCCGTCGCCGCTTTTTCATAGTTTTCCTTAGAGCTGACTACCGCATAATAGAGCGGCTCGTCGGGCTTTAAGAGCTTTAAGGCGTTGCCGTAAGCCTCAAGCGCCTCGTCCTTTTTTTCGGGCTTGGTGATGTCGGCATAACAGCGCCAGAGTTCGGCTATCGTGAGCCGAAAATCAGCGGGATTGAGCGAGGGTATCTGCACGTTTTTGATGTGGTTGCGCCTGCCGTCGTCCCAGTATTTCAGTGACTCGCGGTATAAGACGGAATACATCACCTCGTTGTTTTTGCCGAGGAGCGCGGCTTCCTTTATCCTTTCGAGCAGCTTATCGTTCTTTTCGCCGGGAAGCCACCAGTAGCCGCGCATCAAAACGTCGGCGAGGGCGTGGTATTTCTCGCGGCATTCGGACATCGTGTCGATGTCCTTCAGAACGTCCTTATATACCTTGTCGAAGCCCTTCTTCGAGTTTCTGAACTGCCAGCTCTTTACTTCTTCTATTTTCTTTCTGATTTTTGTGAGCAAAGTATCGTTTAATTTTTCGTCCATTGAGCATAGCTCCTTTCGCATTTTCTTTCTGCCGTCGTGAAGCTGCGATTTCACTGTCCCCACCGAAATGCCCATAATGCCGGCGATCTGCTCTGCACTCATATCCTCGTAATAGTGCAGATAAACCACCTGCTGCGAGCGTTCGGGGAGCTTTCGCAGCCCGCGGCGCATAAGTCCTGCCTCTTCTTCACTCAGGAGCATCTGCTCGGGGTCGCCGTCGTCGGAGCGCATATATTCGAGGTTTTCTACGTCGTCGAGACTGAGATAGTTCCTGAACCGACGGGCCATATTCTTTGCGCAGTTTCCGGCGATACGCGACACCCATATCCCGAACTTTTCCGGTTCGCGAAGCCGGTCAAGTTTGAGCCACGCAGCCAAAAAAGCGTCCTGGGCCGCGTCTTCGGCTATGTGAACGTTATGTATAACGGCATACGCAGCCGCGCGGGCACGCTTTTCATACCGCCTGACGAGTTCATCGTAAGCGGTAGGGTCGCCGGTGAGAGTCAAAAGCACCAGCGTACCGTCGGAGCATGTAAGATGAGGCATTATATCAATCCCTTTCTGAAAGCTTTCGATAATTAGACACGCGTTGCCCGAAAAAGGTTGGGAACAGATTAAAATTCAGAGGAGCCGTTTTCAGCGCTATAATTTTATTGTAACATATAATCGAAGGATTGTGAAGCGATTTAAACTGCACAGCGGCGGCTTATTCGGCAAGGCGTCAGGGAATGGGAACACATAAAAGGAAGCCTTCAAAAAAGGCTTCCCGTTCGTTTTATACCGTTATTTCAGAATCTCTTCAATGCTTTTGAGCTCGTCCTCGGTAAACCCGAGATGTTCAATGCACCCGACGTTTTCGACGATCTGCTCCGGTCTGCTCGCGCCGATGAGCACCGTAGCGACCGCCTTATTGTTCAAGATCCAAGAGAGGGCGAGCTGCGAAAGAGTCTGCCCGCGGCTTTTTGCGACGTCGTTCAGCCGGTTGAGGCGACCGACCATCTTTTCGTCGAGCCTGCTGCCGACCCACGTCTCTCCCCTGCCAATTCGCGAATCCGCAGGTACGCCGTCAAGGTATTTATTCGTGAGCAGCCCCTGACAGAGCGGCGAGAACACCGCAAGTCCGAGGCCGTTTTCAAGGCAGAATTTGTCGAGCCCGTCGCGCTCCACCCAGCGGTCGAGCATAGAATAGCTCGGCTGAACGGCAACGAAAGGCGTGCGCAGCTCGCGGAATATTTTAAGTATGGCCTCCGTCTGACTGCGGTTATAGTTGGATATCCCCACATACAGCGCCTTTCCCTGCCTCACGGCGGCGTCGAGCGTAAGGGCGGTCTCCTCGGGAGGGGTCTCGGGGTCGAAAACGTGGTGATAATAGATATCGACATATTCGAGACCCATACGCTTGAGCGACTGATCGAGCGAAGCGATAAGATATTTCCGCGAACCGTTTCTGTCGCCGTAGGGGCCGGGCCACATTTCGTATCCCGCCTTGGTAGAAATAATCATTTCGTCGCGGTAACCGCGCATATCCCTAAGGATACGCCCGAAATTCTCCTCGGCGCTGCCGTTATACGGATTTCCGTAGTTGTTGGCGAGGTCAAAATGCGTAACGCCGAGGTCAAAAGCCGTGCGTATCATCGCCTCCATATTGGCAAAAGAGCTTTTAAAGCCGAAGTTCTGCCACAGTCCGAGCGACACCGCGGGAAGCTTCAGGCCGCTCTTTCCGCAGCGGTTATACACCATTTTTCCGTACCTTTTTTCATTAGCTGTATACATTGTGAGCACCTCCGAAAATTACTGTGATAATAATACCACATCGGCGCGTAAGATGCAATATTGAAAGCAGACAATGCGAAAATCCTCAGCTCCCAACAAAAAGCGCGGCTCCGGCGAACGCTCGCGGAACCGCGCCTTTCAGAAAAGGAAAAAATAATGAAAAATCCTGATGCCTGTTTTAATGCGCTACTCGTTCTTGATGGCTTCAAGAGCCGAGAGCCTCGTCGCCCTGATGGCGGGATAGAGTCCCGATATTACGCCTACGGCCGTCGCGAGGACGAGCGCCGCAAGGTCGAGCCACGGCGGGATTATCGAGAGCACCGAGTCGGAGGAGTAAATGCCGAAAGCTTCCATTCCTCCGCCGGCGGCGAGCTTGTTTACAAGTGCAGATATCCCGTAGCTGAACGCAACCCCCAAAGCTCCGCCGACGATACCGATTATCGCCGCCTCAACAAGGAACATTCCTCTTATATCGCTGAGCTTGCAGCCTATGACCTTCATAATGCCTATCTCGCGGGTGCGCTCGTAAATCGACATTACCATCGTGTTGGCGATGGATATCGCCGCGACGAAGAACGCCACAGCGCCTATAGCGCCGAGGATAGAGCGCAGGAACTTCGTCTGCTCCTGCATCCTGTCGAGCGAGTCCATAGCGCCGCTCGTCTCAAAGCCCATATCTATAAGCGTCTTCGAAACGTCTCTTACATGGTCAACGTCGTCAACTATTACTATGACCGAGTTGTATTTATTCTCTCTGCCGTCGGCAAAGTTTACCTGCTGACCGTTGACGTAATAGGACGTGCCGCCTATTGATATGCCGACTTCCTCTTCGGTGCCGTAATACTTGTTCTGATTCTTTTGGAGACGCTCCTGCATAGCGTAGTAGCCGTTGATATCCATATAGATATCGCAGTCGTAATCATAGCCGTAGTTCTTTATGTTGGTCTCGTTCTGGACAAGAACGCCTACGCACTGCGCTTCTTCGGGGACGATTCGCGGCTTAGTGGTGTCCACCGCCTGCCTAAGATAGCCGTAATACCAGGTAAAGGCATACTTCACCTTATCGCTTAAAGGGTCGAAGGGAAATTCTTCGCCGGCTTTGGCGTATTCGCCATACTTCGGGTCTTCCGTCCTTGCATTATAAAAGTTGAACGGAACGTTATAAGCCATAACGAAGTTGGTGGTGCCGACGTCGCGCTCGTCAAGGAGCCTGCCGTAAATAACCTCGTAGCCCATATCAGCCATAGCCGATGCGTCGAGCAGGCTTATGCTTCCGGCGTCGTTCCTTTCTTTATTGTCTTTTATCATATAGCTCCAGCCCCAGTCGGTAGGAGACACCGCCTTGACGTTCTCTAACTCGTCGCGGAACTTCTGGACGGTTATATCGTCGAGAGGCTCGGTCTCGTCGGGCATCTCGTATTCGCCGGTCTCCTCGTTATATTGACCGGTATAGGGGTAAACGCGGATCGTTTTAAGGTCGCCCCAGGAGCTCACCTGATCTTCAAAGCCCTTGTTCATTCCTATGCCTATCGACAGCATTATCACGACCGCCGCGGTGCCGATGATAACTCCGAGTACCGTGAGAGCGCTTCTTGCCTTTCGGCGCAGGAAGTTAGTCAGGGCAAAGCTGAAAATATCAAATTTTTTCATACATATACCTCGTCAGTTTCAGGCTTTAAAAGCTTTGCCGTGCTCAATCCTCGTCGTCATCGAGCTCTCTCTTGGCCTTTACCTTTTTCACCACGACCACTACTATTATTATAACTATAAGAGCCGCGCCCACGGGAATGGCGATCTTAGCCCAGAGCGGGAGCCCCGTGCCTTCGCCGTCAACTGCGTCGCCGTCGGCGGGAACGCTGCCGTCAGGATTAAAGCCGGGGTCAACGACGCCGTAGCCAATAGTGAAGTCGCCGTCCATACCGCCAAAGCCGCCCATGCCGTCCGGCCCGCCCATCATTCCGTCGGCGGAACCCTCGGTAACGGTCATTTCAAAGGTCTCTTCGATGCGCTGCTCTTCGCCTGCGGCGTCTTCAAAGGTGAAGACGAGGGTGCAGGTGCCGGTGTCGCCCACATTGAGGTCGGCCGAAGGAGTTACGGTGCCGTTGAAGAAGTCGTAGCTCGAGGCGGCAAGGGTGCCTATCGTCTGGACGGGCATCTCAAAGTCGCCCTCGGCGCTTATAACGAGGCTGGTCATCGGGTTGCGCGACTTGTTGTAATACTGGAAGCTGAGCGGCACGCCGCTCTGCGGGCACTCTGTCGGAGCGGTCCACTCGAGGAGCTCGAACTTGATAGGCTGCGAGACGGGCAGGTTGATGTCCATATCGCCGCTGCTCGCAGAATAGCCGCCGTTGTTGGCATATTCAAAGTTGAAGGAGATGTTTATCGGGTAGCTGCCGGCTCCGGCCGAGGCCGAGCACTTGAGCCTGATGGAATATTCGAGCTCGGAATCCTTTTCGAGAACGTCGGTGTAGAACGAGCTGGTGCCGTCGATAAAGCTGAATACGGGGCCGCTCGAAGCTCCGCCGGTGCCCGAAGTGTAGGCCTGCGGGGTTACGTTTACGGTCATATTCTTGAGGTCTTTCTCGGTGGAGGTGTTCTTTAAAACGAAGGAGAAGGTAAACTCCGCGCCGGAGGTAACGTTGTCAACGTCGATGTCATATCTCGAAACTATTACCTTGGGAGTGAGGGCCGCGGATTCGGGGGTCTCCTGCTCCTGCTTGTTTTCGGTGGCCTGGAGGTAGATATTGAAGCTCTCGGTCTTGGGACCGTCGTCGGTGTCAAAGGAGAGCTCCGCGACAAGGGTGGTCTGAGCGGTCGGGAATTCCGGGAACTTTATCGGGAAGGAGGCGCTTACCGTCTGCCCGCCGTTCGCAACGCCGCCGTCAACGGTGTCGGTATAGGTGTCCAAAATGATGTCGCCGAGGCCGGAGAGCTTTATTTTGACGTTCTCGGCGGGATAATCGGTGGTGTTCACAAATTCGAGGCTGAGGGTGGTGGAGAGGTTAGAGCGGCCGCGCTTTTGGGGAATAGAGGCGCTTGTGAGCCTGAACGAAGCGCTTTTTACCTCTTCTTCGCCGCTTTCCTCTTCCTTGCCGGTGACGTCGATATTCAAGATCGCGGAGTCGGAATACTCCTTGCCGTTTACCTCATAAGTCACGGTGACGGTCACGGGGTAGCGACCGGTGGCAACGGTCGAGTCAACGAGGACGCTTATTCTTGCGGAGCCGCTCGAAACAGGCTGCTCGGCGAGCGAGCCGGCAAGGGTGAAGCCGCTGCCCGAAACGGTAACGGTACCCTGAGAATAGCCCTGCGCATAGAGGCCGTAAACGTTGTTTACAAACGAGGAGAAGCTTACGTCAAAGGTCTCGCCGGCGTTTACCGCGTGATCGGGAGCCGAGGTGACGTTAAGGGTCACGATGGGGTCGATATCGTCGGGAAGAGTGGGCATAGTGTAATTCGAGACGTTGATATTGAGCACCTGCGAAACGGTGACGGTCTCGCCGTTCACGGTATAGGTGCCGGTGAGAGTGAGGGGATATCTTCCGCTCTCAAGACTTGCGTCGCAGTAAACGGGTATCGAATACCGAGTGCCTTCCTCAAGCGAGGATATCTCGCGGCTCGCAAGATAGCCGTCTACGGTAAAGCCGTTGCCGGAAACGGTGACGGAAGCGGTGCCGCCGTAATAGCCGGGGTCGGTCGTGATATTAAAGCTTATTGTAAAGCTGCTGCCTGCTGGGATAGTCCCGCTCGTAACGCTTACGTCAGTGAACCTTGCGCTGAACGAAGGCGCGGCACCCTGCGCCGCAAACGCGCTGACGCTGAGCGTGCTCATAATAACAACAAGGCTGACTATAAAAACAACAAATTTTCTCATATGTATCATTCCTCCGTACTTATGGTATTCGGTATCTGCGAATTCTCAAGTATCCTGCCTATCTCCTCTTCCTGCGGCGGGCTTTCGGCTTCGCTCTCGGGCATTTTAAGCTCGGGTTCGGCCTCTTCGTTCCCGCCGTCGGGCTCGTCTGACGCGAGGTCGCCGATATGCCCTTCGGGCGGCAGCGCCTGATGATCTCTGTTGTCTTCCACCGAGCATATCCTGCCGTCGATAATGTGATATATCGTGTCGGCATAGGCGGCTATCTCGGTATCGTGGGTGACGATTATCAGAGTCTGGTGATTTTCCCTCGACATCCTCACCATCATCTCCATAATTTCGATGGTCGTATGCGTGTCGAGGTTGCCCGTCGGCTCGTCCGCAAAGACTATCTTCGGCGTTGCGACAAATGCCCTCGCTATGCCGACTCTCTGCTGCTGACCGCCCGACATCTGGGTGGGCTTATGCCTCATTCTCTTTCCGAGACCGCAGAGCTTGAGCATCTTCTTTGCCTTTTTCACCCTTATCCTCCGCTTGACACCGGCAAACGCGAGCGGCAGGCTCACATTGTCGATAGCGGTGAGGTTCGGCAGAAGATTGTAGGCCTGAAATACAAAGCCCATATTTTTCTGCCTGAATATGGCAAGCTTGCGCTCACTCATCTTATCGATCCTCTCGCCGAAGATCGTTATGCTGCCCTTGGTGGGCTTTTCAAGGCCCGCCATCATATTGAGCAGCGTGGATTTGCCTGAGCCGGAAGTTCCCAGAAGGCAGATGATCTCGTTTTCCTGAACGTCGAGGTCGATACCGTTCAGCGCATAAACCTTCTCCTTGCCGAGGGTGAATACTTTAGTAAGCCCTCTAATGGATATTATCGGCTCTTTTTGAGCCGCCGCGACTGTTTCTGCCATTCCTGCTGCCATCTCCTTTCCTTTGATTTTATTCGATTAAGAGCACAATCCACTTCTTGCGCTTTAACATATTGATTATATCACCAACGTCTGCGCTTTTCAATAGAATATTAAAACTGTAATCGAATTTTAATCATTTCTTAAGAATCTGCCGCCGCCCGCAGGTGGCGAGGAACATTCTCTATATATCTAATACTGTTTAAAAGCCGAAAATATTGCATGCGCAAAAAATTTTTTTATATTTTTTCGATATATAAGTCGAAATTCCGGCCGAAAAGGATTCGCCGCATAAAAAACCGCCTGCCGATAAGGCAAGCGGTCATTTAGTTTAAAGCGTCAGTCGGCGTCAACGTCAAAGTGCTCGAGCAGCGAAGCCTTCTTTTCGGGCTTGGAGTCGCCATGCCTTACAAAGCACATCGTGATAAAGGCGAGCACCGAGAACACCACGGCATAGGGGAAGAGTATCCTGTAGCCGAGGTTAAGGTTGTCTATCAGGAAGCCGGAGAGGAGCGGAGTGAATATCTGCGCCGCCATCGAAAAGGCGTAGTAATAGCCGGTGTATTTGCCCACGTCGGCGCTGCGGCACATCTCCACCACCATCGGGAAAGAGTTGACGTTTATGGCCGCCCAGCCCACTCCAACCAGGGCAAAGATGACGAACATAATTACGCTCACGCTGTTCAAAAAATACATAGCTCCGTAGCCGACAGTCATCAGAACTATGCCGAGGAGTATCGTTGTCTTGCGGCCGAGCTTTGAAGAAAGCACGCCGAGAGGCACGAAAGAGAGGATTGCCGCGGCAGTCGCGACGGTAACGTATATCGCCGACTGCCCCGCCCCTATTTTGAACTCGGATTCAAAATAGCGGGAAAGCGAAGTAGTTACGCCGTTGTAGGCTGTATACCACAGGAATATCGAGAGCAGGATAAAAACGAGGCTTTTGAACACGTCTTTGTCGAGCTTGCCGCCGGGACTGCGCTCTTCTTCGGGCTCGCCGTCGCTCACGCCGGATTCGCGCACGATCTTGTTTTCGTTGAGGGTAAAAACGGTTATAAGAACGGTTATAAGCATAAATACCGCTATCGCGGCGAATATTGGGATAAAGCTGCGGTATTTTATGGTGCCGTCGGAGAGAACGTCGCTCTTAAGAAACAGCTGCGCGGCGAGCATCGCGAATATGCCGCCGACATATCCCACAAGGTTGATGACGGCGTTGCCCTTTGAACGCAGGGGCTTCGGGGTGACGTCGGGCATATAGGCCACGGCCGGAGAGCGGTAAACGCTCATCACGACGAGAAGGAGCATAAGGAACACGAAGAAGCCCCAGAAGCTCGTATGCTCGGTGAGAACGGCGAGAACCACCATAAGCGCCACGGCCGCCACGGTCCCGAAAAGAATATAAGGAGTCCTGCGGCCCATACGGGTGCGCGTCCTGTCGGAAAGCCTGCCGAAGATGGGGAGCAGGAACACCGCAAGGATATTGTCGATAGACATTATGGCATTGGTCACCGAGGTGGATCTGCCGAAATGGTTTTCGAGTATCACGGGGATCACCTGATCGTAAAACTGCCAGAACGCAAGGATAGAGGCAAACGACAGCCCGATGAGAACGGTTTGCTTTGTATTCAGTTTCATATGTAAGCCTCCCCAAAAAAGATAAGTTAATTTTACCACATTTTTGTGGGAAATGTCAAGGCTTGAGGGAGGAAAGGCGGAAAATCAGAGGGAATTTCGGGGAATGGGGCTACGGCGAGGGTAATGCGGCGGAAATAAACGCCTGCTTTCGTTTGCCTCGCTCCCCGCTCGGCAAATGGGGAGACAATGCGGCGTCGAAGAGTGATATAAAGGTAACATAGTCACGCCGCATCTGTCGTTC
>CANRLU010000075.1 GCA_947631535.1 uncultured Clostridia bacterium | reverse complement strand
TCTCCGCAAGCACGAGCGGGCGGTGCCATATATGCCCGCGAAGTGCGAGCGGATAGAAATAACGCCTATCTTTTTGAGAAAGGCTTGACCGAAAACTTTTAATCCCCGCTTTTATTTCAAATTCCTTTTTTCGAAGACAAAGTACCCCGCCGCCGCAGGCAGCACAAGCCATAGTATCTCAAACCCCAACACCCGCGCGGGGTGCTCTGCCTCGAGCCAAACGCACTGTACAGCCGCGCCGCCCGGCAGGAAGTCGTATAAAAATTCCAGCCTTTCGCGCTCCTGCGGCGTCGGGTAATTCGGGTTGGGAATAAGCCTGTCGTCCTGCGTAAGACCGTCGCCGTATATTGTGACCGCCTCAAAGTCCGAAGCGGTCAGATATTCCGACTCTTTCAGCAGGAGCCCTATCTCGGCGCTCAGGACTATCATCGCTGTTGCCGCGACGGCGCAGACGGCAGCCGCAGCCGCCCGCGAATGTGTGCAGACGGTTATGACGGCGGTGATCACCGTCATCGCCGCGGTTGATAATATCCCGATGGCAAAGAAAAGCGCAAGCTCGGAAAGCGGCATTTCCGTAAAGCCCAGAATCGGCAGCCCGACGATAAAATGCACAGCCGCTGAAAGAACGCACATCGCCGCCGAAGCGAGCGCCGCGACAGCTATATATGAAAAGTATATTTCCGCTCGGGTGTGCCCCGCGATTATTTTGTTTCGGACAGTGTTGTCCGAAAACTCGCTCCCGAGGATAACCGCGGTAAAGGGCGCCGCGAACATCGGAATAAATATTGCGAAGCCGAAGAGCGAAAACTCCTGCCCCGTTTCCGGCTGATAGATACAGGTCGAGACGGCGCTGAGCGCCCCGCAGAGCGCCGAGTAAAGGACAAAAATGCGGAAAGCCGTACTGCGGGAAAGCCGGTAGAATCCGGCGGACATCAGATTCAACATAACGTCCCCTAATTTATGTTCTTTCTCTTGAACGCCCAAAGCCCTATAAGAGCGAATACCGTAGCCTCGACGAGCGAGCAGAGCATCACTCTGAGGCAGACAAAATATGAATCGTGCGCCATAACAACAAGCGCCGAGGAGGACGGCAGAACGGATTCAAAAAACCATAAAACCGCCCTTGCCGCCCCGCCGATATAGCGGTAATTGGCGGTGCCGTCGGGGAGATATTTCGGTTCGCTGTAAAATGCAAAGGCGTAGACTCCCGCAACTATCGTTCCCAAGGATACGAATATATTCGCAACCGTTGCAGTCGCCATTTTTGAGCAGAGCATAGATATCATCGTGAAGAGCGAGGCGCAGGCCGCAACGTTGAAGATCGCGCAGATGACCTTTATAAAGAGCATCTGCGGGAGCACGATCGGTCCTAAAAACAGGAGCCCCACGGCAAGGAACACAACTATATGCGTGAGCAGGACGGCCGCGCCCGCAACGATGCATATTATGAGATTTGAAAGGTAGATGTTTTCCCTCGTCTGCCCGACGGTGAGCTTGTTGCGGACAGTGCCGTCGGAGTAGTCGGTGCCGATATAAAAGCCGCAGAATACCGCCTCAACGATGCAGAGATAAAACATCGGCATAAATGCGGAAACTCTGAGGTTCCCGCTTATGTTGCCGTAGTAATAAAGCAGCCAAGCCAGAAAAGCGCTCCAAGCCGTCTCGGCGGCGATAAAGAGCCAAAACAGCCTGCTCTTACGCAGCCTTACAAATCCCGCAGAAAGAAGGTTCAGCATAAGTAACACCCCTATTTAAGGTCTTTATGTTTAAAGTGCATAAGCCCGATGACCGTAAACGCCGCCGTTATCGCGATAGACGCGCAGTAGGCATAGAGCGGCTGGTCGAGCTGCTCTTCGTCGGAGCTGGCGGTGTTGGCAAGAAGTATGGCCTGACCGCTCGGGAGCGCGTTCAAAATCCGCTTATAAACGCTTCGCTGCGGTTCGGGAATATACTCGGGGTTGGGGTGGGGCGCGATCGGCTGCATTACCGTTTCGCCGTTTTCGTTGGTCGAGATGGTAACTCCGTTCGACGCCATTTCGGGCTCTAAAAGACTGTTGTATAAAAGGCTCCCCAACATAATTACCGCGAGCGCGAAAACTATCTCGAAAACCGCGACGGCGGCTTTGTTTGTGATGATGTGGCTTATAAGGCAGAGGACAGCCGAAAACGCAACGCAGAACAGCGCGCTTTTAAGTACCAAAAGCAGCCAGCCGAAGACTCCGGCGCGCCATATCCCCAAAACCGGCAGCGCAGAGAGCGAGCCGATATGCCACGCCGCGCAGAATATTAGCGAGCCCGCAGAGACGGTTATAAAGTTAGCAAGGTAGATACGGCCGCGGGTGTTCCCGACTATTATCTTGTTTCTCATCGTTCCGTCCGAAAACTCGGTCCCGAGAAACATCGACGCGAAAACGGGTATTATCACCAAAACGACCGGGCCGCTATCGAAGCAGACCGACTCGGGAACGGCGACGCCCATCCCGATCACGATGTCGCCGTACGGACCGGGGTTGTTTATAAGATTGCAGGCGTTGTCGTAAGAAGACACTGCCGACCATACGAGCAGGCAAAGCGTTAAGAACCAAAAAAGCTTATTTTTTAATAAACGGCAGAAATTCGCCGACAAAAGATTTCTCATAATAAAACTCCTTTGCTAATTTATATTTTTCCTCTTAAAAATCAGGACGCCTATGGCAGTGAAAAAGACCGCAGTGCAAGCCGAGCGCGCCGCCAAAGACAGCGCATTTTTCAAAAGTTTTGCGTCAACGGGGTCGTCGGCCCGCGGCAGCTTTACTATCTGCCCGAAGGGAAGGAAGTTTTCCGCAAAGGCGTATATCGCCCGCCTTGCGCCGCCTATATATTCTTCATTGGGATATGTGACCGTAACGTCTATCCAGTCTTCGGTCTCCCTTACCTCCGCGTCGGGATACATCTCAAGCACCTTTTCGAGCGGGATAAGCTCTTTTTGCTCGCTGCCGTCGCGGGAATATTCGTAAATTTCGGTCTCAAATTCGGGTTGAGAGAGCTTAAAATACATACTCAATTCACAGACAAGCAGAACAGGCATTATCATAATGCAGACCGCGACGGCGGCAGTCTTTCGCCTAAGCGCCGCAACGGGCAGCATAAGTATGGCCGTGAGCGATAAGCATATAAAGACTACGCACGCCATACTCAGCAAAAAATTGGGCTTAACGGGCACCCTTTTTTCGGCGATAGCTATGCACAGCATACCCGTGAGCTCGAATACCGCGTAATTGAGATACAGCACCGCCGCGCAGACGGCCGTCAGCGATATATAAATGTTGTGCCTTTTTGCTCCTACGGCTATGCGGTTCTTCGCAAGGCCGTCGGAGAGGTCTTTTCCGGCAAAAAGGGCGCAAAAGAGCGGCGGGAACACTCCAAGCACATACAGCAGCAAAAGGACGCTGATAAGAATGAGAGACACGGGCTCGTCTTTGAAATCAAGGCTCAGGCACACGCCCAAAGCGGCCGACGCCGCAAGAGATATCCAAAAAAGCCTGATCCTCACAAGCCTTGCAAAATCGGCGCCGAGAAGATTCCGTAAGCTCATTTCCCCCTGCCTCCTTTTATCAGTTTCCTCCCACGAGGTTGATATAATAGCTTTCGAGGCTCTCGTCGCGCTCGGTGACCGAAACGAGCTCGCAGTCCTCCGCCGTCAGGGCGTTGGTGAGAACGGTGACGTTGAGCTTCGCAAAAACGTCGGCTTCGGTTTCCGAGAGTATCTTGTATTCAACGCCCATTCCGTCGAGCACCCTTGCGAGCGCAGGCGCGTTGGTGACTTCTATACGCATGCACTTGCGGCAGGCGGCGTCGAGCTCTTCGGCAGAGAGCTCCTTTATCATTCTTCCGCCGTCGATAAAGCCGTAGTGGGTCGCAAGCTTTGAAAGCTCCGAAAGGATATGGCTCGAAATAAGAACGGTTATATTTTTCTCGCGGTTGAGCCGAAGTATAAGCTCGCGTATCTCGACTATCCCCTGCGGGTCAAGGCCGTTTACGGGTTCGTCGAGCACCAAAAAGTCGGGATCCCCGCAGAGGGCTATCGCTATCCCGAGGCGCTGCCTCATTCCGAGAGAGAAGTTCTTTGCCTTTTTCTTGCCGGTGCTTTCCAGCCCGACGAGTTCAAGAAGCTCGTTTATCCCCTCGAACGATGGCAGACCGAGCACGCGGTACTGCTCTTTAAGGTTCTCCTCGGCCGACATATCGAGGTAAATAGAGGGCGTTTCGACAACTGCGCCCATCCTCCGCCTTGCCTTTACTATTTTCGAGCTGTGGCTGCCTATGCCGTAGAGGGTATAGCAGCCGAGAGAGGGATTCTGCAGCCCGCAGATTATCCTTATAAGGGTGGTCTTGCCGGCGCCGTTCTTGCCGATGAGCCCGTATATCGCGCCCTTCGGCACCCTCATATTAAGGCCGCCGAGCGCCTTGAAATTTCCGTAGCTTTTATAAAGCGAATTTACCGTGAGAACATATTCCATATAAATATCTCCTTTTTGAATTTCGGCATCTGCCCGTATATCGATATTACCTCCGCGGGGTTAAGAAAGCGGTAAAGAAAAGCGTTAAGATTCCGTTAAAATCAAAGCTTTCTGAGCTTAAAGCCTATCCCCCATACCGCCTCGATATATTCCTTGCCCGAGGGCTCGCGGAGCTTTCTTCTAAGGTTTGAGATGTGTATTTTCAGGGAGCTTTCGGTACAGTCGGGGGTGTCGCGGGAGATCTTGTCCAAAAGCTGCGACTTCGTGAACACCTGCGACGGCCTCTGCATCAAAAGCTTCAATATCGCGTATTCGGTGCGGGTGAGCTTTACGTCGGTACCGCCGACCGACGCCGTGTGGAGCGATGTGTCGAGCTCGATGTCGTCGAACCGAAGGATTCCGCCCTCCGAGGCGTCGGCGTTTCTCAGGCGGACGGCTATTCGGGCGGTGAGCTCGCGAAGGTCAAAAGGCTTCGTGACGTAATCCTGCGCGCCGCCGTAGAGCAGTTCCGTCTTGGAGGCGATATCCGCCCTTGCCGACACCACTATGACCGGAATGTCCTTAATTTTCGGCAGTAGCTCTTCGCCCGAGAGCCCGGGGAGCATAAGGTCAAGGAGTATGAGGTCGGGGCGGCGGGATTCGAGGAGCAAAAGCGCCTCGGTGCCGGAATATGCCCGCATAACGGCATAGCCCTCCTGCCCGAGCGCCTCGGTGAGCATGTTGCCGATATGGACATCGTCATCTATTATAAGTATAGTTTTCACACAAAATCTTCCTCTCTGCAGTTTTCTCTAAAACGCTCCGCTCACAAAAGCATAACGATTGTTGCGCGGAGGCATAGCCGCCGCCGACGCGCAACAATCAACGCAGCTGCGCAAAAGTGCGGTTGCGCAGGCAGTCGCGCTGCGTTTATCATCGTCTATTATAAGTATTGTTTTCATACAAATTTCTCCTCTCTGCAATTTTTGATATAATGCGCCGCGCTCAAACCTTTAGCGATAAACGCAGCTGCGCAAAAGTGCGGTTGCGCAGGCAGTTGTGCTGCGTTTGAATCTATAATCCGATTATATAGTATTTTCGGCCCGAGCGCAATAAATTTCCCCCGAAATTAAGCTTTCGGGGGAAATCTTAACCTTTTGTTTACTTTTTGTCTTCATAGACCACAAGCGCTTTTACCCTTTCAACACAGTCTTTATATCTCGGCTCGTCTCTTATCGTATCGAAGCCTTCAAAGCCGTTTGAGGCAGTGAGGCGGTAAAGGTACCAAGACGGATAGATACAGGAGCAGGTGGTGACTTCACCGTGGTCGTAGTGCATATAAATGCTGCGCTCCTTCGGCTGAGTCGGGTTGTTGTCGGACTGGCTCCAATCCTCGTAAGCCTCGGCGGAAATGTCCTTTATCCAGGGCGAGCCGAAGCCTATCTTTACCGGCTTTGTTATCTTCATCGCCTTTTCGAGGTATCCTACGGTGTCTTCAAGGGCCGCAAGAGCGCCCTCTTTGTCGCCCACGGCGCCGAGGCAGCAGGCTCTGTCGAACCCGAGATCTGTTCTCGCATTGGCGAAGAAGTCAATTTCGCCCTTCGGGGCTATCGGGTGCTCCGGAGTAGGGGCCTCGCCGCAGAAGCTCTGAAGAAGCCCAAGGCTGAAACCGTTCATCTTAAGGCTTTCCTCGGGGTCGGCGGGCTTGCGGCTGTCGCGGAAGTCGGCGCCGAGGAGCAGGTCTATAAGTTCTGCGTTCCGATACTGCTTCATCACCTCGAATTTGTCCTTTTCTCCCCTGACCTGATATCTGCGCCTGAGCAGGTTGTCGTATAAAAGGTCGATGCTGTAGGAATATTTCTTCAAAAATTCCTCGATGTGCTCGTCGTCCTCGATTTCGACCATCGCGTTGACGGTGATGCTGTCCTGCGGATTCTCCTCTAAGATAAGCTCCGCCAAGCGCCTGTATTCGGGGAGCATCTCCTTTGAATTGCGGACGCGGTAGTTACATTCGAGCCAGAGCCGCCACATCGACCAGTGATAGCCGTCGCGCCTTATCTCGGCGAGCATAGATTTGAGCTTTTCAAAGTCGGTCGGGGTATCGAAGGTCGCCTTGCAGAAATCGTCTATCATTCTGCGCTTCTTTGCGTCTTTCGCCTCGTCAGGCATACCCAAAAGCTCGTCGATACTCACCCCGAACATCTGCGCCAGCGGCGGCAGAAGCTCCATATCGGGGTAAGCGGTGCCGTTTTCCCAGCGGCTCACCGACTGATAGGTAAGCCCGAGCCTGTCGGCAAGCTGCTCCTGAGTCATGTCCTTTTCGCGGCGGAGCCTGCGAATGTTTTCACCTATTGTAAGTTTCATAATGATTCTCTCCTTAATTTTGTTTTTGATTTTTCTCTCTGCAAAGAGTTTTCCTGCCGGCATCTTAAGTATAGCCTGCCCGCAAGACTAAATCAATAACTCATAAAGAGAGATTTTTTCACTCGTTGAGTGAGTTATCGGCATAATTTTCCCCGATATGCTCTCTTATTTCGCATATCGGGGATTACTTACTGTATTATAACCCGCGTATTATACTCTGAGCCGATCTCCTCGACCAGCCTGAAGTCGTAAACGAGGTTGAGCTTATATTCGCCGGCTTCAAGCTCGAGCGTAAATGTGTCGAAGCAGGTGCCGCCGTAGTCGGCCTCGTAAACCGTTTCACCGTCGGAGTAGTCGCTTATCTGAACGAGGACGTATGAATCCGCGGAGGACGGCCGGCTATTTACGGTCACGGTGTAATTGCCGTATTCGTCGATGTCAAATATCGCGCTGTATCCGAAGTATAATTCATTCCCGTCCCAGGCGCCGCTGTAGGTCACGTCGAGCTCATATTCGGTGAACATGCTGCTAAAAAAGCCCGAAAGCTGCGCGCCAAAATCGGGACTCAGCGCAACACTGCCGAAGAAGAGCATTACCGCGCAGACGATAAAAACGATTATCGCGCGGTCGAGCGACTTGCGGCTCTTGAGGTTTGAGGCGAAGTTCACGGTCATAATGAGGCTGCTGTCGTTTCTTAAGGCGTCGAGGGTGGGCTTATCGGCAAACATCTCGGCGAGTTTACTGCGGCGGAGCAGAACGAGCGTGACGATTATATAAGGCACCGTCGAGGTTATTGCCTGGATCGGGGTGTAGCCGCCTATGGCCTCGGTTATCGTCCCGCCGAAGAAGCCTTCGGAGAACAGCGCGCAGAAATCGAGGAAGGCGTGCAGGCATACCGTCACCCAGAGGTTGCGGCTGCGGTAATATATCGCCGTGAGCGCCATTCCCATAGCGGATGCCGCGAGCATCTGAACGAGCACTCCCGAAGCTATCGAAGCCTGATAATTGATCCCGTGCATAAGCCCGAAGATGAGCCCCGAGTAGATGGTCGCAGTCCAGACGCCGGCAGGGTCTTTGGCGTGCTTATCCCAGAAGAGGTTCGAGACTACCCCGCGGAAGAACATCTCTTCGCAGAAGCCGACGGTAAACATCGCCGCGACGAAGACAAATATCTTCCAGAACGGGACCATTTCGGAGAAGAATCCGCTGCCCCGCGCGCCGAACTCATAAATCGCCGTGGCCGACAGAGATATCAGCGATATAACTATGAAATATCCGCCGCTCAGAAGCCCCGAGCCGAATTTTTCGGTGTTGTTCCACACCTTGATGTAGCCGAATATGAGCATAAGCAGCAAGCCTATCAGACTGAGCAGGCTTTCAGCGACGAGCTGCATCAAGAATTCGCCGTTTGCAATGAAGATCGGGCTGCAGAACCTAAGGAAGAATGACGAGAGGTACATTGAAGCTATAAACAGCCACACCACGATTATTGACGAGAATATCGGGTGCCTGACAGCCGCTTTGCGCATAAAATTACCAGCCTTTCTTTAAAGTATGCCGCCCGTAAATGCCCTTTGCGGGCGGCGCATTGAAATTTAACGTTATCCGAGAGCCTTTATTGACTGCTCTATCTTTTTGAGCTTTTCAAGGGCGAGCTCGAGCTTTGCCCTCTCGGCCTCGACCACCTGCGCGGGCGCCTTAGCGACGAATCCGGCGTTATTCAGCTTGCCGTTTATCATCGCGATGTCCTTTTCGGCGGAAGCCTTTTCCTTGTTCAGGCGCGCAAGCTCTTTTTCGCGGTCTATAAGCTCGTTCATCGGGATAAACAGCCTTGCCGAGCTCGTGACTATAGTTACGAAATCGGCGGGCTCGCAGTGCTCCGAGATCTCGACCGACGACGCCGATGCGAGCCTCTCGAAGAACATAACTCCCTTTTCGTAGACCTCTTTCTGCTCGGTCTCGATAAAGAGTTCCGCCTTTTTGGAGGGGGGAACGTTCATCTCGGCGCGGCGGTTTCTTATCGCCTTTATCGCCTCGATTATCTTCTCAAAGTCGTTCTCCTCGGCGGGGTATGCAAGAGCGGGGTCGAAAACGGGGAAGCTCTCGAGCATAAGCGGCTTGCCGCTGCCGTCGAGCGCCTGCCAGATCTCCTCGGTTATGAACGGCATAAACGGGTGGAGGAGCTTGAGGATGCGCTCCATCGCCCACACGAGGACGTTCTGTGCCGAAGCTGCGGTCTCGCCGCCGGCGTTGATGCGGGGCTTAGTGAGCTCGATATACCAGTCGCAGTAGACGTCCCAGATAAAGTCGTAGACCTTCTGAGCGGCTACGCCTATCTCGAATTTGTCGAGGTTGTCGCCCACCTCTTTGGCGAGGGTGTTCACCTTGGAAACGAGCCATTTGTCTTCAAGAGCAAGGTTCTCGGGGAGCTTTTTCGGCATTTCGAAGTCCTCGGGGAGGTTCATCATAATGAATCGCGTTGCGTTCCAGAGCTTGTTTGCAAAGTTGCGGCTCGCCTTTACCTTGTCTTCGGAATAGCGCATGTCGTTTCCGGGCGAGGTCCCCGACGCGACCATAAATCTCAAGGCGTCGGCGCCGTATTTTTCTATTACCTCGAGCGGGTCTACTCCGTTGCCGAGGGATTTCGACATCTTAACGCCGTTGGGGTCGCGGATAAGTCCGTGAATGAGAACGGTGTCGAACGGCTTTTTGTGCATATGCTCCATTCCGGCGACTATCATTCTCGATACCCAGAACGTGATGATGTCCCAGCCGGTGACGAGGGTCGAGGTGGGGTAGAAATACCTGAGCTCGGGGGTGTCGTCGGGCCAGCCGAGGGTCGAGAAGGGCCAGAGAGCCGAGGAGAACCAGGTGTCGAGCGTGTCGGGGTCCTGCCTCATAGGCTTATGGCACTTCGGGCAGACGGCGCTCTCCTCCTTGGTGACGACGGTTTCGCCGCAGTCGTCACAGTAGAACGCAGGTATGCGGTGGCCCCACCAGAGCTGACGCGAAACGCACCAGTCGCGGATATCCTCCATCCAGTTGAAGTAGTTCTTTTCAAAGCGCTC
>CANRLU010000074.1 GCA_947631535.1 uncultured Clostridia bacterium | reverse complement strand
GGAATGGACATCAATTTCATCACCACCGCCAAGACTGACGAAGAAGCAAAGGAGCTGCTTTCTATGCTGGGCGCTCCGTTCGCTAAGTAATGAGGAGGAAACAGAATGGCTAAAAAATCAATGATTTTGAAGCAGCAGGCAAAGCCAAAGTTCTCATCTCGTGCTTACAATAGGTGCAAGATCTGCGGAAGACCTCACGCTTATCTGAGAAAGTTCGGCATCTGCCGTATCTGCTTCAGAGAGCTGGCGCACGACGGTCAGATTCCGGGAGTCAAGAAGGCCAGCTGGTAGAACCAAGTAAAGGAGGCAAAACAGTATGCAGATTACTGATACGATAGCAGATTTGCTGACAAGAATCCGCAATGCAAGCTCAGCAAAGCACGCTACTGTAGATGTTCCCGCTTCTAACGTCAAGAAGGCTATAACCGAGATTCTTCTTAACGAAGGTTATATCAAGGCTTATCAGGTCGTCGAGGACGGCAAGCAGGGAATCATAAGAATTACACTTAAATACGATGAGAACAAGGCGCCCGTAATCTCCGGCCTCAGAAGGGTCTCGAAGCCCGGTCTGAGAATATACTCAAGCTGCGAGGATATGCCGAAGGTAATGAAGGGTCTGGGCGTCGCGATCGTCTCTACGTCCAAGGGCATCGTGACCGATAAAAAGGCCCGCGAGCTCGGCGTTGGCGGCGAAATTCTCGCATTCGTCTGGTAAGGAGGCTAATTATGTCAAGAATAGGATTAAAGCCTATCAGCATCCCTGCGGGCGTCGAGATAAACGTTGCTGACGGAAACGTAGTAACAGTAAAAGGCCCGAAGGGTACTCTCACAAAAACATTTAACCCCACCTTAACAATAGCTGTCGAGAACGGCGAGATAAAGGTCTCCCGCCCCGACGACGAGCAGCTTTCAAAGTCGCTCCACGGTTTAACGAGAACTCTCGTCCACAATATGGTAGAGGGCGTAGTGAACGGCTATCAGAAGCTCCTCATAATTGAGGGAACAGGTTACAGGGCGGCAAAGCAGGGCAAAGACGTTGTCCTCAACCTCGGCTACTCCCATCAGGTAGTAGTGAGCGAGACGGATACCATAAGCCTTGAAGTTCCGCAGCCCAACCAGATCCTCGTCAAGGGGATAGATAAGCAGGAAGTCGGTCAGTTTGCCTGCGAAGTGCGCGCAAAGCGTCCGCCCGAGCCTTATAAGGGCAAGGGAATCCGCTATGACGGCGAGGTTATCGTCCGCAAGGCCGGTAAGGCCGGTAAAGGCGGCAAGAAGTAATTAAAGGAGACTAAGTGTTATGGTAAAAGCAGTTGACAGAGCCAAGGCAAGAGCCCATAGGCACTCAAGAGTCCGCTCTAAGGTCTGCGGAACCGCAGAATGTCCCCGCCTCAACGTCTTCCGCTCCGCAAAGCATATTTATGCGCAGGTGATAGACGACGCCGCCGGAACCACACTTTGCGCGGCATCAAGCCTCAGCAAGGGCTTTGAAGGCAACGGCGGAAACGTGGAAGGCGCAAAGAAGGTCGGCGCTATGATAGCCGAGCTTTGCAAGGAAAAAGGAATCGAAGAAGTCGTGTTCGACAGAGGCGGTTACGTATATCACGGCCGTGTAGCGGCATTGGCCGACGGCGCCCGTGAAGGCGGATTAAAGTTCTAAAAGGAGGTAATCGTTTTGGCATTGATAGACGCTTCAAAATTAGAGCTTGTTGAAAAAACGGTTGCGATAAACCGCGTATCCAAAACCGTCAAGGGCGGACGCATTATGAAATTCTCCGCGCTTATGGTTGTGGGTGACGGAAACGGCATTGTCGGCTTCGGGATCGGCAAGTCGAGCGAAGTTCCCGATGCTATCCGCAAGGGTATCGAGGACGCCAAGAAGAATCTTATAAAGATCCCGCTCAAGGGGACCACTATCCCTCACGATATCGTAGGAATCTACGGCGCCGGCAGAGTTCTCTTAAGGCCTGCCGCAGCCGGTACCGGAGTTATCGCGGGCGGACCTGTGCGTGCGGTCATCGAGGCTGCGGGCATAAAGGATATAAGAACAAAGTCGCTTCGCTCGAACAATCCCTGCAACGTGGTAAGAGCCACTTTCAACGGGCTTCAGTCTCTCAAGTCGGCAGATGAAGTTGCCGCCAAGAGAGGCAAGACCGTAAAGGAGATATTCGGAAAAGAAGGGGGAGAGAACTGATGGCGCTTAAAATCGAACTTGTAAAGAGCCTGAACGGCAGGCTGAAGGATCAGATCGCAACCGCCAACGCTCTCGGCCTTCGCAAAATCGGGGATACCACCACTCAGCCCGACAATCCCCAGACAAAAGGTAAGATAAACAAGATCGTACACCTGATCAAAGTTACCGAAGAATAAAATAAGGAGGTGCAGCAAATGAAATTGCAAGATTTGGCGCCCGCCCAAGGCTCAACTCATAAGGCCCGCAGGATCGGCAGAGGCCACGGCTCAGGCTGGGGCAAGACCGCCGGAAAGGGCCACAAGGGTCAGAACGCTCGCTCAGGCGGCGGAGTGAGACCCGGCTTTGAAGGCGGACAGACAAGGCTCGCAAGAAGGATCCCTAAGAGAGGATTCAACAATATTTTTGCGGCTAAATATACTGCAATAAACGTTTCCGACCTCGAGAAGTTCGTTGACGGAACAGTTGTTGATACCGAGCTTCTGGTTGCAGCCGGAGTTGTTAAAAACGAAGGCAACGGCATTAAAGTGCTCGGCAACGGCGAACTCACCAAAAAGCTCACTGTAAAGGCGGCAGCCTATTCCGAATCCGCAAAGGAAAAGATAGAGAAGGCCGGCGGAGAGGCAGAGGTGGTATAGGGTGTTCGAGACGTTAAAAAACGCGTGGAAGGTCAAGGACATCAGAAATAAAATACTCTTCACGCTTTTCATCGTTATCATTTACAGGCTGGGCGGCTATATTCCCGTTCCCTTCCTGATTCCCGAGCAGATAGCGGCAATGATCGAAAACAGCTCGGGAATACTCTCCACCCTCAATATGATGTCGGGCGGAACATTCAGCAAGGCAACTCTGCTTTGCCTCTCGATCTCGCCTTATATCAACGCGCAGATCATCATTCAGCTCCTCACCTTTGCCATTCCCGCCCTTGAGCGCCTGGCAAAAGAAGGGGAGACCGGCAGGGCCAAGCTTGATAAGATAACCAAGTATACCACCCTCGGCATATCGCTCTTCCAGTCGTGGGCATATTACCTCACCCTTAAGAATGCCGGCGCGCTTCAGTTCACAAGCGGCGCTGCCAAGGCTCTTTCCGAGGTTGTAATCATCGCCTGCTTCACCGCCGGCGGAATGCTCGTTATCTGGCTCGGTTCGCTTATCGACAAAAACGGCATCGGCAACGGCATTTCTATGCTCCTCTTCGGAGGCATCATCGCCAACCTGCCCGCTTCGTTCGGAGCGACCTTCAGAACCCTTGCCGAGACCGGTCAGATAGGCTATATCATTCTTATCCCCATCATCGTAGTTATCTTCATTCTTATGATCGCTTTCATAATCTTTATGGATAACGCCGAGAGAAGGATACCCATTCAGTATGCAAAGCGTGTTGTCGGCAGAAAGATGTACGGCGGCCAGTCCACCTATCTTCCCATAAAGATAGCTATGGCGGGCGTTCTCCCGATCATCTTCGCTATGTCGTTTATGTCTATTCCGCAGACCATTGAGATGTTTACCGGCGAGCCCGCGCCCGGAACCTTCTGGTACGGCTTTATGCAGGCTTTCAGCTACACTCATCCGGTATACGCCACGCTTTACTTCATTCTCATCATTCTGTTCAGCTACTTCTACGTTTCGATGCAGTATAACCCCGTCGAGATAGCCAACAACCTCAGACAGAACAACGGCGCCGTCCCGGGTATCCGTCCCGGCAAGCCCACCAGCGATTACATCACGAGAATCCTCTCGAAGCTGGTCCTTATGGGCGCTTTGTTCCTCGGAGTTGTTGCGATATTCCCGATAATCTTCGCTCAGATAACCGGCGTTGGTTCTATCGCCCTCGGCGGTACCTCCATACTTATCGTTGTGAGCGTTGCGCTCGAAACCGTAAGGCAACTCGAATCCCAGCTTATGCTTCGTCATCACAAGGGCTTCCTTGAATAATCAAGACTATAAACCGATACGGAAAGGAGCAGCGGCATGAATCTGATTTTATTGGGCGCCCCGGGCGCCGGAAAAGGCACTCAGGCAGAGGTGATCTGCGCCGCAAAGGGTATTCCCGCAATATCTACCGGCAATATGCTCAGAGAAGCGGTGAAAAACGGCACCGAAAGCGGTCTTAAGGCCAAAAAGTATATGGACGCCGGCGAGCTTGTCCCCGATGAGGTCGTTATAGGTATCCTTAAAGACAGGATCGCCGAAGACGACTGCAAAAACGGCTTTATCCTCGACGGTTTCCCGAGAACGGTACCGCAGGCCGAAGCTCTCGAGAGAATGGGCGTGAACATCGACAAGGTCATAGAGATCTATGTTCCCGACGAAAAGATAGCCCAGAGGCTCGGAGGAAGGCGCGTCTGCGAATCCTGCGGAAGCTCCTACCATGTAGTTTACAAGCCCACAAAGGTAGAGGGCGTATGCGACGCCTGCGGCGGAAAAACCGTTATCCGCAAGGACGACGAGCCCGCCACCGTGCTCGAAAGGCTCAAGGTATACCACGAGAAGACCGCGCCTCTCAAGGACTTCTATGAGTCGAGAGGCAAGCTGAGGACCGTTATAGGGCAGGAGGAGGTCGCCGAGACCACCCGCCTCACCCTCGACGCGATAAACGGCTGATAAGATGATAAACGTTAAAACAACCAACGAACTTCTGAAAATGCGCAAGGCCGGAATCATAACCGGCGGGGCGCTCACGGCTGCCGGAAAGGCGATACACGAGGGAATGTCAACTCTTGAGCTTGACAAAGTCATCCACGATTATATCGTCTCTCACGGCGCAAAGCCGTCGTTCCTGGGCTACGCCGGATTTCCCGCGAGCGCCTGCATCTCGGTGAACGACACCGTTATACACGGTATCCCTTCATCGCACGAGAAGCTCAAAAAAGGCGATATCGTTTCGGTTGATGTAGGCGCCTATATCGACGGCTACCACGGCGACTCCGCAAGGACCTTCGCGGTGGGTGAGATCTCCGAAGAGGCAAAAGCGCTTATGGATTCCACCGAGGGCAGCCTTATGGCGGCAATAGCTATGGCGGCCCCGGGAGTGAGGATAGGCGACCTTTCGAGCGCAATTCAGGAGTATAACGAATCGAGGGGATATTCGGTGGTGAGGCAGTATGTCGGCCACGGCGTCGGCAGAGAGCTCCACGAAGACCCCGAAGTGCCGAATTTCGGCAGAGCCGGACACGGCCCGAGGCTCGTCGCGGGAATGGTTATCGCGATAGAGCCGATGATAAATCAGGGCACGGCTCAGGTAAAGGTTCTCCCCGACGGGTGGACTGTCAAAACCGTTGACCATAAGCTTTCGGCTCACTTTGAGCATACGATAGCCATAACCCGCGACGGTGCGCAGATCCTCACCCTGCCGGAATGAGGAAAAACCTTATGAACGTTGTCAAAGGTTCCGTTGTCAAAGCGCTCGCCGGACGAGATCAAGGCCGCTTCTTCGTTGCTGTTGCGGCCCGAGACCGCTTCGTTTATATAGCCGACGGCAGCGAGCGAAAGCTCGCGAAGCCCAAGCTGAAAAACGTTAAACACATTTCACCGACCGGCGTGAGCATCGACATTTCGGAGCTGACAGATAAAAAACTTCGCAGATTCCTTTCGGCGTTTGCAACCCGAAGCGCCGAGGGAAATATATCCGACCAAGGCTGAAAGGAGAGAATAAAAATGTCAAAGGAAGACGTGATAGAACTTGAAGGCACTGTTGTTGAGGCGCTGCCCAACACTATGTTTCAGGTAGAGCTTGCCAACGGCCACAGGATTCTCGCCCACATCTCCGGCAAACTCAGAACGAATTATATCAGGATCGTTCCCGGCGATAAGGTCACGGTCGAGATGTCACCCTATGATCTGGCCAAGGGAAGAATAACCTGGAGATCCAAGTAACTTCCCGATTATAAGCAAGAGAAGAATAATCTTCGCAAAAACCAAGGAGGTATTTCAATGAAAGTAAGACCTTCAGTTAAACCGATGTGTGAGAAGTGCAAGGTTATCAGGCGCAAGGGCCGCGTAATGGTCATTTGCGAGAATCCCAAGCACAAACAGCGTCAGGGTTAAATCACTTAATGGAGGTGCAGCTAAAAGTATGGCACGTATAGCAAGTATCGACCTTCCCAGAGATAAAAGGATCGAAGCGGCATTGACCTATATCTACGGCATAGGTGCGCCGACTGCGGCAAAAATCTGCAAGGAGACCGGCGTCAATCCCGACGTCCGCGTTAAGGACATGTCGGAAGACGACGTGGCTAAGCTCCGCGAATATATCGACCATCATCTTATTGTTGAGGGCGATAAGAGGCGCGAAGTTCAGCTTAACATCAAGAGGCTCATCGAAGTCGGATGCTACCGCGGAGTGCGTCACCGCAGAGGTCTGCCCGTAAGAGGTCAGAGAACAAAGACCAACGCGAGAACCCGCAAGGGTCCCGCAAAGACCATCGCCAATAAGAAGAAGTAAGGAGGGATATGCACTATGGCTCAGCAGAAAGGCAGCAAAAAGACGGTTATCCGCCGCCGCAGAGAAAGAAAGAACATCGAACAGGGGCAGGTTCATATCCAGTCCTCGTTCAACAACACCATCGTTACCATCACCGATATGCAGGGCAATGCTATATCGTGGGCTTCTGCCGGAGGCCTCGGCTTCCGCGGCTCTAAAAAGTCCACCCCGTTTGCGGCACAGTCTGCCGCCGAGACCGCTGCAAGAGCGGCCAAGGAGCACGGCCTTAAAACGGTTGAGGTATATGTAAACGGCCCCGGCCAGGGCAGAGAAGCGGCTATCCGCGCTCTTCAGTCGGAGGAGCTTGAGGTAAGGCTTATAAAAGACGTTACCCCCATTCCCCACAACGGCTGCCGCCCGCCTAAGCGCCGCAGAGTGTAAATTTTAACCACCCCGAGTTTACCAAAGTTTACTCGGCGTCGGGCGAAAAAAAGGCCCGATATTATCTGAAAAACGGAGGAAAATTATTTATGGCAATCAGCAGAGAACCTATTCTCAAAAGATGCAAAATGCTCGGCATCAGTCCTATGGTCATGGGCGTAGGCAAAGAGACCAAGAGGAACTCGGGTGCCAACTTCAGAAAAAAAGAGTCCGACTATAAGATGCAGCTCAAGGAAAAGCAGAAGCTGAAGTTTATCTACGGTGTTCAGGAAAAGCAGTTCAGGCATGTATATGAAAAGGCCGAAAAGCTTGAGGGTCAGGCCGGTTCAAACCTTTTGACCCTTTTGGAATTAAGGCTCGACAACGTAGTATTCAGAATGGGCCTTTCCATGACAAGACGTGAAGCAAGGCAGCTCGTTTCGCACGGTCACTTCAATGTCAACGGCCAGCGGGTGGATATTCCTTCTTACCGCGTAAAGGTCGGCGATATTATTTCGCTTCGCGAGAATTCCAAGAAGAGCGTTAAGTTCCAGGAAATAGTTGAGGCCACCAACGGCAGGCTCATCCCCACCTGGCTCGACGTCAACAAGGAAAATCTCACAGCCGGTGTTGTAAGACTTCCCGTTAAGGAAGACCTTGACTACGAAGTTGAAGAGCACCTGATCGTTGAGCTTTACTCCAAATAAAACCACTTGCGGTTTTGTTTCATTCATCTCTCGGGCCTTGGGAGAAGGCTCTCAAGGTCCGGAAAGAAAATGGGAGGGCGCCTTTTTTCGGGATATTTCGCCGCCGTCAGTGTGGTAAAATATTCCGGAAAAACAGTGTGCCACTAAAGAAATGGAGGCTTGCAAATGCTTGAAAAAATCGAAAAGCCGGATATAGAAATAGTCGAGCTGAAAAGCAACGGAACATACGGCAAGTTTGTTCTGGAGCCGCTTGAAAGGGGCTACGGCACGACTATCGGCAACAGTCTTAGACGTGTATTGCTTTCATCTCTCCCCGGTGTAGCGGTCACATCAATAAAGATCGACGGTATACACCATGAATTATCAACCGTCCCCGGAGTTAAAGAGGACGTGAGCGAGATAGTCCTCAACCTCAAGGGCCTCACCGCCAAGCTTTACTGCGACGGCCCCAAGACGGTATACATCGAGGCGGAAGGTGAATGTGAAGTTACCGCGGGCGATATCAAGACCGATTCTGAGGTCGAGATATTAGTCCCGAACATGCACATTGCCACACTTGACGCCGATGCAAAGCTATATATGGAAATCGTTTTGGATAGGGGACGCGGATATGTTTCCGCCGAAAAGAATAAGTCCCTTATGACAAACGCCCCTATCGGCGTAATAGCCGTAGACAGTATTTATACCCCTGTTCTCAAGGTGAACTACACAGTTGAAAACACCCGTGTGGGTCAGATAACCGATTTCGATAAGCTCACGCTCGAAGTATGGACCGACGGAGTAATCTCCGCCAAGGAAGCCGTATCAATGGCAGCCAAACTCCTCAACGAGCATCTTAACCTGTTCGTCAATCTTTCCGAAGATACCGGAGTGGACAAGATTCTTGCGGAAAAGGACAACAAGTCTAAGGAGAAAGTTCTTGAGATGACCATTGAGGAACTTGACTTGTCGGTTAGATCTTTCAACTGCCTCAAGAGAGCGGGCATCAATACCGTAAACGACCTTATAGAGAAATCCGAAGAGGAAATGATGAAGGTCAGAAACCTCGGCAAGAAGTCATTCGATGAGGTCAAGGAAAAGCTTCGCTCCCTTGGCTACGAAATGAGCTCTTCAGAGGATTGAACGCAAACGCAAAACAAATCGGAGCGGCCGAAAATGTAATCTTTTTGGAGCTCTGACTTCTAACCAAAAGGAGTTGAATATTTATGCCGGGCGCAAGAAAATTGGGCAGGACTACCGACCAGAGAAGAGCTATGCTCCGCGCAATGGTAACGTTCCTGTTTGAAAACGGTAAAATAGAGACGACTGTAACAAGAGCGAAAGAGGTTTCCGCTATGGCGGACAAGATGATCACTCTTGCCAAAGCAGGCGACCTGCACTCTAAGCGTCAGATTTTTGCCTACGTAACCAAGGAAGGCGTTGCTAAGAAGCTTTCCGACGAAATAGCACCTAAGTATGCCGACCGCAACGGCGGCTACACCAGGATAATCAAAACCGGTCCGAGGCGCGGCGACGCTGCCGAAATGGCCATCATCGAGCTGGTCTGATATCTTAGCTTGCTGAACAAATAACGGAGTAAAGAGTAAATCTTTGCTCCGTTGTTTTTTGCAAAATTAAGCGCCGCTCTGCTTTTTGAGGAGCGGCGCCGTGGGCGTCAGTCTATAAAATCCTTTACCTTGTTCGAGCGGTTGGGGTGCCTAAGCTTTCTGAGCGCCTTCGCCTCTATCTGGCGTATTCTCTCGCGGGTGACGTTAAACATCTGCCCGACTTCCTCGAGGGTGCGGCTCCTGCCGTCTTCAAGGCCGAATCTTAAGCGAAGAACCTTTTCCTCGCGGTCGGTAAGAGTGGAGAGGACCTGATTTATCTGCTCTTTGAGCAGCACCAGCGAAGCGGCTTCGGTGGGCTCGGGGGCGTTTTCGTCGGGAATGAAGTCGCCGAGGTGGCTGTCCTCCTCCTCACCGATAGGCGTTTCGAGCGAAACGGGGTCTTGCGCTATGCGGAGTATCTCCCTTACGCGCTCGACCGGCATATCGAGCTCGCGGGCTATCTCGTCGGGAGAGGGGTCGCGGCCGTTCTGATGCAAAAGTTGCGAAGATGTCTTCTTGACCTTCGTTATCGTCTCCACCATATGGACGGGTATGCGTATCGTGCGGGCCTGATCGGCGATCGCGCGGGTTATCGACTGGCGAATCCACCAGCT
>CANRLU010000073.1 GCA_947631535.1 uncultured Clostridia bacterium | reverse complement strand
AAAGAAGGTCGGCGATGGTCTTTACGTCGTCGTCGGTGATGGCGGGCTCGGCAGCAAACTGCTCCTTCGACCACTTTACGAGGTAATCGTCGCAGTTGTTGGGGTTAGAGGTCCCGTATTTCTCGAAGTCGTAGGCGAGGTCCATAAAGTAGCTTATGGGCAGCTCCATAGGCTTAAGGTCGCCGACGTTTACTATCCAGGCGTCGTCGACGCCGTATTCATATGCGGTCGTAAGGTTCTCCCAGGTCCTCTGGAGCGGCATAGTGTTTATCCACATCGAGGTCTTCGGGCTTCCGACATAGTCGAAGTGGTAGTAAAGCCCCCAGTTGAATTTATCCTTTTCGTCGAGCTCGGGAAGGGTCCTTAAGTAGCCGTTGTTGTCCTCGCAGAGCATAACTATGCGGTTGGTGTCGGCTCCCAGAAGGTCCTTGACATCGGGGTCGTCTCTGAGACCTTTGCCGAGGGCGGCCTTGGGGTCGTCGCGCGAGCCGCCGTACCAGCAGTTTTCGACCTCTTTATATATCGCGATTAGCGATGGAGCGTCTTCAAGACCGTGGTCTTTGAGTATCTTATTCTGCGCCCTTAAAACGGCTTTCAGAAGCTTTATGTTCTCCTTGGTGCTCAAGGTGTTGCCCGAGGCGTCCACGAGCGCGGAGTCGTTCTCGCCTCTCATACCTATGGTAAAGAGGTTGTCGAAGCTGCCGTTGCGGTAAATTGCGTCGCTCCAGAAGGCTTCGAGATTGTTGGGATTCAGCAGATAGTTCCACACCTTCTGGTCCGCGGCGGTCTTTAGTTCGGGGTCTCTGTAGGTTATGTTCGAGCCCCAGTAGCCCTGAAGTCCGCCCCACTCGCCGCCGCTTCTTGCCATAGGCTCGTGATGCGAGGCGCCCACGACTATTCCGTATCTGTCCGCCAGGACGGCGTTGGCAAGGGTCATCGGGTATTCGCCGGGGCCCAAAACGAGGCTGCGGTCGGCGTTGATATTGGTGTTGGGCATATCAACGGGAGCGTTCTCTTTTCCGGGCTGATCGCGATACATCACCCCGCCGAGTTTATAGTGGTACTCCTTTTCAAGCTCGGCGAACTTTCCGCTCACGCCCTCCATGCCGTCGTTCGAGAAGTTGTTAGACCACATCGCGGGCCACATATAGTTGCCCTTGAGCCTTAAAATGAGTTCAAATATCTTGTCGTAGAACATATAGTTCAGGCCGCCGAAGTGACTGTCGGCAAAGCCGTTGAGGCAGGGGTTTTCGTCGTTCATAAATATCCCGCGGAAGTTCACCGAGGGCCTCTTTGAAACGGTCTCGAGCTGCATAGCCGTTGCGGCAAGGCTGCTCTGCTGCTCCGGCTTGACGTCGCCCCACCATATCCAGGGACTGACGCCGAAGATGTCCTGTGTGATGTGGAAAAGGCCGTATATCGTTCCGCGCTTATCCGCTCCGGCGACTACCACCTTTGTTTTGTCGCCGTCAAAAACGACCTTTATCTGATATCTTTCCCAGTCTTCCGACTTAAAGCTGCCGCCGCTCGGGGATATATCCCAGTCGAGCCCCAGGGAAGATATCATCTCGTCGTCCACAAGACCCGCCATTATGTAAACCCCGCTCTGCGGCTCGCTCTCAACGATCTCGGGGCGCGACCCGACGAGAGCCTCAAAGTCGCCGGCCACCGATTCCGCCACGAGGGATATGCCGTCGTAAGCCGAGCCCTTTGAGTCTATATATATCGGCGCGGCCTTCTGGGCCGTTGCCAGTATTACCTCGGGTGAATTGTCTACAGGCTGCATATATGTCGCCTCCGCCTTAAAAATGATTTCCTGCCCGTCAAAGTTTACCGTGCAGCTAAGCTCATCGGTCGATTTTTCCTCAGCTAAAGCCGTCAAAGAGGGAGCCAGAGAGGTCAGCAAAACCGCAAGACACACAAGGGCAGCTCCGGCATTTTTCCCCTTTTTACTGACCTTGACCGCAACCGCAGCTATCACTATGATCCCCACAATCGCCACAGTAACGATAATTATCGGCAGCGAAACGGTGGATTTTGAATATACCGCCTTCAGCGCAGTTCTTGAGCCCTTTAAAAGGTCTAAGGTAACGCTCTGCGAATCCTTATCGGCGAGTTTATAGCCCTTCGGAAGATTTTCCGGCTGAATATGGGTGAGGGTAAGGCCGTTTATGTCCATATACCCGTTATTCTCCGCCGTAAGTGTGATGATGATGTCCTCGCCGCTGCCATATGACTGTTTATCGGCTTCAAGGGTAAGTTCGAGCCCCTCATAAGCCGAAGCGCAGACCGTGACCGAAAGGGCCAGAGCCGCAGCCAATGCCAGCAGCACGCTTAATAGCTTTTTCATTATTGACCTCCTGATATTATAAGTTCCAAGCAGTAAAATTTATTATACACTATAACGTGGAGATTTTCAATGTGATATTTTAACTGAAAACTGGTAAAATGGCAGGAAATACACGCGCGTTCTCCGTTCAGAACAGGTAAAGCGCACCGTTCGGAAAATCAATAAGCGAAAGCTGGTCTGAAAGTATCTGATAGCCGATAACTCCGTCGGCGTCCACGACTGCGCGAATATGGGAGATGTCGGTGAAAACGGCTTTAATATCCCGATACTCGCGCGACCCGACTTTTATTTCGGGAATAACATAGACTTCCGGCGTATCCTCCGATGGCGTGACGGCGATTTTTTCGGAGAGCTCCGCCGAAAGCAGACAGGTGTTGGCTCCGGTGTCGAGAACAAAGCTGTGAGGCCCGTCGGGGAGTTCTGCCGTAATAACCGGCAAACCTTTGGTCATAAGCGGCAGCTTTTCCGCGCCGTCAGTATTGATATCCGGCCCGACCGTTATAACCGATTTCTCATAGTCCAAAAGAATCGGCACATTTCCGAAGACCTCCGTTCCGACGGAACCGAGAAAGCGGATATCGGGCTCGGCGGTCCTGAGGGCGTTCTCGACATATGCCATATCTATGACCAGAACCGGCAGGTCGGCGGCCTTGAAATCCCCGAAGGAAAGCTCGCGAAGGCTCGCCATCAAGGCGCTTCTTGACGCCATGCTTTCGTCAAATACCCCGACTTGGGCCTCATCGCCCTTGAGCTCGGAGAAATAATCGCTGTTAAGCGTCGTCTGCATGGCTCCGGTGTCAAAGGCAAAAAAGCCCTCAACTCCGTCGGCCTTTGCGGGTATAAGTATGATCCCCTCAACGTTTTTAAACTTTATCTTATTCATAATTGTCCTCCCGATATCAATAAATCTGAGTGCGGAAGCTCTTTGCCTTTTGAGCGGCAGAGCGTTAAAGCTATAATACCACATTTTGGGAGAAGATGCAATATGCTTTCAGGAGGCGTGCTCTATGAAAACATCGGCAATGCCGTCGGTCTTACGTATAAAAAAGACCGAAGCAACGCGCTCCGGTCTTAATATATTGTTCTCCGCCTTTTGCACTACATCAGCTCGGTTCTGCGGCGGTACATATCGAGACAGGCCTGATGCCTATACTCCTCGAGGTCGTTTCTGAGGCGCTCTCTGCGCTCCTGCGGCTTCAGAAGCTCTGCGGCGAACGGTGCATATGCCCCGCCTCTTTGCTCCAAAATCTCGGAGATAACATCGTCGAACTTTCTCACCGGCCTGAACCTGCTCGAAGTCTCCTCGACGGTGGAGGCGAGAGCGTCGGCAACTGCAACTATGCATATCATCGGCTTGAGCGGCGATGATTCGAGCGAGAAATTGAGAGGATATCCGCCCTTGCCGTCGTAACGGCAGTGGTGACCGTTGGCTACATCGGCAAAGACCGCCGTAGAGCTGTGCCCTCTTAAGAGCTCGGCACCGCAGTGAGCGTGCAGCGAAAGCAGCTCTTCTTCCTCCTGGAATATCCCGCGGCAGGCATAGGACTCGAGGTTGAAAAAATGAACCATTCCGGTGTCGTAAAGCCTGCCTGCCTTTGAGGCAAACTCCGCAAGCTCGTCGCGCCGCCAGATGATATCGCTCACCGTCTTGAATCCGGTCATTCCGGCAAGCTCCTCGGGACAGTCGTCGGCGGCCCAGAGCGAAAGCTGCGCCGATATTTTTCCGGCTATCCACATTCTAAGGTAGGTCGAGGGGTGACGCGCGGCGAAAACGTTCTGGAGGACTTCAAAGAATGGCATATCGCCGTCGTATTCGCGGTAGGAATATAAAAACTGCCTTATATAGAACATAAGCTGCTCGTTGTCGCTCTCGCAGGGTGCCCTCACTATAAGGGCAAACAGGCGCTTGGTCATTCTGCTTATATGACGTGCGGCGTCGCCGCTGTATTTATTGTCTTTAAGCTGCTTCAGATATTCCATATAAAGAGCCGGTGCGCTCAAATGGGTAAACAGGCTCTGGGCGCTCATATCGTCGTCGGAATAGAGCTTCGAGAGGCTGTAGAGTCCGTCAAGGAGATCGGGCAAAAGCATGGCTCCGCAATGATATTTTGCCGCCATATAGGCATACTGCCATCTCGGCATAAGCGGCTCGCCCCTTTCGAGGGCGGCTTTTTCCTGCCTGCTCTGAACTATCTGCGCCGATTCGAGCACCTTAGCAAATGCGTCGGGTCCGGCAAGACCGGTGCGCAGAAAGCTCAGAAGAGTCGTGCGCTCCTGGTGGCTCTTATAAAGATAGGTGTCCCAGGGGAGCGAAGGGGTCTTGGCCCTCACGTCGGGGTCGGAGAGTATCTCTATCGAGCGGGTGGTGGCGTCTAACTTGGCTTTAGACGACGCAGGGTCGGCGGTGTCGTAGCTGAGCGCTATGTTTCCCATACTCCTGTGAATAAAGCCGCGCGTCGCGGGGTCTTTTATGTCGTCGTAGCCGTTTTCAAAATACGAGGCGCTCTCCATAAAGCAGAGCCTCATTCTTGCGGTGTAAAGCCTTATAACGTTAGGGCTCAGCATATTTTCGAGATAGTAAAGCGACATTCCCACATAGTAAAGCTCTTTTATAAGCATATCGCGGAGCTTTTTGTGACGCGCATAGCTCATAAGGGCGAGGTGCACCCTGTAATACAGCCCGGGGTCGGAAAGCCCTTCGCTGCTCATAAGCTTTTCGGCAAATTCCCCGAGAGAAGCTATTTCGTCCTCCGAGGCGGAAAGTATATTGTCGAGCAGAGGGAAAAGCCCGTCTCGCAATATGCAGGTGCCGCGCTCTACCGCTCTTTGCGAAGCACGGTTTGACTCTATCGCCGCGGCAACAAATTCTTCCGGCCCGAGCTCTGCCGCCGAAGGCACCTCGTTTTGCGCAGCGGCATGCATAATTTCGAGATACTCCTCCTGATAGGCCTTCATACGCTTACCTCCGGATCGGCAGCATTGTCTTCTGCGGAGCCGTCTTCCGTTTTTAAGAAGCGCTTCATCACTTCGACAAGGCTTGCAAGGCTGACCGGCTTCGGTACATGAGCGTTCATACCCGCGCTGCGGCAGGCTCTTATGTCTTCGACAAACGCGTTGGCGCTCATTGCCACAATGGGTATCTGCTTACTGTCCTCACGAGGGAGCGCTCTTATGGCCCTTGTTGCCTCATAGCCGTTCATCACCGGCATCTGGATATCCATAAATATGAGGTCGAACCTGCCCTTGGGCGAGCCCGAGAAGATATCGAGCGCCTCTTTGCCGTCTTCGGCGCACTCAACGGTCGCCCCGAGCATAGATATGAGCTCTACTCCAATTTCGCGGTTGATCTCGTTGTCTTCCACCAAAAGAATGTTGTAGCCCTCAAAGCTCTCCTCTTTTTCCGAACCGGCCTTGGCGCCTTTGGCTCTGCCGGAGTCGGTATAGGCATAAAGAGTCTCGGCGAGACGCGAGCGGAAGAGCGGCTTCGGCACAAACGCCGATATCCCCCGCTTGCGCATTTCGTCGGAAGACATAGTCCATTCAAACGCCGACATAAGTATTATAGGTATCTCGCTGCCGAGCATAGCCCTGAGCTCGCCGCAGGTCTGAACGCCGTCCACCACCGAAAGGTGCCAGCCGAGCATTACGGCAAAATAGTCTTTGCCCTCAACGTGCGCACGGGCGGCAAGGTCCTGCGCCTCCCAGCCGCTTTCAACGGCGTCGTATTCCATTCCGAGGTCGGAAAGTATCTCTTTGAGGTTATGGAGCGAAGCGGTATCGCTGTCGGCCGCAAGGACCTTTAATCCGCGCAGCGCCGAAAGCCCGCTTTCGTCGTCTTCAAGCTGCTCGAGCGGTATCGAAACGGTGAATTTCGTTCCCCTGCCCGCCTCGCTTTCAACGGATATCTCGCCGTTCATTATTTTGACGAGGTTATGGGTTATCGCCATTCCGAGGCCGGTGCCCTGGATCTGGTTAACGCCCTTGTCGCGCTCAAACGGCAGGAATATCTTGTCAAGAAAATCTTTGTTCATTCCTATGCCGTTGTCCTGAACGACAAATTCATAATAGGCATAGTTGCGGTCGGCCTTTCCGACTCTTGCGCCCTCGCGTATTGTGAGCGATATCTTACCGCCCTCGGGGGTGAACTTTACGGCGTTGGAAAGAATGTTTACCAGCACCTGCTGCATCCTCATCCAGTCGCCGCTGACGTGCTCGTGATGTATCCCCGAGAAATCGAGCTCGACCTTCTGACGCTTTGCATCGGCCTGCGGACGGAACACCGCCATAAGCGAATGAATGAAGTCGGCAAGGGCGAAGGGTTCGTTCGAGACCGACATCTTGCCGCTCTCTATGCGTGACATATCGAGTATATCGTTTATTATCGCCAAAAGGTGCTTTGAGGAAAGCGATATCTTTTCAAGGCAGTCCTCAAGCCTTTCGCGTTCGTCAAGGTGAGCCTGCGCTATGGTGGTCATTCCGATTATCGCGTTGAGCGGCGTCCTTATGTCGTGCGACATATTCGACAGAAAATCTGTCTTGGCCTGATTGGCGGCGTTTGCGGCGTCGAGCGCGCTCCTAAGAGCCGCCATAGAGGCGTCTATACGATCCTGCTGGTTTTTAAGGTCGTCGGTTATGTCTCTTATTATCACGATGACCCTGCCGTCGGGACGCGAAGAGGTCTTCGCCGCAAAGCTGCGGCTGCCCACTTCTCCCCGCCATTCCTTAACGCCGTCCGAAACGGCGCCGGATATCGCCCCGATAAGTCCTGCGTTTGAGCTTAATATCTTTTCCGCCGCGGGATTGGCGTAGTCAGTGTTATAAGAGCCGTCCTCCGCGCGTGAAAGCACCGCCAGCGCCGTCGGAAGCATTCCGTAATAGCCGCTCATCTCCGAAATACCGTTGCACATTGCCGCTCACCTCCTTTAAAACGTCATTCTTTGCTGCCCGAATCTTCCTCGGGCGGTTTTTCTTTAAGCTGCTCGGCGATCACCTTGAGCAACTTGTCTATGTTTATCGGCTTTGAAATGTGATCGTTCATACCGCTTTGGAGGGCGTGCTCCCTGTCTTCGTCGAAGGCGTTGGCGGTCATCGCCACAATGGGCACCGATGCAAGCGCGGGGTCTTCGAGGGCGCGTATCGCCTTTGAGGCCTCGTAGCCGTTCATCACCGGCATCTGCACGTCCATCAGCACCAAAGAATAATATCCCGCCTGAGAATTTCCTACCATATCCACCGCGACCGAACCGTTGCAGGCAGTCTCGATCACAAATCCCTTCTCCTCCAAAAGCTCCTGCGCTATCTCGCGGTTGAGCTCGTTGTCCTCGACGAGCAAAAGGCGCGTTCCCTTGAGGTCTTCGACAGGATCTTCGGCCTCGGGCTCGGCTTCAGCAGCGCCCGCCTTGCCCATGGCGGAAACGAGGGTGTCTCTCAACTCGGAGAGGAATATCGGCTTATTGCAGAAAGCCGTAACTCCGGCCGCCTTGGCCTCTTCTTCAAAGGCTGTCCAGTCGTAGGCGGTAAGTATTACTATCGGAACGCGACTGCCGGCTATGCGGCGTATCTCTCTTACGACCTCAAGACCGCTGAGATCGGGCAGAGCCCAGTCGATGATATATGCGTAGAACTCGTCGCCCATCTCCACGGCCTGCCTGGCTCTTAACACGGCCTCTTTGCCGTGCATCGTCCATTCGGCCCTCATTCCTATTTTGGCGAGCATCTTCGTTACGCTGTCGCAGGTGGCGAAGCTGTCGTCAACGACGAGCCCGCGCACTCCGGCAAGCTCTTTTATCTCGGCTTCCTGCCTGGTGTCGGACTGAAGCCTGAACCTGAAGTTGATTATAAACTCCGTGCCCTTGCCCTGCTCGGTCTCGACTTCTATCGTGCCGCCCATAGTGTCCACTATGTTTTTGGTTATCGCCATTCCGAGACCGGTGCCCTGGATACCGCTCACGGTGGAGTTGCGCTCCCGCTCGAACGGCTCAAAAACGTGCTTCGCAAAGTCGGCGCTCATTCCTATTCCGGTGTCTTTTACGCGGATCTCATAGGCGCCGTAGCCCTTGGGTGCGCCGTTCTTCTGCTTTACCATAAGCGATACCGAGCCGCCCGCCGGAGTGAATTTTATTGCGTTTGAAAGAAGGTTCAAAAGAACCTGATTTACATGCAGCTTGTCGCAGTAAATGTCCTCGTCCATAACGTCAATGGTGTCCATAAAGAAGTTGAGCTGCTTTGCCTGCATCTGGGTCTGGATGATATTGCGCATATCCCTGAAGATGTCGGATATCGAGCAGGCCTTTTCCTCTATGTTGAGCTTGCCCGACTCTATGCGGCTCATATCGAGTATGTCGTTTATCAGGCTCAAAAGATGGTTGCTCGAAGAAAGTATCTTTCTTAAGTATTCCTGGACTCTCGGCTTATTGTCGATATTAGTCTCGGCAAGGGTGGTAAAGCCGATTATGGCGTTCATCGGGGTGCGTATGTCGTGGGACATATTGCTTAAGAACGTGGTCTTGGCGCGCTCGGCGGCCTCGGCCTTCTTGAGCTTTTCCTCCAAGACCGCCCTTTCAACGGCGTCGTTCACTATCTTTTTGGTCTCTATTCTTGTGTAAACGAAATATATCAGCACGGCTACCATCATAAGCATAGCCGAAACGAGGCAGATCCCCCTTATGGTGAACGCGCTCGCAAAGGCCTCCTTTTCGGGCACGGATACCGTTATCTCCCACTCGTTTATGCCGGCAGGAGTGTAATACATATATTCCCAGCCGTCGGTATTTTCGGTCTTGAAGATGACCATACCGGTGTTGAGCGACATAATGTCTTCAGTGCAGGTGCTCCAGTCAACGCTGCCCTTTGTGACCCTCGGGGCAACTGAGGGGTCGAAATCCTTTATATTATTGAGCTCATTGTGCCAGGTGTCGAGCAGGAAATCCCCCGTACGGGTATCGATGATATAAACGCTCGCGCTGGCGTTATAGATATTGTCGATATTAAGCGCACCGGGGAGCTCGGCGAGGTCGGTAACGCCGTATAAGAGAGCGGCGGTCCTGCCGTCCTGGATTATCGGGACGAAATGCCTGATTATATACGCGCCGGAAGCGCCCGTCACCCTGCCCGAAACGTGCTCGCCAAGCGGAGCCTCCTCTTCAAACGAGAGGCCCTCGGCACCGGTATAATCGGAAACGCTGCCGTCGGGAGTGATAACGCTGCCGTCGGGCATAAGCACCCTTATCTTCATAGTTTCGAGAAGCGGAGATATAGTCTCCATAATGCTCATCGTGGATTCCACATCGAAATTGTCGGCAGCGGAGATGACCTTTGCCGTTGCATTGAGCAGCCGGCTGTCGCGGGTAAACTTCGCCGTCACCTCTTCGATAACCGTCGCGGCGCCCTCTTCGAGCCTTCCCTGCGAGCGCTCCTTGACGTTGGCGTAGATCTGAAAATAGGTCAGCACAAATATTCCCGCAATGGCTATAAGCAAGACAAGCGTGGCAGTGAGTTTGCCCTTTCCGGGCGTTGCGTCGTTCATAATTTCTCTCCTTGTATAATAGAATTTGGTTAAAAAATGAGCCTATCTTCTAAAATCAGGTGTATAATTATTCAACGAAAAGTT
>CANRLU010000072.1 GCA_947631535.1 uncultured Clostridia bacterium | reverse complement strand
GGCACCAACGACCTTATCGGCGATATCATCGAAATGCAGTTCTCGGGCAACTCCTATAACCCCCATCTCGGCTCGGCTATGGCGCTCGTCCTGATGATAATCGTGCTGTTTATGATGAGCCTCTTCAATCAGTTCGGCTCGGAGGAGGACGTACCGCTATGAAAAGTTTATCTTCAAAGATCTACATGTACCTGCTGTACATATTCCTCTATCTGCCGATACTCGTGCTGATAGTATTCTCATTCAATCAGTCGAAATCCCGCGCCAACTGGACGGGCTTTACCCTCGATTGGTATGTGGCGCTCTTCAGGGACGAGAGGATTCTCACCTCGCTTCTGAATACCGTTATCGTCGCGCTGTGCGCCTCGGTGCTCGCGACAATTCTCGGCACTATGGCCGCACTCGGTATCCACAGCATGAAAAAGACGGGCCGAGCGCTCTTTATGGGAGCCACCTACATTCCCGTTATCAATCCCGAGATCATTATGGGTATCTCGCTTATGATACTCTTCCGCTTCTTCGTGACGCATTTTAACTTCCAGTTCGGTTTCGCGACGCTTATACTTGCGCACATCTCGTTCGACGTGCCCTATGTGATATATAACGTCCTGCCGAAGCTGAGAGCGATGAACCCGAACCTCGTAGAAGCCGCGCAGGACCTCGGTTGCAACCCGAGGCAGGCGTTCTTTAAAGCGGTTATACCCGAAATCATGCCGGGGATCTTCTCAGGCTTCCTTATGGCGCTCACCTATTCGGTTGACGACTTCGTTGTAAGCTACTTCACCTCTGGCACCAACGTCGAGACCCTCGCAGTAACTATCGAATCTATGACGAGAGTAAAGGTCTCGCCGAAGATAAACGCCCTCTCGGCGATAATCTTCGTCGTCATCGCCGCGATAATGATAGTCCGCAACATCATCGAGAACCGCAAGCTCCGCCGCGACCTCGCTCTTTCGAGAGCGGCGCGCTCTTAAGGGGGTGCCGACGGTGAAAAAAATAATTTCTCTTGTTTTGGTGCTCGCGCTGGCGCTTTCTCTCGCAGGCTGCGGGCAGTCTGCCGGCTCGGACGAAAAAAGGCTCCCGACCGAGGAAATACTCGAATCGTTCGGGCTCGACCCCGAGCTCTTCTCGGACTACGACTACGGCAGGTTCTACGGGCAGGAAATCACTCTCAACGTTGCCAACTGGGGCGAATATATGTCGATAAACGACGACGAGATGACCGACGTAAACGAGGCATTTGAGGCCCTCACGGGCATCGAAGTCAACTACAAGACATATGCCTCGAACGAGACGCTCTATTCAAAGCTCCTCTCGGGCGGCGCCACCTACGATATCGTTATCCCCTCGGACTATATGATATCGAAGATGATAAAAGAGGGTATGCTCGAAAAGCTCAATTTTGAGAACATTCCAAACCTTGCGAACATAATGCCGAGCTTTTTAAACCCGCAGTATGACCCCGACAACGAATACTCCGTCCCCTACCTCTGGGGAATGGTCTGCATAATCTATAACACGACTATGGTGGACGAAGAGATAACGAGCTGGAGCTCGCTCTGGAACCCGAAATATGAGGGAAATATCCTTATGTTCAACAACCCGCGCGACGCCTTCGGAATAGCTCAGGCCTATCTCGGCTACAGCCTCAACACCGAGAACCACGCCGAGCTCGACGCCTGCGCATCGCTGCTTCGGGATCAGAAAGAGATCGTTCAGGGCTATGTTATGGACGAGATCTTCGACAAGATGGAGGGCGGTTCGGCGGCAATAGCTCCCTATTACGTCGGCGACGCGGTGACGATGTGCGACGACAATCCGGATCTCGACTTCGTTATCCCCGAGGAAGGGACAAACTGGTTCGTAGACGCGATATGCATACCCACCACCGCCGACCCCGACAACAAAGAGGCCGCGGAGATGTATATAAACTTCCTCTGCGAGCCCGAAATCGCCCTTGCCAACTGCGACTACGTCGGCTACTCGACGCCGGTCACGCAGGCGTATGAGCTTTTGAACGACGACGCCAAGGCCGACGAGCGCCGCTATCCCTCCGACGAGTTTCTCGCCGAAAATACCGAGGTATTCGTAAACCTCAGCGACGAAGCCAACGCCTATATGCAGGAGCTCTGGACACAGCTCAAGGTTGACAATTCAAACGTATGGTTCGTGCCGATATTCCTTGTATGTCTTATTGCGGCGACCGTGGCGGTAAACGTATACCGTGCGCGCAAAAAACGCCGCGACAGCTTCTAATCTCCTCTTTAACGTTCACTGACGCCCCGATAAACGGGCGCGGAAATAAAATGCCCGAAAGGGCCGGAGGTAAATATGACAAAACGCAGAAAGACAGCGCAGGTGTTCAATCCAAACGTCAGCGTTGCTCCCCTCGGGATCATCGCTATGGAAGGCGCACGCGAGCTTGGCTCAAAGATCAACGATTATCTCGTTACCTGGGCAAGGCAGTCGGGGCAGGACATCGACACTTTTTTGATCCCTCACAAGTGTCCCCGATTCCAGTCGGGCGACGCTAAGGCTCTGATCGAAGCTACGGTCAGAGGGCTCGACCTCTTTATCATCTGCGACATAGGCAATTACAGCTGCACATATCCGCTTTTCGGGCATGAAAACCACATGTCGCCCGACGACCACTATCAGGACCTCAAGAGGATAGTCCAGGCCGCGGGAGGCAAGGCTCACCGCATAAACGTGATAATGCCTATCCTTTACGGCGGCCGCCAGCACAGGCGCAACTACCGCGAGTCGCTCGACTGCGCGTGGATGCTCCAGGAGCTCCGCTCGATGGGCGTCGAAAACATTATGACCATCGACGCTCACGACCCGAGAGTCCAGAACGCCGTCCCGCTTATGGGATTCGACAACATAATCCCCTCTTACCAGGTGCTCAAAGCGCTCTTTAACACCGTCAGCGACCTTGAGATAAACAAGGAGTCGTTTATGGTGGTATCGCCCGACGAAGGCGCTATGTCGAGAAATATGTATTATGCCTCCGTTCTCGGCGTAGACCTCGGAATGTTCTATAAGCGCAGGGATTACTCGACGGTCGTCAACGGCCGCAACCCGATAGTAGCTCACGAATACCTCGGCAACGACATAAAGGGCAAAGACGTATTTATCGCCGACGATATGATCGCCTCGGGCGAATCGGTGCTCGACATAGCAAACGAGCTCAAGAACCGCGAAGCAAGAAGGATATTTGCCTACGCAACCTTCCCGATATTCACCGCCGGACTTTCCGCCTTCGACGACGCCTACGAAAAAGGGCTGATAACCGGAGTTTACGGCACCAACCTGAGCTACCTCAACCCCGACCTCAAAACGCGCGAGTGGTTTAAACCCGTGGACTGCTCGAAATACGTATCATACTTCGTGGCGGCGCTCAATCACGATATGTCGGTGAGCGACATCATCGACCCGCACGAAAAGATACACAGCCTTTTGAAGCAGCATGAGCATATTATGGGCTGACGGGAAATAAAATGTGTATAGGGGACCCCCGGCGAGGGTAATGCGGCGCCCGTATTTGCACAAGTCGTACTGCCTGCACGCCGCATCTGTCGTTCGCTTCGCTCTCGACCCGAGTGCCCTGCGCCCTAACCCTGCAAGCCGAGATATGCGATTATTTCTCCGCAAGCACGAGCGGGCGGAGCCATATATGCCCGCGAAGTGCGAGCGGATAGAAATAACGCCTATCTTTTTGTAAAAGGGTGGACCGAAAACTTTTAAGTTTTGATTGACAAAACTTCTGATAAATAATTGGAGGAATTGCGATGCTTACAGAATTCGATATCAAAACACTCACCTTTAACCCCTTTGAACGCATCGGGCGCGACTGGTGCCTCATAACCGCCGGAAACAAAGATAGCTTCAACACGATGACGGCCTCTTGGGGCAGCGTGGGGATACTTTGGAACAAAGAAGTCGCTACCTGCTATATCCGCCCGCAGAGATATACCAAACAATTCGTTGACCGCGAAGAATACTTCACTTTGAGCTTCTTCCCCGACGGCTGGCGCAAGGCCCTCGCTTTCTGCGGAAAATATTCCGGCAGAGACCACGATAAAGCCGCAGAGACCGGTCTGAAGCCGTTTTACGACGGCCTCAGCGTGGCGTTTGAGCAGGCAAACTTGGTGCTCGTATGCCGCAAGCTCTTCGCTCAGCCTATGCTCGAAGCAAGCTTTACCGACAAAGACACCCTTGAGCGAAACTATCCCGAGCGCGACCTGCACACGATATATGTCGGCGAGATAGTAAAAGCCTACCGCCAATAAGCGGACGAAAGTCATAAAAAACTTCTCCCTTTCATAGCATGTCCCAAAGGACAGCTTTGAAGGGAGATTTTTTATGCGTGAATATAAAGGACTGACAAACGAAGAGGCGGAAAAACTGCTTTCGGAGTATAAGGAAAACAGGCTTGAGGCCAAAAAGCGTCCCGGCGCGCTGAAAATATTCGCCGGACAGTTTAAAGACGTTATGGTGATGATACTTCTTGCCGCAACGGCGGTATCGGCGTTTATGGGCGAAATTTACGACGCCCTTACCATCATAGCCATAGTCCTTATGGACGCCGTCCTCGGATTCATTCAGGAATACCGCACCGAGCGCACTCTTGAAGCGCTCCAAAAAATGACCGCACCGACCGCTAAGGTGATAAGAAACGGCAAAGCCTCGGAAATAGAGGCCGCGCGAATAGTCCCGGGGGACATATTTATCGTGGAAGCGGGCGACAGAGTCCCCGCGGACGGAAAGATACTTGAGCAGAGCGACTTAAGGTGCGACGAGTCTATCCTGACCGGCGAATCGGGAGCCGTAAAAAAGGCGGTATATTCCGGCGAAGACGCTCTTTTGCCCTCTATGGAGGGAATGGTGTATATGGGCGCCTCGGTGACGAGGGGCAACGCCGTCTGCGAGGCTGCCCTGACGGGAATGAGCACGCAGATGGGAAAGGTCTCGGGGCTGATAAGCTCTGAAGAAGAGAGAAAGACACCTTTGCAAAAGAAGCTCGCCAAACTCGGCGGAGCTCTTTGCGCCATATGCATAGCGGTGTGCGTTCTCGTGGCGCTCGCGGGGATACTTCGCGGCGAACCGGTCTTCGATATGCTTATGACGGGAATAACCATCGCGATAGCTGCGATACCCGAGGGGCTCCCCGCCACCGTGACTATCGCCCTCGCGCTCGCGGTGAGGCGCATGCTCAAACAAAACGCCCTCGTGAATAAGCTACACTCCGTAGAGACGCTCGGATGCACTACGGTCATCTGCACCGACAAGACGGGCACCCTCACCGAGAACAGAATGACCGTTACAAAGCTCTGGGCCGGCGGCAGCGAATATACCCTCACGGGCTCGGGATATTCCTCACGCGGGAAGATACTCGGCGAAAACGGCTCCCCTGCCGAGCTTTCGCAGGCGGCCCGCGAAACGCTTTTATGCTCGGCCTTATGCAACAACGCCAAGATCTCCCCCATCGACAAAGAGCTTTCGCGCGAACGCAAAAACCGCGGCCGCTTCGACGTCTTCGGCGACCCGACCGAGGCGGCTCTTCTGATCGCGGCGGAGAAGTGCGGCGTGACCGAAAACGGCGTCATAAAAGACAGCAGGCGCATTTCGGAGCTGCCGTTTGACAGCGATACAAAGCGCATGAGCGTGACGGTGCGTCTCGGAGGGGGCGAACACACCTTCACCAAAGGCGCGCCCGACGTTATCCTCTCGGGCTGCACGCATATCCTCACCGAATCGGGAGTTGTCAGGCTCGACAGGCAGAAGCGCCGCGAAGCTGCCGACGCCGCCGACGCTATGGCGGGCTCGGCGCTGAGAGTGCTCGGGTTCAGCCGCACTGCGCCCGAGGGCGAGGTGTTCCTCGGGCTTATGGGAATGTACGACGCCCCGCGCGAAGAGGCTGTGAAGTCGATACGCGAATGTAAAAAGGCGGGAATAAAAGTGGTGATGATAACCGGCGACCACCTGCTCACCGCAAAAGCCGTCGCACGCGAGGTGGGGATATTAAAAAGCGGCGGAAAGGCCGTTACAAAGGCGGAGCTCGACGCTATGACCGACGCGGAGCTCTCTGCGGCGGCGCAGGACATCTCGGTATATGCCCGCGTGAGCCCCTCGGATAAGCTGAGGATAGTAAATGCTTTAAAATCGCGGGGAAACATCGTCGCGATGACCGGCGACGGCGTGAACGACGCTCCTGCCGTAAAGGCCGCCGACATCGGCGTGGCAATGGGCAAGGCCGGCACCGACGTGTGCAAGCAGGCGGCCGACGTTATCCTTCTGGACGACGACTTTTCGACCCTTTGTCTCGCCGTAAGGCAGGGCAGGACTATATTCTCGAATATCCGCAAATTAGTAAGATATCTCATTTCCTGCAACATAGGCGAAGTGGCGGTTATGTTTATGTCCATCGTCTTCGGGCTGCCGGTGGTGCTGCTGCCTACGCAGATACTTCTTGTCAACCTCGTCACCGACGGCCTACCCGCGGTGGCGCTCGGACTTGAAAAGTCGGAAGACGAAGTGATGAATATGAAGCCGAAAGACTTTTCGGGGAGCTTTGCGAGCGGCGGACTTTGGGCGAGGATAGCCCTTCGCGGGGCGCTGATAGGGATATGCACGCTCGGGTGCTTCGTTTACACCTTAAAGCTCGGATACGACCTCCCCGCCGCGCGGACGTCGGCCCTCATCACGCTTATACTATCGCAGCTCATACACGTTTTCGAGTGCAGGAGCGAGCACCGCTCGGTGTTTACGCTGAATCCGTTCGGGAACCCTGCTCTGCTCGTTTCGGTCCTGCTCTCCGCCGCCGCGACCGCTGCCTGCGTGTGGTGGCCTCCGCTCTCGGCGGTCATGCAGACGGCTCCCCTGCTGCCCGCTATGCTCCTGCCCTCGCTGATATTTGCGGCCGCAGTCCCCTTTGCGGCGGGGATACTCGGCATTATCTTCTCAAAAAGCTCACGGTCTCACTGAACGAAAAGCGCTCCGCCTTTGCGACGGAGCGTTTTCAATATAGTAAATGAAGCGTGGGATTGCTGAAATTACCTGCCGTCGATGTAATCGCAGGCGGCAAGGGCGGCAACGGCGCCGTCGGAAGCGGCGGTGGTCACCTGGCGTATCTTCTTTGTGCGGCAGTCTCCCGCGACAAATACGCCCGCAGTTTTTGTGAGGCAGGACTCATCGGAGGCGGCATAGCCGTATCCGTCGAGCGAGATAACGTTTTCAAACGCGGAATTCTGCGGCTCGAGGCCTATGGCGATAAACAGACCGTCGAGCGGGAGCTCTTTTCTTTCGCCCGACTCGCTCTCGGTGATTATTCCCTCGAGCTTGCCGTTGCCCTTATATCCTGTAACGACGGTTCCGAGCATAACCTCGATGTTCTCGGCCTGAGCGACGGAATCCTGCAAACGCTTTTCGCCGGTGAGATAGGGAAGATTCTGCACCATTATCACTTTTTTTGCAAGACCGCAGAGCAGCAGCGCCTCCTGAAGCGCGGAGTTTCCCCCTCCGACGACCCCGACGGTCTTTCCCTGATAGAAGGCTCCGTCGCAGACCGCGCAGAAGGATATCCCGTTGCCTATAAGGTTTTCCTCGTTTTCAAGGCCGAGCCTGCGGTGCTTTGCGCCCGCCGCGATTATCACGGCCTTGGCTTCATACTCGCCGTCGTCGGTGACTACGGTTTTAACGTCGCCGCCGTCGCGGATCGCCGTCACCTCAGCAGGCTCGAGCTCTGCGCCGAGTTCTATTACCTGATCGACGAGCGCCGCGGCGAAGTCGTTGCCCGAGATCGCGGCCTGCCCGGGGATGTTCTCCACCCTCGGGGAATAGGTTATCTGCCCGCCGAACGCGGCTTTTTCGAGCACTAAAACGCTCTTATCGGCCCGAAGCGCATAGAGCGCCGCAGTGAGCCCCGCGGGCCCTCCGCCGATGACAATGATATCGTACATAATTTCACCCGTGAAAACAATGATTTGCGCCGTTTATGCGCGGCTTTGGGAGGCCTCCGAAAGAAGGTCTCCCGCCGAATTTTCAATTATTACGCGCTGACGGTGGCGTGCTTTTTGATGTCCGACACGCCGGCGAACTTCTCGAAGCTGCCGTCCTTGACGATAACGAGCGTGGGCGCCTGACGGATATCGAAGGCCTCGCAGAGCTCGCGGTTCTCGTTGGCAAGAAGGGTCTCGTATTTATAGCTCATCTTGTCGAGCATCGACTTTACTACCTTGCAGTTGGGGCAGGTGGCAGTGGTGAAGAGATAGGCGCCGTCGGCAACCGAAGCCTCGGGCTTCGCCTCGCCCATTTCGACCTTGGACTCGACGCCGTCTCTGCGGAGGACGGAATTTGCGATGTCATAGGTCTTGCGGTCCTTGAATTCCTGCGCCTTGCCGTCGTTCCAGGCCTTAACGGGGCGATAGTAGCCGGTTATGCGGCTGTAGGTTTCGGTCGGCTCGCCGCAGTGCGGGCAGACGGGCTGCTCGCCGGTGAGATAGCCGTGGTTGCGGCATACCGAATAGGTCGGGCTTAAGGTGTAATAAGGCAGCCTGTAGTTCTCGGCGACCTTGCGGACAAGGTTTGCGGCAGACTTCCAATCGGGGAGCTTCTCGCCGAGGAAGGCGTGGAAGACGGTTCCTGAGGTGTAAAGGGTCTGGAGCTCGTCCTGAATGTCGAGCGCGGAGAAGATATCGTCGGTGTAGCCGACGGGAAGATGCGAAGAGTTAGTGTAGTAAGGAGTGCCGTCGGAGGCGGTGATGATGTCGGGATATTTCTCGACGTCATGCTTTGCAAGGCGGTAGGCGGTGGACTCGGCAGGAGTGGCCTCTAAGTTGTAGAGATCGCCGTAGAGCTCCTGATAGTCCGAAAGGCGCTCGCGCATATGGTTCAGAACGTCTTTTGTGAACTTCTGGGCCTTTTCGTTGACGAGATCGCAGCCTATCCACTTCGCGTTGAGGCAGGCTTCGTTCATTCCGACGAGACCTATTGTCGAGAAGTGGTTGTCGAGGTTGCCGAGGTATCTCTTGGTGTAGGGGTAAAGGCCGGCGTCCAGAAGCTTAGTGATGACCGTCCTCTTTATCTTCAGAGAGCGCGCGGAGAGGTCCATAAGCTTATCGAGGCGCTCGTAAAATTCCTTTTCGTTCTTCGAGAGATAGGCTATTCTCGGCATATTTATCGTCACGACGCCGATGGAGCCGGTGGACTCGCCGCTTCCGAAGAAGCCGCCGGATTTCTTTCTGAGCTCTCTGAGGTCGAGCCTTAAGCGGCAGCACATGCTTCTTACGTCGGAGGGCTCCATATCGGAGTTGATATAGTTGGAGAAGTAGGGAGTGCCGTATTTTGCGGTCATCTCAAAGAGAAGCTTGTTGTTCTCGGTCTCGGACCAGTCGAAATCGCGGGTGATGGAATAGGTGGGAATGGGGTACTGGAAGCCGCGGCCGTTGGCGTCGCCCTCGATCATTATCTCGATGAACGCCTTGTTGACCATATCCATTTCCTTCTTGCAGTCTTTATAGCAGAAGTCCATCTCCTTGCCGCCGACTATGCAGGGAAGCTCGGCGAGGTCGTTCGGAACGGTCCAGTCGAGGGTGATGTTAGAGAACGGTGCCTGAGTGCCCCAGCGCGAAGGAGTGTTCACGCCGTAGACAAACGACTGTATGCACTGCTTTACTTCCTTGTAGGTAAGGTTATCGACCTTTACAAAGGGAGCAAGGTAGGTATCGAAGCTCGAGAACGCCTGGGCGCCCGCCCATTCGTTCTGCATGATGCCGAGGAAGTTGACCATCTGGTTGCAGAGGGTGGAGAGATGTGAGGCGGGAGAAGAGGTTATCTTGCCCTCGATGCCGCCGAGACCCTCTTTTATGAGCTGCTTGAGGCTCCAGCCGGCGCAGTAGCCGGTGAGCATAGAGAGGTCGTGAAGATGGATATCGCAGTCGCGGTGGGCGTTGGCGATCTCGGGGTCGTAGATCTCGGAGAGCCAGTAGTTGGCGGTAATCGCGCCGGAGTTGGAGAGGATAAGCCCGCCGACGGAATATGTGACGGTGGAGTTCTCCTTTACGCGCCAGTCGTTGATCTGGAGATAGTTGTCGACGACGTCTTTATAGTTGACGACGGTCTGATTGAGGTTTC
>CANRLU010000071.1 GCA_947631535.1 uncultured Clostridia bacterium | reverse complement strand
CGCGCTTTTCCACAGTAACGTAAGCCTCGCTGACGCCCGCGGCCTCGACCTCGAGCGCGCGCTCCATAGAGAGGGTCTCGCCGGCTTCCGCCATAACTTCGCCGGTCATCGGGTTCACGATGGGCCTCGAAAGCAGGTGGCCGGCAAGGCGGGAGGCTATGCCGAGCTTCTTGTTGTATTTGTAGCGTCCGAAGCGGGAGAGGTCATATCTCGCCGCGTCGAAGAAGAGGTTGTTGAGGTGGGTTATGGCGCTGTCTACCGTCGGGGGCTCGCCCGGGCGGAGCTTCTTATATACCTCTATAAGACCCTCTTCGGTGGTGGCGGTGGAATCCTTCTGGATTATCGTAGCCCTGAGACGCGGGTCGTTGTTGAACATCGCGTCTATCTCGTCGTTGGTGCCTATTCCTATCGAGCGGATAAAGGTGGTTATCGGGATCTTCCTGTTCTTGTCGATCCTGACGTACACAACGTCGTTCGAGTCCATTTCATACTCGAGCCAGGCGCCTCGGTTGGGTATTACCGTCGATTTAAAGAGCTCCTTGCCGGTCTTGTCCCTTTCGACGGCATAATATACGCCCGGCGAACGCACGAGCTGCGAAACGATGACTCTCTCGGCGCCGTTGATGACGAACGTGCCCGAAGGCGTCATCAGCGGGAAGTCCCCCATATACACCTCGGAGTCTTTGATCTCACCGGTCTCAAGATTGTTCAGCCTTGCGGTGACGCGAAGAGGCGCGGCATAGGTGGTATCCCGCTCCTTGCACTCCGCTATCGAATACTTCGGCTCCGCGTCGAGCCTGTAATCGATAAAGCTAAGCTCTAATGTCTCGTTGTAATCCTTTATGGATGCAACGTCGCGGAATACCTCTCGCAGTCCTTCGTCCAAAAACCACTGATATGATTTTTTCTGGACCTCGATGAGGTTCGGCATCTCAAGAACTTCGTTTATTTTAGCGAAGCTCTTTCGGACGTTCTTGCCGAGCTGCACGTCCCTGACATTCATTGGCGCTCACTCCTTTTTAAATTTAAGAGAACGGATAACAAACGTAAATTTCGGCTTCCGGAAGCATTTTTGGCATATCTGCACAAATAATAGCCGAAAACGTTGGAAAATTTCTCTGCAAAATTTTCCATTTTATGGCATTTTTGCCGCTTTTGACAACAAAGCGCTTATTTGCCATTTTGACTATGATACATAATCGACTATACTACAACTTTTGCCTCAAGTCAAGCAAAATTTTGCCGAAAAGTGATTTTCGTCGCCTTAAGCAAGTAAAACACCTTTACAGCAAATTTTTTGGTGATAATAACCAAAATTTCCGGAAAATGCGGTCTCCGGAAAAATTTTTTTGAGGCCGATGCAATATTTTGGCGGCCAAAAGCGTATTACAGGTGAAAGGACAAAAACGTAACCGAATTTTAAACATTTGTTACCGAAATGTTCTTGAATTTCACGGGGGAAGGTCTATTATTTATGTATAGACCCCCGAAAGAAAGGCTGGTAAATATGAAACGCAAATTTGCAGTTATTCTTGCCGTTATGACGGCGATACTTCTCCTTGCGGGCTGCGGCGCGAAAGCGACCGAAGGTGCTATGGCGGTTTTCCCCGAAAACAACAGCTTCTACGGCTGGGATGCCGCTCCCGAAGAGACCGCAGACGCTTCGTATGACTATGACATGGTAGCGGAAGCTCCTGCCGAGGGCGGTATTTACGACGAGCCGTCAATTCCCGCAGCGGGCGCCGAGGCGGACATCTCGGAAGTCCCCGAGGACTACGAGAGAAAGCTCATCAAGAACGGCTCCTTAAGCCTCGAGACCACCGACTATGACGCGCTCATCTCGGAGCTTGAAGCGAGCGTGAGCTCATACGGCGGATACATACAGAATTCCTCTTCGAGGGGCAGCTCCGACAGCGGCGACCGCTACGCAAACTACACCGTGAGGATCCCCGCGAGCCGCTACGAGACGTTTATGAACGCCGTCGGGGATATGGGAACGGTCGTGAGCTCGAACGAATACGTTGACGACGTTACCCTTGAATACATCGACGTTGAGGCGAGGCTTTCGGCCCTCACCGCCGAGCGGGAAAGCTTTATGAAGCTTATGGAACGCGCCGAGACCGTTGACGAGATACTCCAGATACAGAGCTATCTCACTGACGTCAACTATCAGATAGAGTCCTACACCTCGCGCCTCAATTCACTGAAGAATCAGGTCAGCTACAGCACTATAAACATAAGCATAAACGAAGTGAGAAGGGTGACCCCCGCCGCCCCGAAGACCGTCGGCGAGAGGATATCGCAGAGGCTCGAAAACAGCATGTATGACATAAAGGAAGGCGCCAAGGACTTCTTTGTAGGGTTCGTGGGCTCGCTGCCCTACCTCGTGATATATGCGGTGGTCATTGTTATAATAGTGTTGGTCATAACCGCGGCAGTTAAATCCCGCAGGCGCAAAAAGAACGCCCGCGCCGCAGCCGAATCGGAAGAAAACGAAAACAAGAAGTGATTGAGATAAATTCGGGAGCCGCTCTCATTTGAGGGCGGCTTTCTTGCATTATAGTAATTATTTATTGCACTATAGTGAAATATTTTTTGTGGGTCTTGCTATTTTTGGTCAAAAAGTATATAATTGTTTTACTAAACCCCCAAGGAGGTTATTTATTATGAACATTATAAAAAGGCTGTCGGCGCTGCTGCTTGCGGCAGTCATCGCAGCGTCGGTGCTCACCGCCTGCTCCGGCGGCGCAGACATCAATATCGACAGGCCTCTCGGCACCGAGACTTTTGTCGCGACCGCAGACCAGCCGCTGAGGCGCGCGGTCTCGCCCGAGCAGCCGATGTGGATAGTCCACATTGACTCGTGGGTCAACGCAGACCCCGAAAAGCTCATCGAAGCCGTCCCCGAAGACATTCGGCCGTATGTCGTGTTCAACATCTCGATGTCTATAAGCTGGAACGAGGACGAGCAGCGCTTCACCCTCGTTGAAGACGGCTACGAGCTCGCAAAATCCTGGCTTCGCGCATGCGCCGAAAAAGGCGTCTGGACTATGGTCCAGCCCGCGAGCGGCGGTCCCTGCCACTTCCCCGACTACGACCCCGCCGAAATCGACTACGACGACACCCTCTTCGGCGAATTCTTCCGCGATTATCCCAACTTCCTCGGCTTCAACTACGCCGAGCAGTTCTGGGGATTCGACAACTACGTAAAGGGCTTCCCGGTCACCGCCGAGCAGCGCTATATCCACTTTGCGGGACTCTTGGAGCTCTGCCACAAATACGGCGGCTATCTTGTAGACAGCTGGTGCGGCAACCAGTGGGGGCAGTCTATAAACCCGCTCGCCATGATAAAGCGCATACCCGAATTTGAAGAGGCCGCCCGCCTTTACAGCGACAACTTCATTCTCCTCGAAAAGTATACCCAGACAGGCTACCAGAGCGATATGGAGAGCCTCGTTCTCGGGACATATCTCTCGGGCTACTGCGGAAACTTCGGAATCCGCTATGACGATTCGGGCTGGACCGACGAGAGCGGCGAGGGCACCGGCGGCTATGTTGTCGCGACGGGACTCACCATCAACTTCGAGAGGTTCGCACTCAACGGCATGACCGTTATCGACGGCCCCGAGCTCACCTGGGTAGACGATATTCTCGAGACCAACCCCGAGGTAGATAAAAAGGGCTACTCCATAAGAAAGTGGGAGCCCACAGCGCAGTTCACCAACGTTATGGTGGATATGTTCCGCAAGGTCGTGAACGGCGACTTCCGCATACCCACCCGCGAGGAGGTAATAGCCCGCACAAGGCTCATTCTCGTGAACGACGTCGAGACCGGCAAGGACGACGACAAATACTGCACCCCGAAGGACTTCTTCGACGGCGTGTATAAAATGGAGAACGACGGCTATCTTCAGGACAACCACTCGTTCTACAAGTCCTCGGGCCGCTACCCCACCCTTCCCACTACCGCCGGCTTTGCCGACAAAAAATACGAAGACCTCTTTGAAAAGATCATCTACAAGTCGGAATACAATGACCTCTGGCCGACCATCGAGGACAAAATGGCCGACCTCGACGAAATGTTTGAAGAGCAGTACACCGGCGACGCCTACGCGGGCAGATACGAAAACACCTGGGTCACCTACAACCCCTATAAGAGGAACCAGACCGCGAGCTCGACGATAAAGCTGAAATACAACACCGCCGAGAGCATAGGCGTTTCCTATCCGCGCTACTCTACGGGACTTATCCGCGAATACTCCGACCACATCGACCTCTATCTCAACAACTTCAACGAGGATTCGCCGGTACAGTATAAAGACGACGTTATAACGATAAACGGCGCCTCGGAGCAGCCCACATATGAGCTCACCGACAGGGGCACCGGCACGATGCAGCCGAAGGTCACCGAAGAGTGGTCTAACGGCGTTTACACCCTCACGGTAAGCCACAACGGACCGGTAGACGTTACAATAAGCTGTTCCGGCTCGGCAACAGGCAAGCTCACCGATTACACCGATGCCGCCCTCACCCCGCCAGACTATCCGCCGATATACGTAGGTCAGCTCCAGCACGAGGGCGAGCTCTTCGACACCCTCAACGCCGAGCAGATAATCAAGAACGGCGCCAACGGCAACGTGAGGAACTACCTCGGCCAGGGCTACCTGCTTATGGGTATGTATAAGGGCACTGCCGCCCGCGACAGCGTTATCATCTATCAGCCCGGAACATATATGCTCACCCTTCGCTACCGCGCCGGCGGCGGAAACGTGAACGTTTACGTCAACGGCAAAAAGGTCGGAAACCTCGAGATGAACGACACCGACGGCGCCTGGGACATCACCGCGCTCAACGTAAAGCTCAAAGAGGGCGAAAACACAGTTGAATTCCGCATCGACGAGGATCTGCCCTCAAAGATGTATATCGACTGCTTCACGCTCGACCTCATCTGACATGTCCTCACGCAAATAATATTGCGTGAAACGCGGTTACTGCAAAATTTTTCAATAAAATTTTGTCGCTTTCGTCTATGGATTTGTGAATCGCGTTAAAGTATAATATTATTATCGGATAATATCCGAAACAGATAAAGAGCTGTTAAATTAACCACAGGAGGATCACTATGAAAAGAATTATTGCACTTATCCTTGCACTGACCCTTGCGCTTTCAATGACTACGCTGGTCTTTGCAGCAGATGAAATTGAGATCCCGCTCGCAGCAGAGAACGTCGGCGCAGGCGCTGCCAAAGCCGAAGAGCTCACTATTGCCGACGGTTCAATCACCGCCAACGCGATCGGTATCTTCGCCCTCAACCTTCCCGAGAGAGTTCCTTTAGGCGACACCGTCGTTATCCACATCAAGGGCTCCAGCGAAGGCGACTTCCGCACTTGGCTCCTTGCCGCCGAAGGCACTCAGTCTACCTTCTCCAACCAGTGGAAGGCTTCGGACAACGGCTTTACCGCTCCCGGTGAATTTGAAAAGTATATCGAGCTCACTGCCGAAGACTTCGACTCCGTAGGCGCCACCGAAGCTGATGCCGTATCCTTCAAGGCTCCGTCTTATGACGCTCAGCTTGAGAACTTCACCCTTACCTACCTCGGCGTTATCTACGCCTCTATGTCCGAAGTTGAGGGCAACGCCGCCGAAGAGCTCCAGCCTTTTATGGACCAGTCCAACGCCGCTCTTGAGGCTGCCAATGCCGCCACCGACGACGCCGGACGTCAGGCCGCTCTTACCGACGCTCAGGCTGCTGCCGACGCCATCGCCGAAAAGGCCACCCTCGGCTTCCCGAGCGTGAACGATCTTCTCAAGGCTGCCAACGACAACGTAAAGACCATCAACAACCTCATCACCAGTGCCGCTTCCGCCGCCGTTATGGAGAGCATCCAGAGCTACATAGACACCGTAAATACCGCTCTCGAGACCGCTAAGGGCGCCGGTTCCGACGTTGCTGCCGTTGAGGCCGCCCTTGCCGACGCGCAGGCCGCCTGCGACTATGTTGAGGGCGTTGCCAACGAGAACGATTACGATTCCATCACCGCCGCTTCCCGCGAGCTCAAGCTCACCGTCCGTGAGATAGAGTCCGTTCTCGAAGACTCCAAGAAGCAGAAGGCCGACGAAGAGGCCGCAGCCGCCAAGAAGGCCGCCGAAGAAGAGGCAGCCGCCAAGCGCAGAACTACCACTATCATCATCGTAGTCGTAGTTGTTGTGGTCGTGGTCGTAGTTGTCGCGGTCATACTCGGCGTTCTTAAGAAGAAAAAGAAGAAGTAATTCTTCGCCGAAGCGTTAATTCACTTTGATCTGAATTCCACCCTGTCACAAGGCAGGGCGGAATTTTTTTGAGGAGGTAAAGCGTAACTTGCCCCCTCCCACTCCCCCCCTGTGGGGAGGAGTGGGAGGGGAAAAATTCGACGTGCGCCGAAATATGCCCCGCCGTCAGGCGGCGAAACATTTCGTTTGCCTCACTCACCGCTCGGCAAACAGGGAACCCCTTAATAGGGTTCCCTGCGCCCGAACCGTCCACCGGACGGATTCGGGCTACCTTCCTGATTTTTGTTGTGTAAAAGGATTTCGCGCTCTGCGGAGCGCGACCAGAGGCTTCTCGCCTCTGGACTCGTCGCCACCCTTTTGAGAAAGGGTGGACCGAAAACTTTTATGCTTTAACTCTTAAATTATGTTCTGCTATTCTTGCCTTGGCTTTGACCATGCCTTTGTTATTTTCTGCAAAAAATGCTCCTGATTTTTAGTAATCTTTCACATAGTCTTCACATTGTAAATCTTGAAACCGGCGACTTTCGGTGATATAATAATCGTGATACGGTCATTATATATTTTATCAATGAAAAACTTCGCGTTGGATACTGAGGAGGAAAGATAATGCTGAAACTCGAAAATATTGTGAAGGATTACGACGCGGGCGGGGATAAGGTCCGCGCGCTGAACGGCATTTCGATAGAGTTCAGAAAAAGCGAATTTGTGGCGATCCTCGGGCAGTCGGGCTGCGGGAAAACCACTCTTTTAAACATTATCGGCGGGCTCGACCAATACACCTCGGGCGACCTGCAGATAAACCATAAGTCCACCAAAAAATTCAAGGACTCGGATTGGGACACCTACCGCAACCACTCCATAGGCTTCGTCTTCCAGAGCTATAACCTCATCCCGCACCAGACGGTGCTCTCGAACGTCGAGCTCGCGCTCACGCTTTCCGGCGTGGGCAAGGCCGAGCGCAGGCGCAGGGCAAAAGAGGCCCTCGAAAAGGTCGGACTGGGAGACCAGCTCAAAAAGAAGCCGAACCAGATGTCGGGCGGGCAGATGCAGAGGGTAGCCATCGCGAGAGCCCTCGTGAACGACCCCGAGATACTTCTTGCCGACGAGCCCACCGGCGCCCTCGATTCACAGACGAGCGTCCAGATAATGGATATCCTCAAGGAGATCTCGAAGGATAAGCTCATAATAATGGTCACCCACAACCCCGAGCTTGCCGAAAAATACGCCTCGCGCACCGTAAGGCTGCTCGACGGCGAGATAATAAGCGACTCCGACCCCTACGACGGCGCGGAGGAAGCCTCGGAGCACCAGAGCGAGGTAAGAAGCGTGAAAAAGGGTCAGAAAACCTCTATGTCCTTCTTCACGGCGCTTTCGCTGTCGCTCAATAACCTTATGACCAAAAAAACAAGGACTATCCTCACGAGCTTTGCGGGCTCGATAGGAATTATCGGCATAGCGCTCATTCTCTCGGTGTCTACCGGCGTACAGAGCTATATAGACCGCGTTCAGGAGGACACCCTTTCGAGCTATCCGATAACGATAAACGCTCAGGAAGTGGATATGACTCAGCTGATGACTTCGCTCAGAGACACCGCCAACGGCAGCTCGGAGGCGGGGCACGAGCTCGACGCCGTTTATGAGAGCAAGATAATGTATGATATGATGAACTCCATAAACTCTATGGAGACGCAGGAAAACAACCTTGTAAAATTCAAGGACTTCATAGAGAGCGGCGACGACATAAAACAGTATTCCTCGGCGATAAGCTATGTTTACGACACCGATATGAACATTTACACCAAAGACACAGACGGAAAGATAGTGAAATCGGACGTCCTCGAGCTTATGAGCGGAATGTATTCGATGATGGGCTTTGAGACTTCGAGCTCGACCCTCTCAAACTTTATGCAGATAAACGCCTGGCAGGAGATGCTCGCGGGAATGGACGGCGAACTCGTCAACGACCTGCTGAAAGAGCAGAACGACCTCGTAGCCGGCCGCTGGCCCGAAAATTACGACGAAGTCGTGGTGGTGGTGAGCCAGAACAACGAGCTCAGCGATATGATGCTCTATGCACTCGGCCTCAAGACCCTCGACGACATTCAGGACGCTATGAAGAGCGCTGCGAACCAGGAGCAGATAGACACCTCGTCGTTCGGCAGATGGAGCTATGACGACATTTTAGGGCTCGACTTCCGCATTATCCTCAACTGCGACAAATATCAGCGCTCGGGCGACGGATACGTTGACCTCAGCGAGACCGACACCGGTCTTCAGTTCCTCTACGACTCCGACAACGCAATACGCCTTAAAGTCGTGGGCATAGTGAGGCCGAGCAAAAACGCCGTTGCCTCCTTCCTCACCGGCGCGGTGTGCTACCCCGCGGCTCTCACCGACTACATCATCGAGCGCACCAATTCGAGCGACATAGTCAAGGCCCAGCTTGACGACCCCGAGACCGACGTTATAAGCGGCCTCAAGTTCAAAACAGACGGCGAGGAGCCCTCCGAAGAGGAGATAAAGGCCTCCGTTGACGACTGGACGGCAGGGCTTTCGAACACGGAAAAATCCGCGCTCTATGCCGAGCTCGCATCTATCCCCTCCGAGGAATATCTTGCCTCGGCGGTGGAGCAGTATAAAGCCGCTATGGACGACGCGGCTGTGGACAACATGCTCATGCAGGCTTTCGTCTCGCAGACGCAGATGGACGAGGAATCCGTCCTTGCCTACATTCAGAATATGGACGCCGAGACCAAGGAAGATTATCTTGACCAGGTGCTCGCCGCAACGGTGACGCAGCAGTATGCCGCTCAGATGCAGTCGCAGCTCGGGGCGCTTTCCGCCGACGAGACCGCCGCTATGTTCGACGCCTCCGAGATGACTTCCGAGCAGTATACATATATTTATGAGAACCGCCTGCCCTCCACCCGCTCCGACTCGACATATGAAAGAAATCTGCGGCTCCTCGGTCAGGTAGACCTCGATTCGCCCCGCTCGATATACATTTACGCCTCCACCTTTGAGAACAAAGACTTCATCTCGGACGCCATATCCGCCTACAACGACGCCGGCGACGAGGCCGACAACATAGTTTATACCGACTACGTTGCCCTGCTGATGTCCTCTGTGACCACGATAATCAGCGCGATATCCTATGTTCTGATAGCGTTCGTGGCGATATCGCTGGTCGTCAGCTCGATAATGATAGGCATTATCACCTACATTTCGGTGCTCGAAAGAACAAAGGAGATAGGAATCCTCCGCTCGGTTGGAGCCTCAAAGAAGGACATTTCGAGAGTGTTCAACGCCGAAACGCTCATTGTAGGATTTGTGGCGGGCGCACTCGGCATAGGAATAACCCTGCTGCTGATACTGCCCATTAACATTGTGCTGCACCACCTTACCGGCATCGACAACCTATCGGCGGTGCTGCCGGTGGCGGGAGCCGTGATACTTGTGGTGATAAGCATGGCGCTCACGCTCATAGCTGGGCTCATCCCCTCGGGAATCGCCGCGAAGAAAGACCCTGTTGTGGCGCTGAGGACGGAGTAAAGGATAAGCGGAGCCGTTTTCTCGGGCAAAGCGCACACTTTCAGAAAAATAAAACTTAAAAGTTTTCGGTCCACCCTTTTTCAAAAGGGTGGCGAGGGTTAAGGGGCGAGCAGCCCCTTAACGCGCCCGCAGGCGCGGAACTCCCACACAAACAAAGCGCAGGAGGGTAGGCAAAACAGTCCGGTGGACTGTTTTGCCGTAGGGGACCCTCGCCGGGGGTCCCCTGTTTGCCGAGCGGCCGGCGAGGCAAACTCCCCACCCCATAAAAACCCGACCCGACTGCAGATTTCCTGCGGTCGGGTCTTTTTCTTTTGCTTTCTGATCATCTGAAGAGCGTGCAGCTGCCGCTCTCGCGGAAATAGCGTATCTTCTCCTCTATGGCCTCGCGGCTCACGTTGAAATACTTTGCGAGGCAGTCGATACACAGAAACTCCTCTGCGGTGCGAAGAACCATCTTTTTATAGATCGCTATGTCGTCGGACATAAGCTTTGCCCCGCAC
>CANRLU010000070.1 GCA_947631535.1 uncultured Clostridia bacterium | reverse complement strand
CTTTTTTAAATGCATCGGAAGCAAGCTCGCTTATAAGCTCGTTGCTTAAAAACGGCAGAAGCGCCGCCGGAACGCTGCACAGGCTTTCGTATTCTTCGCCGCTGTCGGCGGCTTTCTCTTCATCGGTCGTGTCGTCTTCGCTCATAAGGTTTTTCCTCACAACGCTGTCCGCCTGGGTCTCGTCGAGAATAGGAGCAATTTCCTTTATCTCCTCCGCCGACATTTCCGGTGCCCTCTCCTCGCTTATTTCGGTCACGAGCTTTGCCGCGCGCTCGCTGCCGAGTATCCTGTCAACGCTTACGCCGAAAAGCGAGGCGAGCTCCATAAGGTTCGCGATGTCGGGGCAGCTCTGACCTCTTTCCCAGTTCGAGACCGCCTGAAAGCTGACGTTGAGCCTGTCGGCGAGCTCGGTCTGGGTTATTCCCGCGGCTTTTCTCAGCCTCGATATGTTTGCGCCGACCCTCATAATGTCGAACACCTCGCTCTGGGTGCTTTTCAGGATCTCGTTTTTTGATTTGCCGAATATCATTTTGACCGTCCTTTCGTTATTTGGTGCCTCCATTATGCCTCTTACGCGCGGGATTTTCCAGCAAGCGCTGATTGAAACGCCTTAATTCAAGTGTCGCTTGAATAAAGTATACCTCAATTTTCGGCTTTGGGCAATCCGGCTCCGAAAATTTTCAAATATTTTTCTTCCAATCGCTTGACAAGTCCGCTTATTTGTGATAACATACCTACTTGTAGATGCGCCCGTAGCTCAGTGGATAGAGTGCCCGGCTACGAACCGGTAGGTCGAGAGTTCGAATCTCCCCGGGCGCGCCAAGCCGCCGCAGGATATGTTATTCTTGCGGCGGTTTTTATGCAGTAAATTATCTTTTTTGGTGATGATTTTGGAAAAGTCCTATCGCAAAACGGTTTACGCCTGCTATATAGGCTACATAACGCAGGGTATCGTCAATAACCTCGCACCGCTTCTGTTCATTACTTTTATAAACTCCGGCTGGGCTACCTTAGGCACCGTCACGCTCCTCACGACCCTCAATTTCGCGACGCAGCTCGCCGTAGATCTGCTCTCCGTCTGCTTTGTGGATAAGATCGGCTACCGAAAGTGCATCGTCGCGGCGCATATATGCTGCTTCTTCGGTCTTGTCGGAATGGCGGTGCTGCCCTACGTACTGCCGAGCCCGTTCGCGGGACTGCTCGTTTCGGTCATTCTTTACGCCGTGGGCGGAGGCCTCCTTGAGGTGCTCGTCAGCCCGATAGTAGAGGCCTGCCCGTCCGACAACAAGGCGGGGGCTATGAGCCTGCTCCACTCCTTCTACTGTTGGGGAGTCGTGGGAGTTATAGCTCTCTCCACGATTTGGCTCTGGGCTTTCGGACGCGAAAGCTGGCGGCTTCTCTGCGTAATTTGGGCTGTTATACCGCTTGCCAATGCGTTTTTCTTCACCCGCGTGCCGATAAACAGCCTCACCTCCGAGGGCGAGGGAATGAGCATCGGCGGGCTTTTTAAGACCAAAATTTTCTGGATATTCACGCTTCTTATGTTCGCCGCCGGAGCCTCGGAACTCGCTATGGCGCAGTGGGCTTCCGCCTTTGCAGAGAGCGCTCTCGGCGTCGAAAAGGCCGTAGGAGATCTTGCCGGCCCCTGCGTTTTTGCTGTGCTTATGGGCCTTGCGCGGACTGTTTACGCCAAGGCGGGACATAAAATCAAGCTTAAAAGCTTTATTCTCATAAGCGGACTTCTCTGCCTTGCAAGCTACCTTGCGGCTTCGCTCTGCCCGATACCCGCCGTCGCGCTCATAGGCTGCGGAGTATGCGGCTTTTCCGTCGGGATAATGTGGCCGGGAGTGTTCAGCATCGCTTCGGCGTCGCTGCCAAAGGGCGGAACCGCGCTGTTTGCGTTTCTTGCTCTCGCGGGCGACCTCGGCTGCACCGGCGGGCCAACGCTCGTGGGGCTGGTTTCGTCGGCGGCGGGGGACGACCTCAGGATAGGCCTACTTGCCGCGTCGGTCTTCCCGATAATTATGGCTGTGGGGATATTCTTCCTTGGCCGTTCCGAAAAAAGAGATGTTACCGAAAATTCATAAAATTGTTACCGCTCTGAAATTGATTTTTTCGGAGCGGTGTTTTATAATATTTATACCGACAAAATTCGGCAATTAAAATCAAAATTTTCCGCCGATTTTTATCGCTTTTCTGCACATATTATGACTGCGGGAGCTTCCCGCAGTTCAAGAGCACAGCGGGCAATTATTTTGCCCGTCGAGCAAAACAAAATGCAGGCGTGTGCCGTCAGCCGCGGCAGGCGCCACGACAGAAACGGAGATAAAAATGTCACTTAAAACAGTATTTATTTCAATAGTTTCCGCTGCGGTCTTAACGGCGTCGCTCTGCGGCTGCATGTCTATAGAAGACGGCAGATACGAAAAAGGCGGTCAGCCCGAGGTAACTTCCCCCGATGGCGATGAGCCTCATTTTTCGATATCCACCGCTCTGACTGCCGATACCGACCCCGTTTTTACCGAGCCCGATGACGGCTCTACTACCCAGATGACCGACCCTCCTTCCGAGCGGGATACTCAGACCGGTTCCGAGCAGGTCACCGACGGTGTTACGAGCGGCGTGAGCGACGTTATCGAGCCTTTGGCAACGCAGATTGCGCGGGACTATTCGGCTCTTGATACCGAGTCTCACGGATACGGTCAGGGAGTCAGATTCGACGACCTCAACCGTCCGAAAGGCGCGCTTAATTTTAACGACGGCTATTCGGAATATAACGCAAAAGCTATAAACGAGACCGAAGAAAAGGTGATTAACCTTACGTTTGATCAGGGCTACGAAAACGGCTTCACTTCAATGATACTCGATACGCTTAAGGAAAAGGGCGTAAAAGCCACTTTCTTTGTAGTAGGGGACTATGCTGAGCGTCAGCCCGAGCTTGTAAAGCGAATGATCGAAGAGGGTCACACGGTAGGTTCTCATTCCGTGAACCACTATTCTATGCCCGAGCTTTCCGTTGAGGAAGCCACGGCGGAGATAATGGGGCTTCACGAGTATATGCTCGAGAATTTCGGGATACAGATGACTCTTTTCAGACCGCCCAAGGGGGAGTACTCCGAAAAGAGCCTTGCGGTAACCGCCGATCTCGGATACAAAACGGTATTGTGGAGTTTTGCCTATGCCGACTGGGACACGGATAACCAACCCGATCCGCAGGAGTCGCTGCAAAAGCTTATCGACAGGGCACACCCCGGTGCGATATATCTTCTGCACTCGGTTTCCGAGACAAACGCAAATATCCTCGGAGATTTTATCGACGCTATGCTCGCCGAGGGATATACCTTCGGCTGCGAATACTGAATACCGATAAAATAAAAAAAGCGCCCGTTTCGATTTGAAGCGGGTGCTTTTATGTCACTGCACTATTTCATACAGCTCCTGCGCCGATTCCTTCCTGACGGTCTCGGTAACGGCGGTGACTCTTGCCCTGAGTGGAGTCTGCCCGAGGTTTATCTCTATAACGTCTCCCACTTTTACATCGTATGATGCGCGGGCGACTTTGCCGTTTACCGATATCCTGCCGGCGTCGCAGGCCTCGTTGGCAACGGTGCGGCGCTTTATCAGCCGCGATACTTTCAAATATTTATCCAGTCTCATATATACCTCCGTATTGTTGGAAATTTTGACAAAAAGATATTCTTCATTTGTATAGTCCGAAATGCTTTGCTATTAAATCGCACACTTCTTCTTTGGTATCTTTCCCGTTGTCTTCTCTGACTATCGTAAAAAAGTCGCTGTCAGCCAGTTCATCATAATGCTTTTGACTGTTGATAAGGGCAAGTCCACGCCGATAGTTTTCCATAACGGTATCGGGATCGTTACAGCTTTTGATAACACTCAATATGAATTTCTTTTCGGGATCGTCCCTATCAAAGAAGCGATCAACGCTCATAGCCTGCGGGCAGAGCATAACGGCAACGTGGTTATAATCGGATATTTCCTTTAATATTTCGATAGGAATGTTGGTATCGACAATAACCTTTTTATCTCTCGATATTGAAATAAGCTCGGCAACTTCAAATTCTGCAGCTTCTCTACTTACGCTGAATACCCATCGCTCATACTCTTCCGGAGAGCGGGTCACAAAATCCTTCCAATCGGTAAGATTATTGAGATAACAAATGTCCGGCTGTAAATCTGGCGTTGCCACTATATCGGATACTGTGCTGTGATAGTTTTCTCCGCAGAAAATCATATCGAATTTGTCGGCAAGCATTTTTACCGTTGTTGACTTTCCGGCGTAGGCTGTACCCGTAATAAAGTATACATTCTTCAGGTAGTGCTTAAGAATGTTATTTGAAATATTCACCGTTTATCACCTCCGCAAAACGCTTTTTCGTTCTTTTCTCGGCATTGAATCAAGCTCTGCAAGATGATCTCATAAAAATAACCGACCGGCGATAAACACCGATCGGTCAAAGCTTTTGATTACTTGGCTACTACGTCCTTAAGAGCCTTGCCTGCCTTGAAGGTGGGGACCTTTCTTGCAGGGATCTTGATCTGAGCCTTGGTTCTCGGGTTGATGCCTACCTTAGCATCGCGGTTCTTGACCTCAAAGGTTCCGAAGCCGACAAGTGTTACCTTATCGCCGTCGGCAAGAGCCTCGGTGATGCTGTTTACAACTGCGTTAAGAGCCTTTTCGGCATCTTTCTTAGAGCAGGCAGCTTTTGCTGCGATTTTGTTTACGAGTTCGACCTTAGTCATTTTTGTTTCCTCCTGTTTTTGCATAAATCATATTTTGCCGCGGAACCCGCAGGCTCAACATATCAAACATTTTATACCGATTTTGCCCAAAAATCAAGCCTATTTTCCCAATATTTCAGCTTTAAAACGATTTTTAGTAGAAATGTCCAACACGAGAATAAAAATTATGTACGATATCACGGCAAAAATTACAGAAAATAGGGTAGAAACCGAAGACGGCAGGTATTTTAAGGAAGAAACGCCGATGCTTTTTGCCGCCACGGCAGCGATCGCCCCTCCAACCGAGGGCAGTACGACCGTAAAAATCGGCTTTGGTTTCGTGTGAGTTATCCTGTATAGCGACGCCGTCGATAAAAAACACATTGCCCCGCCGCTTATAAGCGAAGCCAAAGCCGCGCCCGACAGTCCGAGCGAGGGAACGGGCACGAGCAGGGTATTTAGCCCGAGCTTCAAGAAAGCTCCGAAGAGGTTTATTTTTATAGGCAGATCCGCTCTGCCGACTGCCTGAAGCATAGAATACGCCGCCCCGCCGACGGTCACAAATGCCGTTCCGAGCGCCATAATGCCGAGCGGCGCAGCGGTGACCGCGACCTCTTCCGCCCTTGAGGAAAACAGCAGTCCGAGTATCTGTCCCGACATAGCCGAAAGACCTATCCCCGCGGGTATCGAGATATAAAGTATCACCGTCATTACACGGCGTATCTCGCGGCTGACTTTTTCGCCGTCCCGCCTTGCCCAATACTGCGCCACGTTCGGCAGCGCGCTCTTTCCGAAAACAGAGCACAGCGACGGCGCGAGGCCGAACACCGTTGCGGCAAGTCCCGTAAACGAGCCGTAAAGGTAATTCGGGAGCTCTTTGAGCTGCACTCCGCTCGCTATAACGTCGGCGTATTTTTCCGCATAGAGCTGCGGGTATTTTGCGAGAGAAGTTTTTATGCAGAGGATTATCGTGTAAAGATCGACCATTCCCGCGAGGCTCGAAACTATCGCCGCCGCGGATATCGGAAGTATCAGCCTTATAAGCTTTTTGCCCTCGTCTTTTATCTCGACGCGCGAGGGCGAAACGCTCTTTTTTATCCCGTCGGAGCCGAGGCAGTGCCTAAGAAGCATAAAAAGGAAGCTCGACATCTCCGAAACGGTCACGCCGAGGACCGCCGCCGCGGCTACATACGGCAGCGAAGCCTCCGAAAGCTGCGGGACGGAAGCGCAGTGAACCCCGAAAACGTCTTTGCCGTCGATAAACCGTCTGTAGGCGTAGATCTGCGTGAAATACGCAAATCCGAGTCCTGCCGCCACTCTTACCGCCGATTCAAGTATCTGCGAGAGCGCAGTCGGGGTCATATTGCGAAGCCCCTCGTAATAGCCCCTGTATATCGCCGTGACAGTTCCCAAAAACACGCAGGGGAGGATAGCTATAACGGCGGCTTTTGCGCCCTCGTTGCCGATAAACCGCCTTGTGATGAATCCCGCGAAGACCATCGGCAGGGTAGAGCAGAGTATGCTCGGTATCATAAACAGCCTGAGAGCCGCGGTCTTCACTGCTTTTACGCTTCCGAGACGCCCTTTTGCCTCGTTTTCCGATACGAGCTGCGCCACGGCAGGTGTGAGGCTTGCCGCGCAGAGCGCATAAAGAGGCGTGAAAACGGCGTATGCGCTTGAGAAGTAGCCCATACCCGTCCCGCCGAGTATATTTGCCAAAAATATCTTGAATATAAGCCCTGCCGCCTTGCCCACAAAAACGGCGGTCATAAGAATTATCGAGCTGTGTATAAGTCCCTGCTTTTTCGTAATCGTCAACCTCCGGATACAGTTTGTACTATTTTATTTCCGGAAGGGGGATTATAGAATCAGATGTGTCTTGTTCGTGAACATAAACTAAAAAGTTTTCGGTCCACCCTTTTTCAAAAGGGTGGCAGGGTCGAGGGGCAGGGCCCCCGTCGTGCTCCGCAGAGCGCGAAATCTCCTGCGCAGCGAAGCGCAGGACGGGGAATAAAAACTGTCCGGTGGACAGTTTTTATTGGGGAGACCCTCGCCGGGGGTCTCCCCATTTGCCGAGCAAGGCGAGGCAAATGAAACAATGTTTTAGGTCAGTGTACTCCCTGTTCACAAACGTTTGACATTTTCCTTGTGTTGTGCTAAAATATTCCCAATCACATTTTCCGATAAGGAGGATCATTATGTCTGAAACAGAAAGAAAAAAGGTCATATTCAGCGGGATACAGCCCACCGGCGTTTTCACGCTCGGCAACTACGTCGGAGCGGTGCGCAACTGGGGCCCCTTGCAGGACGAATATGACTGCATATATTCCATTGTCGATGAGCACGCGATAACCGTCCGGCGCGACCCCGTGAAGTTCCGCCAGCAGACCGTTGAGAGCTACGCCCTGCTCCTTGCGTGCGGCATCGACCCGAAAAGATCCATAGCGTTTATCCAGTCGCACAACCCCAACCACGCTCAGATGAGCTGGATCTTAGGCTGTGTAACGCAGTTCGGCGAGCTTTCGAGAATGACCCAGTTCAAAGACAAGGCCGCCAAGCACGCCGATGACATCAACGCGGGGCTTTTCACCTATCCCGTGCTTATGGCCGCGGATATCCTTACCTATAACGCCGACGTCGTCCCGATAGGCGACGATCAGCGTCAGCACCTCGAGCTCGCGAGGAACATTGCCGTGAGGTTCAACCAGCGCTACGGCGATACCTTCACCGTTCCCGAGGCGTATATCCCGAAGGTCGGCGCGAGGATAAAGTCGCTCCAGGACCCGACCAAGAAGATGTCCAAGTCCGACGATAACCCCAACGCGACGATATTCATTCTCGACGATAAAGATACCATCATTCGCAAGTGCCGCCGCGCCGTGACCGACAGCGAGACCGAGATCCGCTATGCCGAGGGCAAGGACGGTATAAACAACCTGCTCACCATCTATTCCTGCGCCACGGGAAAGAGCGTCGAAGACGCCGAAAAGGAATTTTCGGGCTGCGGCTACGGAGATTTCAAGCTTGCTGTCGGAGAAGCCGTCGCCGATTGGCTCGAGCCGGTGCGCACGGAATACGCCCGCCTTATGAACGACAAGGCGTATTTAAAGCAGTGCTGGACCGAGGGCGCACAGCGCGCGTTCAGGCTTTCCAACAAAATCTACGCCAAGGCTTGCAGAAAGATAGGCTTTGTGGATTACCGCTGAGCCGTCGAGTGATACGGTTTTATATATTCGAAAGGGGAGCGCCGAATGACAACCTACAAAAAATCCCGCGCGTTCATCTACCGAAGCGCCCGACCCATCGACCTTGCCGTTTTCCGCCACGCATTTGAAAACGCTCCCACAGAGGATATCATCACCGCGCTTGCGGCCTATCAAAACCCCGACGGCGGCTTCGGCCACGCTTTGGAGGCTGACAACTTCAACCCTCTTTCACTGCCGATGGGGGTCTGGAAAGCGACCGAATATATCCGCGAGGCGGGAGGGCTCGACCCCTCGCACCCCATAATTCAGGGGATACTGCGCTATCTTGAAAGCGGCGACGGCTTCAGCGCCGAGTATGACCAATGGGCAAACGTCGTCCCTTCGAGCAACGAAGCACCCTGCGCGATATGGTGGAAATGCCCCGAAGACGGCGGCGATTTCAGATACAACCCCACCGCCGCGCTCGCTGGGTTCATAGTCAGATACGCCGAAAAGGGGTGCGCTATTTACGAAAAGGGCGTTCGGATCGCCCGCGAAGCTGCCGAGTGGTTTTTGAGAGAAGTTCCGATCGAGCGGCATATCGCGCACTGCTTTATAACGATGTATGACGACTGCAAGGCTGCGGGCGTGATGCCCTTTGACGGCAAAGCGCTCCTGAAAGCGATTGATGAAGTTGTCGAAAAGTCAATTTGCCGCGATCCGAACCGCTGGTGGGAATATCTTCCCCGCCCGTCGGCGTTCATCGACTCGCGCGAGTGCAGGTTCTACCGCGCCGATTTGGAGGAAGTCTGCCGCGCGGAGTGCAGGTTTATCAAAGACTACCAAAACCCCGACGGCTCGTTTTACGTCCCCTGGACTTGGGGTAACGACTATAAAGAGTGGTATATCGCCGAAAACTGGTGTAAGGCGATAGCCGCTATAGACAATCTAAAATTTTTACGGGAGTTCGACGCTCCCGAGTAAGGAGAAAAATATGAAATTAGGAATGTTGGGGCTCCCGAACGTCGGAAAGAGCACCCTTTTCAACGCGCTTACGAACGCCGGCGCAGAGTCGGCAAACTACCCGTTTTGCACCATCGAGCCGAACGTCGGCATAGTTTCGGTGCCCGACGAGCGTCTCGACTGGCTCGCCGAGCTCTACGACACTCTGAGCTTTAAGCCCGCAACTCTCGAATTTGTGGATATTGCGGGACTTGTGCGCGGCGCGTCGAAGGGCGAGGGGCTGGGCAACAAATTCCTGGCGAATATCCGCGAGTGCGACGCCATAATCCATGTTGTGCGGTGCTTCGAGTCTGACGACATTATCCACGTCGAGGGCTCAGTTGACCCCAAGCGCGACATCGAGACCATAGATCTCGAGCTGATTTTTGCCGACCTCGAAGTTCTGGAGCGCCGCCTCGACCGCGCAAAAAAGTCGCTCAAGGGCGACAAGAAGTTTCAGGCCGACATTGATATGACCGAGGCGCTCATAGCACACCTCACCGACGGCAAGCCCGCGCGTTCCTATCAGTTCAGCGAGGAGGAGGCGGAGATGATAAAGTCAACGCCGCTTCTGTCGCAGAAGCCGGTCATCTACGCCGCAAACGTCTCGGAGGACGATTTTTCCGACATAGATTCTTGCAAGAACTACCTCGCGGTAAAGGCAATCGCCGACGCCAAGGGCTCGGTCGTGCTGCCGATTTGTGCTCAGATCGAGGCCGAGATCTCCGAAATGGACGAGGAAGACAGGCAGATGTTCCTCGAAGAAATGGGGCTTAAGGTCTCGGGGCTCGACCGCGTAATAAAAGAGGGCTACGCGCTTCTCGGGCAGATATCGTTCCTCACCGCGGGTCACGACGAGTGCCGCGCCTGGACGATAAAGCGCGGTACGAAGGCTCCACAGGCCGCGGGTAAAATTCACACCGACTTCGAGAGGGGATTTATCCGCGCGGAGGTGGTCGCCTTCGACGACCTCAAAGCCTGCGGAACGATGAACACCGCCAAGGAAAAGGGGCTTGTCCGCTCCGAGGGCAAGGACTACGTAGTTCAGGACGGCGACGTCATTCTGTTCAGATTCAACGTGTGATTTTTTTGCGTCCGCCCGATAACGGCTACTTTCACGCATAAAAGTTTGCATAACTAACGAGCGGAGGTATTATTATGGCCGAAAAGGCTCGACTGACTCTTCTTAAAATTTACGGCAGGATAGCAAAATACAGGTTTGCTGTCTATGCCGCAAGCCTCGCTTTTGCGCTGGCATATGTCATAAAGAGCATTATACGGATGCGCTCTGCCGGTATTTTGGGCTTCTTGCTGCCTTTTGCGGCGATAATACTTATTGCAGCTTTGCTGCCGTTTTTCCGCTTCCGGCTCTTTGCCTTCGGTTACATCATTGAGCTCGTAACGCTTCCGCTACTCGCGGCGGTCCTCATTATTCTTATGATAGCCGGATTTGCCGCCGAGGACGAGCTTATTGGGATAATATCCTGCACGGTAACAGCCGTTGAAGCGATATACTCAAAGAAGATATCACAACACGAAAGCGACTTTTAAACACGCAAAAAAAGACCTCCCACAGGGGAGGCCTTTTTTATGAACTTTTGATTATCCGAGTTCAGCGAAGTACTTGATAGTCCTTACCATCTGGCTGGTGTAGCTGTTCTCGTTGTCGTACCAGGAA
>CANRLU010000069.1 GCA_947631535.1 uncultured Clostridia bacterium | reverse complement strand
CTTATGGTCTCGGTCCACTACATCGACAACAATATGTACTGGTCCAACCAGATAGGCAGCAAAAACTGGCACGACTATTCCGTTGCGCAGTCCGAGCTCCTCAAAAACCGCTTCACCTCTGCAGGTATACCGGTGTTTGTAGGCGAGTGCACCGGCGGTTATTCCGGCAGAATGGTAAGCAACTCCGAATACGGCAGCTCGCAGGACTGTGTGCGCGAGCTCATCAGGCTCGCAAAGGAGGATTACGGCTTTATCCCCGTCATCTGGGACACCCATAATTCCGACGGCAGCTCGTTCTACAACCGCATCAAGTGCGAGATATCCGACCCCGAAAACGCCGAGACCGTTAAGATGTACGGCAAATAAAGCCGTCAACCGTTTATTCGGAGGAAAATATGAATTTCGACCTTTCGAAGATCCCGTTTTCGCGCTTCGGCTCCTATATGGCGATATCCGAGCTTCCGGCGCACTGGCAGGGGTACAACATAGCCCACGGCCTGTATTTAAAGACCGTCAGCGGCTCGGCCGGCAGCCCCGTTGTTGCAAAAATAGCTCTTTCGGGCGACGGCTTTAAGTCGGAGCTGAACGGCGGCTCTCTTTCCGTATCTTCGGAAAATGCCGCCTACGGCTTCTGCTATCCCGACCCCGAGACCCTTTTGATACGCGGCTCCGAGGGCTCGGGACTTACGCTCGACTTTATGACCGAGAGCGGCCCCTACGACTACATTTACGAATTTGACGCCAACGGCCGCCACTGCTATTTTGCAAACTGCTACAAAAATAACACAAGCTTTGCGATGTGGGCGCAGGCCGGCGGCATCGTGCTTGAGCAGAGCTGGCGCGAGCAGTCCTCGGAATTTTCACGGCTGATGATCGAGGGCGAGCGCGGCTTTTTGCTCGTTATAAAAGAAGTCCCCTCCGAGTGGGAGAGGACCTGCCCCGAATACGACTTTGAGGCCTGCTGCAGGGCAGTTGCCGACGAATTCAAGGCCTTTTGCGACGGATATCCTATCCCGCCTGAATATGAGAATATATCAGTTTTAGGCGCATATATAAACTGGTCTGCATGCGTGGGCCCGCGCGGATTTTTAAAGCGCACTGCCATGCTCATGTCAAAAAATCACATGACCAGCGTCTGGAGCTGGGATCACTGCTTCAATGCGCTTGCGCTCAGCTATAAAGCTCCCGCAGCCGCGTGGGAGCAGTTTATGTTAATTTTTGATTTTCAGGACCAGTCCGGCCGCCTGCCCGACAGCGTGAACGATTCCAAAATAATCCGCAACTACGTCAAGCCGCCGATCCACGGCTGGGCGCTGATGAAAATGCTTGAAAACGGTCTGAAGCTCACCGACGGGCAGCTTTCGGAGGCGTATTCCGCACTCGAAAAACAGGAGCTCTGGTGGCTTGATTACCGCGATTTTGACGGCGACGGTCTGCCAGAATACGCCCACGGCAACGATTCCGGCTGGGACAATTCCACCGTGTTTGCCGCCGTCCCGCCGACATGCTCGCCCGATTTGCAGGCGTTCCTGATTATTCAGGCAGACGCGCTGTCCGAGCTTGCGAAGCGTCTGAATATGCCGGAGAGGTCGCAAAACTGGAAGCGCAGATCTGACGATATGTTAAAACTGTTCTTGGATAGATGCTTCGTTGACGGCCTGCCGATAGCTTTTAAATCGGGCACGCACGAGGTCATTGAGAACAAAAGTCTGCTGCCTTATCTCTGCCTTATCCTCGGCGAAAAGCTGCCGAAGGAATATCGCGCAAAGATGATCGCGAGCCTTAAGACCGCAGGATTTATCAGTGATCACGGCTTTGCTACGGAGGCTCTCGGCAGTTCTGCCTATCGCGCCGACGGCTACTGGCGCGGTCCGATCTGGGCGCCGTCTACGGTCATTTTGTGCGACGGTCTGCGCAGGTGCGGCGAAGAAGATCTTGCCCGCGACGCCGCCGAAAAATTCCTGAAAATGTGCAAAAAGAGCGGTTTTGCCGAAAACTTTAACGCTCTCACCGGAGAGGGTATGCGCGACAGGGCCTATACCTGGACTTCTAGCGGAGCTCTTATCCTAGCGAATGAGTATCTTTCATAGTTGACAGTGAAATTCAGATTCTAATATTGATTTTGCGAAACGGAGGATCAAAAAATGATAGGTGCGATTATTGGCGATATAGCCGGTTCCCGCTTTGAGTGGAACAATCATAGGTCAAAAGATTTTTGAGCTGCTTATGCATAAGTGCTGGTTCACAGATGATTCGGCGATGTCAATAGCTGTATGCGATGCTCTTATGAAATGCAGAGCGGATTTCAGCGACTTAGGGGAGCAGGCTGTGCACTCTATGCAGACTATCGGACGTCTGTATCCCGACTGCGGATATGGCGGCTCATTCAGGCGATGGATATATTCGGAAAGCCCTCAGCCGTATAACAGCTACGGTAACGGTGCCGCGATGAGAGTAAGCGGATGTGGGTATGTCGGGAAAACCGTTGATGAAGTTAAACGGCTTTCAAAGGCAGTGACCGAGGTGACGCATAATCATCCTGAAGGCTTAAAGGGAGCTGAAGCAACGGCGGTAGCAGTGTTTCTTGCCGGAAGCGGAAAAAGTCTTATAGAAATTCGGGATCATATCATAAATAACTACTATCCGTTGGGATTTACTCTTGACAGCATACGAGACAATTATCAATTCAGCGAAACTTGTCAGGATACCGTCCCTCAGGCATTGGAGGCATTTTTTGAATCGACAGACTTTGAAGATGCAATAAGAAACGCAATATCTATCGGCGGTGACAGCGATACCCTTGCCGCAATTACAGGTTCAGTTGCCGAGGCTTACTATGGCGTTCCGACAGATATAAGAAAACAGGCACTGACTTTCTTGGACGATAGGCTTCTTAAAATTTTGCTTGAGTTTGAAAACCTATATCCGGCAAAATAGATAAAGTGAACGAAATCGGCAGCGCGGGCATTTCTCCGACTGCAGAAAGTAATATTGAATAAAAAGAAACAGGCGTACCGAGCGGTGCGCCTGCTTTTAACTATTTCGGCTTTTTCTTTCGCGGTCCATGCGGGCTTTGGAGCCGCAAAATTTTCTTGCAGTTCCCGAGGCGGGTTGTCTCATCTGTCGAAGAAAAGCAATAATCCGAACGTGCCGCCTATTGGGAACAGGTTCGGATTATATGGGTTTGGTGCGGGTAACAGGACTTGAACCTGCATGAAATTGCTTTCACATGGACCTGAACCATGCGCGTCTGCCAATTCCGCCATACCCGCATATTAAATTTTCCTGAACGACTTTGTGATTATATCACAAATACCCGCGCTTGTCAATGGAATTTTCAAACTTTTCTCACGTCCGATACGCACCGCCGCGGCACCGTCATTATTTAAAAATTTATCTTGCATATTTCGGAGCATTGTGGTAAAATAAAATCGTTCTATGATTTTGGCAAAGGCGGGCGAAAATGTTCGCCGGCAGAACAGGAAACGAGGATTTTATATGACAGTTGATTTTATACGCGAGCTGCTTGAAACCGAGGACGTGATCTATTTTCCGTATTGCGACTGGCTCTTCCCGAACGGACTTAAGATAAACAACGTTCTGTTTTCGATACCGTGGTTCAACGATACCACGCTCGATATTTACTGGTACGGCTTTTTGATCGCGCTCGGAATGTTGCTCGCGGTCATCTACGCATCAAGAAGAATGAGAAAGTTCGGCCTCGATACCGACAGGGCGATAGACGTTGTTCTGGCGGGACTTGTCGGAGCCATCATCGGCGCAAGGGCATATTACGTCATTTTCCGCCTCAGCACATATCTCACCGATGAGGGCGGCCTCGATATCGGCGCAGTCCTTAGGATACGTGACGGCGGGCTTGCGGTGTACGGCGGCGTGATAGGCGCGCTGATCTTCGGCGGAGTAACGGCTATGATACGCAAGGTAAAGATAACCCCTATGCTCGACCTTATGGGTCTCGGCCTTTTAATAGGCCAGTGTCTCGGGCGCTGGGGCAACTTCTTCAATCAGGAAGCTTTCGGCACGAAAACCTCGCTTCCTTGGGCGATGATAAGCAATAAAATACTCAGCGGCCCCAACGGACTTTACTTCTACTATTACCCCGAAAATGTCACTGTGGTGACTAACCGCGCAACGGATATGGCGGCTCACCCCTGCTTCTTATACGAGTCGCTCTGGTGTCTTATAGGTTTTTTGATACTTCACTTCTACTCCAAGAAATTCCGCAAGTTCGACGGCGAGATATTCCTGCTCTACATCGGCTGGTACGGCGCAGGCAGGTTCTGGATAGAAGGCCTTCGGACCGACAGTCTCTTTATCCCCGGCACTCCCTTAAAGGTGTCGCAGGTCGTTGCGGGCACATGCGTTATCTTCTCGATAGTCCTTCTCACGATAAAGTATATCCTGATCAAGAAAAACGGCAATACATTCTATTATGAGACCGAAGAATCTAAGGAGCTTTTAAGGCTCCGCGACGAAAAGCTCCAGGCTTCGCGCAACCGCCGCGGCAAGAACGCCGACGCCGAAGTCACCGAGCATATCCTTGCCGACGACGCTGACGCTGAGCCGGCCGAAGCCGATGGCGCTCCCGACGAAGCCGATGTCGAGTCATCCGAAGCCGATGAGGCCGAAGAGGTCACGGACGGTGCGGAGGAAGTCACAGAAGATACCGAAGACGTTCAGGCTTCAGACGCTTCGGAGAGCAGCGATAGCGCAAAAGAGGAGGGGAATACCGATGGCAATTCTGATTAACGGCAAAGAGGTAGCGGCTTCCGTGCGCGAAAAAGTAAGGCTCGAAGCGCTTGATTTAAAGGAAAAGACGGGCATAGTCCCCGGGCTTGCGGTAATTTTGGTCGGAGACGACCCTGCATCCAAGATCTACGTCGGCAACAAAAAGAAAGCCTGCCTCGAAGCGGGACTCAATTCCTTCGAGCATATCCTCCCCGCCGAGACCTCTCAGCAGGAGCTTTTGGAGCTGATATCAAGGCTCAACGAAGACCCCGCCGTTCACGGTATCCTCTGCCAGCTTCCGCTGCCCAAGCATATCGACGAGCGCGCGGTAATAGAGGCAATATCCCCCAGAAAGGACGTCGATGCATTCCACCCCGTGAACGTCGGAAAAATAATGATAGGCAACTTTGATTTTCTTCCCTGCACTCCGGCAGGCGTGATGGAGCTCATACACTCCGCAGGGGTATCTGTGAGCGGCAAAAAATGCACGGTAGTAGGCCGCTCGAATATAGTCGGCAAGCCCATGTCGATGCTTCTTTTACACGAAAACGGCACCGTGACCGTCTGCCATTCCAAGACCAAGGACCTTGCGGCCGAGTGCCGCGAGGCCGACATACTCGTGGCGGCCGTCGGGAAAGCCAAGCTGATAACCGCCGATATGGTAAAGGAGGGCGCCGTAGTCATCGACGTGGGAATGAACCGCGACGCAAACGGCAAGCTCTGCGGCGACGTTGACTTTGAAAACGTCGCGCCCAAGGCATCGTATATAACTCCGGTTCCCGGGGGAGTTGGCCCCATGACGATAGCCATGCTTATGCGCAACACCCTTACCGCCGCAAAACTCACCGCAAAACTTTAAAAAAGTCGCAAAAAGGTCTTTACAAATCCGAAAAACTGTGATAGAATATTCGAGGCTCAAAGCCTTTGAATCCGCAATACGCAGACTGCGGAGCGAGCCGCAAAGCGGATAATACCTGCCGCAGCCTATGTTTGACGGGAAATTTTACGAAAGGGGTATAAAGAAATGCTTTTGAAGGAAGAAAAAACCGCTATCATCGAAGCCAACAGGCTTTCCGAGAACGATACCGGTTCTCCCGAGGTTCAGATCGCTATTCTCTCCAAGAGGATCAACGACCTCACCGAGCACCTTAAGGTCCATAAGAACGACCACCACTCCAGAAGAGGTCTTCTGAAGATGGTCGGCCGCAGGCGCAACCTGCTCAACTACCTTATGCGCACCGATATCGAGCGCTACAGAGCGATAGTCGAAAAGCTCGGCCTCAGAAAGTAATACAAAGCTCACGGGACTGCCCCGAGGCGGCTTTGTCCGCGCGGGGCATGTTCGGAACTTTGTATAAACCGCGCATCAAAAAGGCAGAGGCTGAGGCTTTCTGCCTTTTGAGATATTTTCGAGCGCGTTTTTTAGTAATAAGTTGAGCCGCCGACAGTCGGAGGCCGAATTTATTGCTAAAACGCTGCTTGAGAATACAAAATTGTTATTAAATCAAGGAGGAAAATATTTATGGCAATGTCAGAAATCAAGCAGTTTGACAGGTACAGAAAGTTTGAAACCACATTTGCAGGACGTCCGCTCGTTATCGAAACCGGCAAGACATGCGAGCTTGCAAACGGTTCCTGCTGGGTGCGCTACGGCGAGACCACCGTTATGGTGAACGTTACCGCCTCGGCCAAGCCCCGCGAAGGAGTTGACTTCTTCCCGCTCTCCGTCGATTTTGAGGAGAAGCTCTATTCGGTAGGAAAGATACCCGGCTCGTTCACCAAGCGCGAGGGCAAGCCCTCGGACAAGGCTATCCTTACCTCCCGTATGGTAGACCGCCCGATCCGCCCGCTCTTCCCGAAGGATATGCGCAACGACGTCAGCGTTGTTATGACCGTTCTCTCGGTGGATCCCGACTGCTCGCCCGAAATCGCGGGCATGCTCGGCACCTCCGTAGCGATATCCATTTCGGATATCCCGTGGGCAGGACCTATCGCCGGAGTAAACGTAGGCCTTGTTGACGGTGAAATCGTCCTCAATCCCACCCGCGCCCAGAAGGCGAACAACCACCTCAACCTCACCGTTGCCGGCACTCTTGAAAAGATAGTTATGATCGAGGCCGGAGCCGACGAAGTCCCCGACGACGTTATGCTCGAAGCCATCAAGACCGGTCACGCCGAGATAAAGAAGATGGTCGAATTCATCAACGGCATCAAAGCCGAAATAGGCAAGCCGAAGTTTGAATTCGAGTCGATGGAAGTAGATCACGACCTCTTCGACGCCATCGAGGAAATGGCTTCTGATTCCGTAAAGGAAGCCCTCGACACCGACGATAAGAACGTCCGCGAAGCCCGTCTTGCACCCATTGTGAACGCCGTTCACGAGAAGTTCGACGAGCAGTATCCCGAAAAGATCGCGATGATAGACGAGTGCATCTATAAACTCCAGAAGAAGATAGTCCGCAACTGGCTCTATGAGGGCAAGCGCGTTGACGGCAGAGCCATCGACCAGATACGCCCCTTAAGCGCCGAAGTCGGCCTTGTTCCGAGAGTTCACGGCTCGGGTCTCTTCACCAGAGGTCAGACCCAGGTGCTCTCTATAGTCACACTCGGCCCTGTGAGCGATTCGCAGAAGCTCGACGGTATCGACGACGAGGAAGAGAAGAGATATATGCATCACTACAACTTCCCGTCCTACTCCGTCGGTGAAACAAAGCCCTCCCGCGGCCCCGGCAGGCGCGAGATAGGCCACGGCGCACTCGCCGAAAAGGCTCTCGTACCCGTGCTTCCCTCCGTCGATGAGTTCCCCTATGCCATTCGCGTGGTGTCCGAGGTCCTCTCCTCCAACGGCTCCACTTCGCAGGGCTCGATATGCGGCTCCACCCTCGCCCTTATGGACGCCGGCGTTCCGATAAAGGCCCCCGTAGCCGGCATTTCCTGCGGACTTATCACCCGCGATGACGGCTCCTTCCAGACTATGGTAGACATTCAGGGTCTTGAAGACTTCTTCGGAGATATGGACTTCAAGGTAGGCGGCACCCACAAGGGCATCACCGCCATTCAGGTAGATATAAAGGTAGACGGTCTTACCTACGACATCATCGAGGAAGCCTTTGCGAAGACCCACAAGGCCCGCGACTACATTCTCGACGAGATAATGGCCAAGGCCATCTCCGAGCCCCGTCCCGACGTTTCCAAGTGGGCTCCCAAGATGCTCTCCACCAAGATCCCGCCCGAGAAGATCGGCGACGTTATCGGCAAGAGCGGCAAGGTCATTCAGAAGATCGCTGCCGACTGCGAAGTTCAGATCGACGTTGAGGACGACGGCTCCGTATTCGTCAGCGGCCTCGACCGCGAAAAGGCTCAGGCGGCTATCGACATCATCAGGACCATCGCTTTCGACCCCGAGATCGGCTCGATTTACAAGGGAAAGGTCGTCCGCCTGATGAACTTCGGTGCGTTTGTCGAGATCGCCCCCGGTAAGGACGGCTTGGTCCACATCTCGAAGCTTGACCTTCACCGCGTTGACAAGGTCGAAGACGTTGTCTCGATAGGCGATGAGATAGTCGTCAAGGTCGTCGAGATCGACGATCAGGGCAGAATAAACCTCTCCCGCAGAGACGCGCTCCTCGACATCGCCGCGAAAAAGGCAGCCAAGACCGAGGAATAATCGAAAAAAATCACCGCTCCTCCTAAAAAGGGGGAGCGGTTTTGTGTTGCAGGAAGTATGGGAAACACGATTTTGTTCTCAAATGTTATTTCAAGGGCAGTAAGTTGGCGCGTCTCTTTCGGGCGCGTATGCGCAAATGCGGCGGCCGGCTCTTGCTTCTAAAATGGGTAAGAGCCGATTTACTGTCGCAATATGTGTCAAAAATCGGGTAAAATCTACGCTCAGAGGCTTGGGGGTGGGGATTTCATTGGTTGCCTGAAAACGAATTTATGTATCAAAAAGTGTCGAAATCAGCACTTAAAAGCTCTGTCGATACCTTAGCGGTATCTGTCGGGCTCTTTTACGTTTTATATCGCCCAATCCCCAAAATTGCGCAGCAAGCACTCACTACCCTAAAGCAGAAATCTTCAGTTAATAACCTTGCTCTTGAGAAGCTCGCCCAAATCAGCGCCTGCCTGCAGCAGTCGCAGAAAGCCTGATACTCCCGTTCCATAGTTATATGGCACCGTTTTAGAGATACAATATAAATTTTCTGTGCATATTAAACTATTCAAGAGGAGAATCGGCAGGATTTTTTGTGCTCTATTCATAGCAAAAAAGAGAAACCCTTTCGCAAAGTTAGTACATTTGCGAAAGGGTCAAATCTTGAGAGAATTATACCACATCACCAAAGAAAAAGCAATAGGTTTGTTGAAATTTCTAAAAATTCAGCAAAAATATACGAACAAAATGCCGGAAAATAATCAAATATAACCCAAAATGAGCGCTTTTTTGCTTCTCCGCAGTCAGATTTTTAGTCAATTTTGAATCGTTTGGAACCGCTTCAATAAACATTTTGAGCAGGTTTTTAAAAATTTATCCGCATTTTCTCCGCAGTCAAAAAGTGTGTCAAAGCCGTCTTTGAGATACGAAAGTATCAAAAAGGCGGCTTTTTTGTGCTTTTTTGGACTCTTTTTCTTACTTTTCGCAAATGTACTAACTTTGCGAAAGATGAAAATCGATGGAATGAGAGTAAAAGGATAGGCAAAAAGGCTTTAAAACAGCCGTTTTTTGGCACGCTCTCATCTATGAACGCGGGGTTTTGTCCGAGAGGACGAGTGTCCGGCCCTTTATGGACACGAAGTCCGATCGGCAACAAAACCAGCTTTCATTGGGGGCGCTGTTGTTGTACGGAGGTGAGCGCGTGATTCAGTTGTTTGAACACAACCAGCAGGCGTATAACGCCGCCGTTGCTATGCTCGCTTCAACCGGTAAAGCCGCCATTATCCACCCCACCGGAACGGGCAAGTCGTTCATCGGCTTCAAGCTCTGCGAGGATAACCCCAGTAAAAGATTCCTTTGGCTGTCTCCGTCTGAGTACATCTTTAAGACCCAGATTGAAAACCTCGCAAAAACCGGCGCGGACGTTCCCACGAACATCACTTTCATGACATACAAAAAGCTCACTTTGCTTACTAATGATGAGCTTTCAGACCTCCACCCAGATTACCTCATCTGCGATGAGTATCACCGCGCAGGCGCCGAAACTTGGAACGAGGCGGTCCTGAAATTGCTCGCAAAATATCCGAACGTCCCTATGCTCGGTCTCTCGGCAACTAATATAAGGTATCTGGACAATCAGCGAGACATGGCTGCCGAACTCTTCGACGGCAACGTAGCAAGTCGAATGACCCTCGGCGAGGCAATCGTGCGCGGAATCCTCAACCCGCCGAAATACATTATGTCGGTCTACTCCTACCGCGACGAGCTCGAAAAGTACGAGCAAAAAATCGGGCGGTCTCACAATAAACGCCTCCGCGATGAGGCAGGCGAGTACCTCGAAAAGCTCCGCCGAGCCCTCGAAAAGGCAGACGGCTTGGACGAGGTCTTCCGCAAGCATATGACCGAGGAGACGGGCAAGTATATCGTATTTTGCTCGAACTTTGAAGCGATGAGAGAGTGCATATCCCTCTCATCGGAGTGGTTTGCAAAGGTAGACAAGAGCCCTAAGATATACTCTGTTTATTCGGGTGATCCGACCTCGAGCCAATCTTTCATTGACTTCACTAATGATGAAAATACAGATCACTTGCGCCTTCTCTACTGCATCGACGCATTAAACGAAGGCATACATCTCGACGACATCTCGGGCGTGATTTTGTTCAGGCCGACAGTGTCGCCAATCGTATATAAACAACAAATAGGGCGCGCACTGTCCGCAAATCGCAAGAAAATCCCCGTCATCTTCGACGTCGTAAATAACATTGAAAACCTCTACAGCATCGACAGCATTAAAGAGGAAATGCAGGTTGCAATCACCTATTATCGCTATAACGACGAGGCGGACAAAATTGTTACCGAGAGCTTCCAAATTATTGATGAGGTTAAGGACTGTCTGCGCCTCTTCAACGACCTCGAGAAGACGCTGAGCGCGACTTGGGACTATATGTACGACGAGGCGAAGCAGTATTTCATCGAGCACGGGAGCCTGACGATTCCGCGCAACAGCAATAATCTGCTCAGCAGTTGGCTGAGCACTCAGCGCAAGAACCACGAGAAGGGACTTTTGACTGATTCTCAGA
>CANRLU010000068.1 GCA_947631535.1 uncultured Clostridia bacterium | reverse complement strand
GACTTTATGAACTACAGCGTTTACAACGCCGAATATAAGCACGAATTCTTGGGCGCGAAGCTGCGTTCGGCTCTCGTGTCGAGGATAGTCGTCGCGGCGATAGCCTGGCTGCGCTCGCCCGCGGTAAAAGCGCTTAAAAAGAGCGAGCGCTTCGATGCTCCCGCCCCGATAAAGGATATAGCCGAGCTTGCTAAGCAGTTTTTGTCGCTTGGGAACCAATACGGCGAAGGGTGGTTCCTCACCGGCGAAATGGCGGAGCTTTTGACGAGCGGCACGCCGAATATCGTGTGCATACAGCCGTTTGCCTGCCTGCCGAACCACGTTGTCGGCAAGGGAATGATAAAGCACCTCAAGAAGGTATACCCCTGGGCGAACATCGCCGCCGTCGATTACGACCCCGGAGCCTCGGAGGTGAACCAGCTCAACCGCATAAAGCTTATGCTCAGCTCCGCAAAAAAGGCGCTCGCAAAGAGCGGCGCCCCCGAGGAGGAAAAGGAGCACGCCTCGGTGTGAAGCAATATGCCTAAAAAGACCCGCCCGAAAGAAAGGGCGGGTTTTTGATAGGTCTGCGCGATTAAATTTGCAATACCGCTTGCAACCTGCGGATTTTTGTGGTAAAATAAAAAAGGTATATTATGCCCTGTCTTGTTTTTCGGAGGTGATCGTTTGAAAAAGCTGGCGATATTCATTATCTGCATAATGCTCACCGGCTGTCAGGCGATAACGTTTTCGGTGGACGGGCTTTTGCGCGCGCCGAAGGTCGCCGATGAGCAGTCGGCGATATATCAGGCGCTTATCGAGAGCGCCGGCAGGGGGATAACCCTTGAATACCCCCGCGGCGGAGATTACCGCTCGGCGTTCGTTTTATACGACATCGACGGCGACCGCGAAGAGGAGACGCTCGCATTTTACTCGGTAAATTCGGTGAGCGAATCCAACGTGAAGATATCGGTGCTCGACAGCGGAGAAGACGGCCGCTGGCGCTCGATGTACGAAGTCGCCGGAGCGGGGAGCTCGGTGGATAAGATAATGTTTTCGGGACGCGATCTCATCGTGGGATACTCCACCCAGGACTACGAAGACAACGCCGTGAGGATATACCGCTATTCCGAGGGCATGCTCGAGCCGATCTATGAAGACACCTATTCGCTGCTCGAAAAATCCGACCTCGACGGCTGCGGCACCGAGGAGACCCTCGTTGTAAAAAGAAGCGGGGGCGGCATTGCCGTTGACGTTTTAAAGCCCTCAGACGAGGGAGTTTACAGCCATTATTTCTCGGAGATAGCTCTCGGAGCAGGGACGATCGCGGGATACGGCTTCTCGGAGCTTAGCGGCGTCAAAGCGCTTTATCTCGACTATGCGCTCGAATCCTACGGGGTGCTCACCGAAATTATTTATCTCGGCGACGGGATAATCGCTCCTCTCTCGCAGAACGGCCTCATTTATATGACCCAGAGGCAGACGGGGTATCTCTCACGGGATTACGACGGCGACGGGACAATAGACATACCGCTGCCGCGTCCCTTTACCGGCTATGAATCTGCTCCGCTCGGCGAGGCGGAATATATGACGGCGTTTATGCATTACGTCCCCGAAGAGAGAGCTTTGGCGACGGTGTCGAACGCCTACCTTGACCTCGGCGACGGCTACGGTTTTACCATTCCCAACCGCTGGATGAATATGGTTACGGTGGCAAAAAACTCCTCCACCGGCGAAACTACGTTCTATAAATACGACCCCTCGCTCGGCGGGATCGAAAACATGACGCCGCTCATAAGCTTTGCTTCGGCGGAAAGCTCGGCGGCATCGTCTTACGGCTCGGCGGGATATACCGAGATAGCCGAGACCGATTTCAGGACCTACTATGTGAAAACGGTAGCCGGCGCCGACGAGCCTATGGTACTCACGATGGACGAGATCCGCGATAACTTCCACATAATCGAATAAGACGGAGATGACGCAAGATGAAAAGAATAATCGTTTGCGAGGACGAAGCCTCGATAAGGGAGTTCATAGTTTTGAACCTCAACAGGAGCGGCTATGAAGTGACCGACGTTGACTGCGGAGAGGCGGCCATAAAGGCCTTTGAAGACGCCGGCGGAGAGTTCGACGTTGCGCTTCTGGATATCATGATGCCCGGCATCGACGGCTTCGAGGTCTGCAAGAGGCTCAGGGAGATGTCGGATAAAATAGGGATAATAATGCTCTCGGCAAAGTCGCAGGAGATGGACAAGGTGAGCTCCCTTATGATGGGCGCCGACGACTATATAACAAAGCCCTTTTCGGTGACCGAGCTTATAGCGAGGGTCGATGCCGTATGCCGCAGAGTAAGTCTTACCGCCGGCCGCACTGCCGATCTTTCGGGGACGATAAGCTCGGGTCCGTTCGTTATAGACCTTCGCAGCCGCACCCTGCGCAAAAACGGCGAACCCGTCGATCTCACGCAGGTGGAATATCAGATAATGGAGTATTTTCTCAAGAATCAGAACACCGCGCTCGACAGAATGAGCATTTTAAAGCACATCTGGGGCGAAAGCTACTACGGTGTGGAGAAGATAGTTGACGTGAATATAAGAAGGATAAGAATGAAGATAGAGGACGAGCCCTCAAATCCGAAATATATCACCACCATATGGGGATACGGCTATAAGTGGTGCTCGCCCGAGGGGTGATCCGATGCAGAAGATCGGTATAAAAAGGTCGATAACAAGCCGCTGGGCGGTAAACACCCTCGGCCTCGTAATAATCATACTTCTCGCCTTGGGGATAATGTCGCTCAAGCTGGCCGAAAACTACTACATCAGCACCACCGAGCAGTATCTCATTTCGAGAATGGAGACCATAAACTCGGCTCTTTCGAGGTTTACCTCAGCCAACGCCTACCGCTCGGAAGTGAGGAACATAGTTGAAAAATTCACCGAGAAGGATAAATTCGAGCTTTTGGTGCTCAATTCCGACGGCATAGTTACGATAACGAGCTCGGGATTTCAGCCCTCGGGCTGGGTGAGGACCGGCGATTTCTGGGTAGCGGAATCTTCGGAAGACGGCACCGCCGTTTCGGACACCACTCTTCAGAGCGGCGAGCACGTTATGTATTACACTGCTATGCTCCCCGCGCTCGCGCCGGAATACTCCGCCGTTATGATAATGACCTCTCTCGATAATATCGACACTCAGCTCACCGAGCTCGGCCTGCTTCTTATGGCGGTCGCGGCGCTTATTGTGCTTCTTATGCTGGCATCGGGGCTTTACTTTGTAAAGTCGATAGTCCTGCCGGTGCGGCAGATAAGCGAAACTGCCCGCGGCTACGCTCGGGGCGATTTTTCGGACAGAATAGAAAAGCGGAGCGACGACGAGCTCGGAGACCTCTGCGATTCGATAAACTATATGGCCGAAGCCCTTGAAAACACCGACAAGATGAAGAACGAGTTTATTTCGTCGGTCTCGCACGAGCTGCGCACACCGCTCACGGCAATAAAGGGCTGGAGCGAGACCCTCTGCGAAATGGGGGACGACCCCGAGACCTTCCGCAAGGGAATGAGAGTCATAACCGGTGAGACCGAGAGGCTCTCGGAGATGGTGGAGGAGCTTTTGGACTTCTCGCGGATTCAGGACGGGCGGTTTTCGCTCACAAAGGAGCCGACTGATATCCTTGCGGAGCTCGGCGACGCAGTATTGATATACACCGAGCGCGCAAAAGAGCTCGGCATAGAGATAGAATATTTCGAGCCCGATATGCTCCCCTTTGTCAACGGCGACGCATCGAGGCTGCGGCAGGTGTTCATAAATATAATCGACAATGCCGTTAAGTATTCCAACGAGGGCGGAAAGGTCTCGATAGAGGCCTACGCCGAGGACGGAAACATAATCGTTCTTATTTCCGACAGGGGCGTGGGGATATCGGCCGAAGACCTGCCCAAAGTAAAGGAAAAATTCTATAAGGCCAACCATACGCGCCGCGGCTCGGGGATAGGGCTTGCGGTCGCGAACGAAATAGTTGAGATGCACGGCGGAAGCCTTATCATAAACAGTGAGCTCGGAAAGGGCACCACCGTTATGATAACACTTCCGGCTATGAGCGGGAATAAGCCCGCGAAAGGAGATTAAAGATGGCTGAAAAAGCAAAATTCAAGACCCAGATAGGCGGTCAGGCACTTATCGAGGGGGTAATGATGCGCGGCCCCGAGGTCGAGGCGATGGCCGTAAGGCTGCCCGGCGGCGAAATGGACGTTGAGCAGTGGCCGCTCAAGCCCGCAAAGTGGTACCGCAAGGTCCCGTTTATCAGGGGGCCGTTCAACTTCGTCACCTCTATGGCCGACGGCTATAAGTGCCTCTCGAAGTCGGCGGACAAGTCGATGGAGGGGATCGAAGAGGAACCCTCGAAGTTTGAAAAGTGGCTGACCGACAAGCTCGGGGACAAGCTTATGGCGATAATTATGGTCATAGCTTCGGTCTTGGGCGTGGGAATGGCGCTTGCGCTGTTCATATGGCTTCCCGCGCTGATAACAAAGGGGATATCACTTTTGGTGGAGCTGCCCGACTTTGCGAAGACCTGCATAGAGGGCGTGATAAAAATAGCCATCTTTATAGGATACATCGCCCTGACCGCTCTTCTCAAGGACATAAGGCGCACCTATGAATATCACGGTGCCGAGCACAAAACTATTGCCTGCTACGAGGCCGGCGACGAGCTCACCGTCGAGAACGTGAAGAAGCACTGCCGCTTCCACCCCCGCTGCGGAACTTCGTTTATGTTCCTCGTTCTCTTTATAAGCATCATCGTGTTCACGATATTCAGAGTGCCGTGGGACAATGTCGCGCTCAGGGTGCTGATAAAGCTCTGCGTGCTGCCGGTGATAGTTTCGCTCGCCTACGAGCTTATAAAACTCGCAGGAAGATATGACAACATATTCACAAAGATAATTTCCGCGCCGGGGCTGTGGATACAGCGTCTTACGACCCGCGAGCCCGACGATTCGCAGATAGAATGTGCCATAGCGGCATTCAAGCCCTGCATACCCAAAGAAAAAGGTGCCGATAAGTGGTAAAAAAGCTTTTTTTCGAGCTTGTGAGCCGCCTGTCGGAGATAACGGAAGACCCCCGCTTTGAGGCCGACGTCATTTTTCAGACCGTCTTCGGCCGCGACTGGCGTGTAAAGGAGCTTTCGGGAAAGCTCGCGGAGCCGACCGAGTCTGAACTCGAAGCGCTTGAAAAGCTCGCAAAAAGGCGGCTTTCGGGCGAGCCTCTGCAATATATAGTCGGCGAGTGGGAGTTTTACGGGCTCGGGCTGAAAGTTTCGCAGGGCGTGCTTATCCCGAGGCAGGACACCGAGCGCCTTGTGGACGTCTCCCTCGGGCTTATCGGGGATATCCCGCGCCCGTGCGTGCTCGACCTATGCTCCGGCACCGGCTGCGTAGCTCTCGCGATAAAAAGCCGCCGGCCAGACTCCGAGGTCACCGCGCTCGAGCTCTACCCCGAGGCGTATGAGGTTTTGCAGGAAAACTGCCGCGAAAGCGGAGTTATGACCGTCTGCGCCGACGCGCTCGACAAAAAAAACGCCGAAAGCTTCTCGGAGCTCGACCTTATAACCGCGAACCCGCCCTATCTTGACGCGGGCGATATGAAGTCGCTTCAGCGAGAGGTGGGATTTGAGCCGAAAACAGCGCTCTATGGCGGAGAAGACGGGCTCGATTTTTACCGCGCGTTCGCAAAAATATGGCGCGGCGCCCTGCGCGTCGGAGGATATATAGCCCTCGAGATAGGCACCGGTCAGAAAGAAGCGGTCAGCCTCATTCTCGGCGAAGCGGGCTGGCGCGAAATAAGAGTAGAAAACGACCTTGCCGGAAAACCGCGAGTGGCGGTTGGACGTAAATAAGTCCGTATTTTGGGACTTATTATGTGATATCGTATATATGGGCGGTGCGCCCGATTTTGCAAAATAATTTTTACGGAGGAAAGAGTATGGCAAGTAAAAAACCCGCCGAAAAAAAGGCGATGCCGATAGCGGCGACCAAGGAGGAAAAGCAGAAGGCCCTTGAGACCGCGATACAGCAGCTCGAAAAAACCTACGGAGCGGGCGCCGTTATGCGCCTCGGGCAGACCCAGACTCTCAACGTTGAGGCTATATCCACGGGTTCGCTGACCCTTGATATGGCACTCGGGATAGGCGGCGTGCCGAGAGGGCGCATCGTTGAGATATACGGCCCCGAGAGCTCGGGCAAGACCACCGTTGCGCTCCATATAATCGCCGAGGCGCAGAAGCTCGGCGGCGAAGTCGCTTTTATCGACGTTGAGCACGCCTTGGACCCCGTTTATGCCGAGCAGCTCGGAGTTGACATCGATTCGATGCTCGTTTCGCAGCCCGACAGTGGCGAGCAGGCCCTCGAAATAGCCGAAGCGCTCGTCCGCTCGGGAGCCATTGACGTTATAGTCCTCGACTCCGTTGCGGCGATGGTCACCCGCGCCGAGATCGACGGCGAAATGGGCGACACTCACGTGGGGCAGCTCGCAAGGCTTATGTCACAGGCGATGAGAAAGCTCACAAGCGTTATCTCGAAGTCTAACTGCGTGGCTGTGTTCATAAACCAGGTCCGCGACAAGATAGGCGTTATCTACGGCAACCCCGAGACCACCCCCGGCGGCCGCGCGCTCAAGTTCTATTCCTCCGTAAGAATAGAGGTAAGAAAGGGCGAGCTTTTAAAGAACGGCTCCGAGCCGATAGGCAACCGCACCCGCTGCAAGGTGGTTAAGAATAAGGTCGCGCCGCCGTTTAAGGAAGCCGAGTTCGATATGATCTACGGAAAGGGGATATCGCGCATAGGCGAGATAGTTGACCTTGCCACCGACCTCGATATAATCCACAAGTCGGGCGCGTGGTTCAGCTATGAGGGCAACAAGATAGGCCAGGGCCGCGAGAACACCAAGACGTTCCTTGAAGAGCATCAGGATATCCGCGACGAGATAGAAAAGAAGATACTCGGCAACCGCGACGCCGTAGTTTTGGCGACGAAGAACGCGCGTAAAGAAGCCGAGCTGAGTGCGGCGGCATCTTCGGCGGCCTCGCAGGGAGCGGGGAGCGGCAGCGGAATGTCGGTAGTTGTTGACGCCGACGACGATTTTGAGGAATTTACCCCCGTGACCGAGGAGTAATATGGAGTATAGGGTAGAGGAAGTCTCGCAGTTCAAGGGCGATACTTTGAGGGTGGATTTTGACTGCCGCGAGCCGATATTCATAAATTCCTCGGTGGCGTTAAGCCTCGGGATACGCTCCGGAATTACGATGACCGAGGAAGAAATCGGGGAAGCCGTATCCAAAAACGAATTTCGCCGTGCGCGCGAGCGGGCGCTCTACCTGCTCGACGAGCGGGATTACGGCTATGTCGAGATGTTTAAAAAGCTCGAAAACAACTATTCCGAGGACATCTGCTACGAGGTAGTCAACGACCTTGCCCGTCTCGGGCTCATAGACGACAGAAGATACGCCCAAAAATGCGCGGAGTATTTCTTGACGCGAAAGCTTTGGGGAAAATACCGCGCCCGCGAGGAGATGCGCCGCAGAGGTATCCCGTCGGAGCTCATTGACGAGGCCCTCGAAGAATACGACGAGGGCAGCGACGAAAGGCTGAGGGAGCTCGTAGAGAAAAAATACGCCCGAAAGCTCGCCGACGAGAACGGCGTAAATAAAGTAAAGGCGGCGCTTGCGCGTCAGGGGTTCTCCTATGACGAGATAAAGCGGGTGCTCGCCGAATATGAGGAGGAGTAAAATGGCGGTAAGAGTGGGGCTGGTGTCGCTCGGCTGCCCGAAGAACCAGGTCGATGCAGAGCATATTGTGTATAATCTCCGCGAGGAGGGCTATGAAATTATCCCCGACGCCGCGCTTGCCGACGTCGCCGTGATAAACACCTGCGGATTTATCGAGAGCGCCAAGCAGGAGGCTATAGATACAATTCTCGAGTTCTGCACGCTCAAATCCGAGGGCAGGATAAAGGCGGTAATAGTTACCGGCTGCCTTGCCGAAAGGTATAAAGCCGAGATAAGGAGCGAGCTTCCCGAGGTAGACGCCGTCGTGGGGCTCGGCGCGAACGAGCTTTTGGGGGAGATAATCAAAAAAGTCCTCGCGGGTGAGACCGTCGATATGAGCGGCGACAAGTATTCGCTTATAATCGACGCCAGAAGGATAGTCTCGACCGAGACTTTTGCCTACTTAAAGATAGCCGAGGGGTGCGACAATCACTGCACCTACTGCGCGATACCCTCTATTCGCGGAAGATTAAGGAGCCGCAAGCTTGAGAACATCGTAGACGAGGCGAAATGGCTCGCAAAGGTCGGCTTTAAGGAGATAATCCTCGTTGCACAGGACACCACCGTTTACGGTCTCGACCTCTACGGCAGGCCGATGATATGTGAGCTTTTGAGAGAGCTCTGCAAGATCGACGGCTTAAAATGGATACGCATGCTCTACAGCTACCCCGAGCGCATAACCGACGAGCTTATAGAACTCATCGCTACTGAGGAAAAGCTCGTTAAGTATCTCGATATACCGATTCAGCACTGCAACGACCGCGTTTTAAAACGCATGAACCGAAAGAGCACCAAAGCCGAGCTTGTAAGCCTTGTTAAAAAGCTTAGGGATCGGATCCCCGGCGTGATACTCCGCACCACGCTGATAGCCGGCTTCCCGGGGGAGACCGAGGAGGAATTTGAAGAGCTCTGCGAGTTCGTCAACGAAATGAAGTTCGACCGCCTCGGCTGCTTTGCATATTCGCAGGAGGAGGGCACTCCCGCCGCGCTCCTGCCCGACCAGATAGACGAAGAGGAGAAGCGGCGCCGGGCCGACACCGTCACCGAGACCCAGATGTTTATAAGCGACAGGCAGAACGAAGAGCGCGTCGGTAAGGACATCGAGGTAGTCGTCGAGGGGTGGGACAAATGGGCCGAATGTTATTTCGGCAGGAGCTATGCCGAAGCCCCCGAGATAGACGGGAAGATATTCTTTACCTCCGAGAGCCCGCGCACCGTCGGCGAATATGTTAAGGTGCACATCGACGAAACTATGGATTACGATCTGTTGGGAAGTGTTGTAAATGAATCTGCCGAATAAGCTCACCCTTTTGCGGGTGATAATGATACCCTTTTTTGTGCTGTTTCTTCTCTGGCAATTTACCGCGTTTAACGTGCTCATATCGCTTGTGATATTCGCGGCCGCCTCGCTTACCGACCTCTTTGACGGCAAGATCGCCCGCAAATATAACCTTGTGACCGACTTCGGGAAGTTTTTGGACCCCCTTGCCGATAAAGCGCTCGTTATGGCGGCGCTCGTCGGGTTTGTCGGTCTTGGGTGGTGCTCGGCCGTGCCGGTGATGATAATTTTATTCCGCGAGTTTATGGTCTCGGCGCTTCGGCTCGTAGTCAAATCGGGCGACGGCGTCGTGGTGCCGGCGGGGTGGTTCGGAAAGATAAAGACTGCCTTCACGATGGCTTCGATCGTCGCGATACTTCTTTTGCGTGGGATAGAGGCCCTCGGCGTCGCGGTACCGTTCGTCTATCAGATCTCCGCCGTGCTTATATGGCTCTCCGCCGCGCTCACCGTCGGCTCGGGGCTGCAATACTTAAAGGCCTACTGGAAGGTCATCGACCCTAATAAATAGCTCAGAATGTCGGGGAATTCCCGAAATTTGCGAGATGTGTTTACTTCTTATCCGCATAAAATCATTGACACATTCAAAGAACCGGATTATAATAAATTCGGTTCTTTTGTTTATTCAGATAAATACACAAATTCAAAGGAGAGAAAAAGATGAAAAAGCTGTTTGCAGTCGCTATCGCGCTGATTATGGCGTTTATGCTCGTTTCCTGCCCGTCGGGGAGCGCAGCGAATAACGCCCATTCCGACACCTCCGCCGAGCCCGAGAGCTACACCGTTTCGGAGCTTATGGAGGAGATGAAGATAGGCTGGAACCTCGGCAACACTCTCGACGCGCCCGAGGGGGAGACCGCCTGGGGTCAGCCCGTCACCACCCACGAGATGATATACAAAATTCACGAGCTCGGATTCAATACGATCCGCATACCGGTGTCGTGGGGGCTTCACACGAGCGGTGCGCCGGATTACACCGTCGATGCCGACTGGATGGACAGGGTAGAAGAGGTAGTAAACTACGCCCTTGACAACGATATGTTCGTGATACTCAATTCTCATCACGACAACGATTATTACTATCCTTCCCGCGAGCACGAGGAGGAGACCTATAACTACATCGAAAAGCTCTGGGCGCAGATAGCAGAGCGCTTTAAAGACTACGACCAGCACCTTATCTTCCAGCCGATGAACGAGCCCCGCCTCACGGGGACCAACTACGAGTGGTGGATAGACTACAACTCACAGCAGTGCCTCGACGCGCTCGAGATAGTCAGCAACTGCAACCAGAAGTTTGTTGACGTCGTGCGCGCCTCGGGCGGAAGAAACGCCGATAGATTCCTGCTCTGCGGGGTATACTGCGGGTCGGCATACTATTCTTTGCAGGAGCCCTATAAGCTTCCCGAAGACACCGCCGAGGGAAAGCTTCTTATATCCGTTCACGCCTACACGCCCTATAACCTCGCTATGAACGCCGATATGAGCTATACCGACTTTGATGATTCCTGCCGCCGCGAGATCGACGACTTTATGACGAAGCACTATGAAAAATACGGCAAAAACGGCGTGGGCATAATCATCGACGAAATGGGGATCATCAACAAGAACAACCCAGAAGACCGCGAAGAATGGGCGGCTTATTTCGTAGCGAAGGCAAAGAGCCTCGGAATGGTCTGCTGCTGGTGGGACAACGGCGGGACCAACACCGGCTCGGAGTCGTACGGGCTGTTCGACAGGCTGAACCTGAATGTTTTTGCCACGGCAGAAGCCCCTTATAAAGGACTGATGGCGGGTCTTGAGACTCCGCTTGAGGATATAACGCCGTCCAACTCCGACTGACA
>CANRLU010000067.1 GCA_947631535.1 uncultured Clostridia bacterium | reverse complement strand
TGATGGGCCTGCTTATCTCGCTTATCTCCTCGGTGGTCGAGGCTCCGAGAGCGTCGGTCACGGTCTTTGTGAGGGTGATGTCGAGATAGGCAACGTGCCTGTATTCGCCCTCGGAAGTCTTCGCGTCGATGAGAGCCTTATCCTCGGGAGCTACGGTCTTCTCGGCGTCTTCAACCGTGAGGGCTATGTCTATAGAAGCGCCGTTTTCGATGGCGGCAACGTCTTCTTCGTCAATAACAGCGTCCTTGAGAACTTCCTGCTGTTCAGCGGGGATTTCCACCTTGGGAACGTTTCCGACCGTCGGAACTTCAACGTCGATGTTTCCTGTTGCAGGAACGGTGAGCGTTTCGGTCACATATCCGCAGACGGTGCACTCCTTATGGCGCTTGCCGGCCTCGGAAGAAGTCGCTTCGCTGTCGGTTATCCATTCGCCGGGAGTGTGAGGCTCGACTTCGCCGATTATCTCTCCGCAGACGGTGCACTCGTACCAGTGGCCGTTTTCGTCTGACTTCATAACGGTCTCGTGATCGTGAGCGTTTACGGGAATGGTTTCGGTCTTAGTGGCCTTGCAGACTTCGCAAGTGAAGAGCTTTTCGCCCTCCTTTGTATAAGTAGGTTCTACAGTTACCTTTCCGTCGTCCCAGACGTGCTCTGCTTCGCTTAGCCTTACGCCTGCATCATCGCAGGTTTCGGAGACACATTCGTGCCAGTGGGTCTTTTCATCGGACTTCCACTCTTCGCCCTCGACGTGGGTGTGCTTCAGTTTCGGAATGGCTTCGGTTCTGGTCACCCTGCCGCAGACGGTGCACTTGTATGTCATTACGCCCTCTTCGGCCTCGGTAGCAGCCTTGGTGACGGTGCCCTCGTCGTCGGTGTGAGCGGCCTTGTCGTAGATACCGCCATCGGCTGGACAGCCGGCAAGGGTGCACTGATGCCAGTGGGAGGTCTCGTCGGTGACCCATTCTTCGCCGCCGTTGTGTTCGTGCTCCGAATCTACTATCTTTGTCGCCTTGCAAAGTGTGCAGGTGTAGAGGGTGTAGCCGGCTTCGGTCTCGGTAGCCTTGTGAACAACTCCCTTGTCCCAAGTGTGAGCTTCTGTGACGGTATCTCCGCAATCTGCACAGAGATATGTATGGTTCTCGCCGTCGCCGGAATCGGTGTATTTGCCGTCGGCAGGAGCCGCAGAGTGGGCAGCGGTCTCGGTCTCATAATCGCAGACGGAGCACTTCTGATGATGCCCTTCTGCGCCGTCGCTCACATAATCGTATACGTGTTCTGCTTCGTCGATGTGCGCGCCGCACTTGGTGCAGGCCGTCCAGTGGGAGCTGTCATCGTGGGACTGCTCGCCCTTGATGTGCTCTTCCTCACCGGAATACCCGCAGGTCGTGCAGTTCACGGTGTGGGTGGAGTTGTCGCCGTTGTCTTCATAGGTGAGTGCGTCATGCGCGGCTCTCGTATCGGGAACTTCCTCGCCGCACTTATTGCAGACTTGCCAGTGGCTTTCGGCGTCGGACTTCCACTCGCGGTTTTCTTCCGGGTGAGAGCAGGGCTCATCGGGAACGTCGGCCGTTTTGCCGTCGTGCTCGGTGCATATAAGCGTAACGGTTATCGTCTCCAAGGACTTGAGAAACTCCGCCGTATCCCGCTCGCCGCACACGTCGGAGACCTTTACGGGGATAATAACGCTGCCCCAAGCTTCCGCGGAATATTTGCCCTTTGCGCCGGAGTAGGTGTATTCACTGTCGGCAGTACGGAAGACGATATCCGAGATTTCAACGGTAAACGAGTGGCGCGGATCGTGCTGCTTGTCTTCAATTCCGAGCCAGATATAGCTCCAATCGGCGGTGGCGGCATCCCAGAGCGAGGAAACGCCCTTCACTATCTCGGTTTCCTTGCCGAAGACGTCGTAGTATTCGTCGCCGGTGAAGCCCTCGTAATAGGTGTTATCCCAGGTAGAGGTGTTGTCGTGCTGTGCGGGATACCAGTAAACGTTGAGCTCTACCTCCGGCTCCGGTTCGGGTTCGGCTTCAGACTTATAAAGCCTGATCTCATAAAGAGCAAAGTTTTCCACCCAAGTCTGGACGCACAGACCGTCAACTTCGTCGGCGGTCTTCCCGTAGCCCTCAAGAACGGCCTGCAAAGAGATCGCTGCCTCGTGTCTGCCGTCTCCGAGCTCTTTTACCGTCATTGCAACGCCGCCTTCAAATTCGCCGTTAATGACTGCAACCGGAGCGCTGTCGCCGGGCGTTCCTCCGAAAACGAAGGACAAATTATATCCGCCGTCTCTGAAATACTCGCGCATTTTCTCGGTGCTGATACCGCAGCAGGTATCTTGTCCCCATACATTTCCGCCTACCACAAAGAATCCATAGGCATCTTTAGATGTGTTCGGCGTTGCCCCGCTTTCGCTCCTGTATACCGCTCCGGTATCGGAAGCCCCTTCGGGAAGCTTAAAAAGCGAGATATGATAGAGCGCAAAATTATTTATCCACGTCTGCACGCAGAGGCTTTCTACCTCATCGACGGTCTTCCCGTAGCCGTCGAGGACGTCCTTAAGAGGTATAGTGACCTCATATCTGCCGTCGTCGAGCATCGCAACGGACATCTTCACGCCGTTGTCAAAGTCGCCGTTAATGACGGCAACAGGGTCATTTTCGCTCGGCGTTCCGGTGCAGATAAATGACAGACTATAACTGCCGTCTCTTAAATATTCGCGAAGCTTTTCGACATCGACGTTGCAGCAGGAATCCTGTTGTCCCCATACGTTTCCTCCGACCACAAAGTAGCCCCAAGCGTCTGCCGAAGTGTTCGGCGTTGCTCCGTCGGCGCTGTCGTACAAGTCGATAACGTCGGTTCGCGATCCGTCGGCATAAATCGTTATCCCGCCGCCGGCGAAAATTGACAGCATCAGCGTAAGGGATAACATTACCGCTATTATTTTTTTCATTTTAATACCTCCGTTTACTTTATTTCCAAAGCTGCGGGCGCGCCCGGCTTTTGAAAGACATTTTCAATGCACAATATGCAAATTATGAAACAAAAGTGGACAATTTGAATATTGGCAGCATTTTTGACCGATTGTTCGGAAAAATCGTCAAAAAGTGGTGCAAAAGTGCATAATTTCAAGAACTTTTGATTTTTGTTTATGTTTATTTTAACATATGTTGACTTTTGAATCAATGCATGATATTATAAAAAATACAAAATATGAAAGAAAGGTGAGACCTTAGTGAGCTCATTTTACGACTTTCCCGTAATAACAAGCGAATCGAGCCTGCCGCTCTTCCTCATAAGCGTCGGTATGCATGAATGTCAGCCTCCGGTGGCGAGAAAGGACGAATATGCCGACGATCAGATCATTTACTGCACCAAAGGAGGAGGAACTCTTATCGCCGACGGGGTGACATATAAAATAAAGCCTCATATGGGATTTTTTATGCCAAAGCGTCACCCTCACGAATATTTCCCCGACGGCGAGGCGTGGGACACGCACTGGGTGGTGTTCTCCGGCTCCGCGGCCGAGGCTATGCTCGGATTTCTTAAATTCGACGGCGTAAGGGTGTTCAGCCTGCCCGACGACGAGGGCATAAAAGAGCTCGAACGGCTGTTTTATCGCATGCACGAGTCGATTTTGAGCGACAGGCTTTACGGCGTCCACACGGCTTCGGGACTGCTTTATTCCTTTTTAATAGAGCTTAACCGGCTGATAAATCTGAAAAAGGGCAGCAACGCGCCGTTGAGTCTGATACTGGTGAAAACGCTCGATTATATCAACGAGCACTGCCGCGAAAAAATAACGCTCGGGCGTCTGAGTGAGAACGCGGGCGTTACAAAGCAGTATCTGTGCAGGCTGTTTCGCGATGAGATGGATCTGAGGCCGATGGAATATGTCGCCAAGCGGAAGATGCAGGAGGCGAAAGAGCTGCTGCGCGACCCCGAAAGGAGCATTGAGGGCATAGCCGAAGAACTCGGCTTCTGTTCGAGCAGCTATTTCCAGAAGATGTTCAAAAAATACGAGGGTATAACCGTCGGAAAGTACAGAAAGATTTAAGGAACCTACGCGGGCAAGAGCGAAATTTCCACTCCGCCCGCCTCTCACTTGACTTTTAATCGCATCGGGTATATAATAAAAATATCCCGATATCAGGAGGACGTTATGAAGATAACATATAATACCGACGAAAAGCTTGTCGCCGCGATACGCGAGGGGATACTTAAAAAAGGCGGTCATTGCCCCTGCCGCCGCGAGATGACGGAAGATACAATGTGTATGTGCCGTGAATTCCGCGAGCAGATAGCCGACCCCGATTTTGAGGGCTATTGCCACTGCATGCTGTATTATAAAGAAAAATAGGACATATAATAACTGCGAAAGGACGTGCAAAATATGTATATCGAGCTTAATTCCGACAATTTTGAGACCGAGGTCTTAAAGAGCGAAAAACCCGTGATAGTGGATTTCTGGGCGGATTGGTGCGGCCCGTGCAGAATGATGGCGCCGGTAATAGAGGAGGTCGCCGAAGAGAGAAGCGATATAAAGGTCTGCAAGCTCAATGTTGACGACGAGCCCGACCTCGCCAACCACTACGGGATCTCTGTCATACCCACCGTTTTGTGCTTTAAGGGCGGCGAAGTCGCGGCAAAGGTCGTAGGCTATAAGCCCAAGGAAGACCTTATCGCCGCGCTGCTGGTTTAAAAAACTTTCCCGCTTCGAAGCCGGAGCGGGAATTTTTATGCAAGCTTCTATTTTCGCTTGCAGTGAGACTTTGTTGTCTGTCACTTTTTACACAGCGTTTTCTCTTGATTTCCCTCACAAATTATGCTATAATACAAAAAATCAATATGATCCAACGGAGTTGCCGCTTTTTGGCGGCAGAGAGCAGGGAAAGCGCGGTGAAAATCCGCCGCAACAGTCATTACGGTGATAGTCCGATAGCCTGCCCGCCGGATACGCCGTTTTCTCGGGCAGAGGAGAATTTAAGCGGCGTCTTTTTGCTATGCCCGAGGATCGGGCATTTTTTATTTTAAGGAGGAATTACTATGAAAAGAACGGCAAAAATCATTGCAGTCATCATCGCGGCGGTAATAGCGGCGATTTCGCTCGCTTCCTGCGGCGAAAACTCTTCCGCGGGCGCGAAGCTCCTCAGGAGCTCCGACAAGCTCGTGATCATCGAGGCCGAATCTACTGGCGGCAGCCTTTTAGACGCCCTTAACGCCCTTAAGGAAGAGGGCGGTCTCTCCTTTGAGGGAGAGGACGGCGACTACGGCTATTTCATCACTTCGGTGAACGGCTATACTCCCGACGCCTCCGCCAACGAATACTGGGCCATCTACACCACTCTTGGTGAATACGAGGGAGTTGCCTATTCGAGTGCGGAATACGGTACCTACGATTACGACGGAACGACCTGCGCAAGCGCTTCCTACGGCGTTTCCGGCCTTATTATGGTAGAGGGCGAGATATACGTCCTCACGGTGGAAACATTCTGATGAAGGCAAAAAGACTCGCTCTGTGCGCGGTGATGACTGCTCTTTTGACGGCAATACAGTATGCTTTCAGCTTTGTCTCGGGGATAGAGCTCGTCACCGTGTTTTTCCTCTGCTTTTGCTATGCGGCCGGCCCGCGCGACGGGCTTCTGACGGCGGTATCCTTTTCGCTCTTAAGATGTCTGCTCTTCGGCTTCTTCCCCAACGTTATCCTGCTCTATATCGTTTATTACAGCCTCTTTGCGGCTGTCTTCGGCCTTATGGGGAGCCGTCCGGCGATCCTTAAGTTTTTCCCTGCGGCTATGCTCGTTCTTGCAGCCGCGAGCGGATATTTTGCCGTAAAGGGGATACCCGTAAGTGCGCTGTATAAAACGCGCATCAGGGTGATGCTCTGGGTGTTGTTCGCGCTGTCAGCTGTCATATTGATTTTCTATCTCGCCGCGGCTTATGTAAAAAGGTCGGAAAGCGGGGCCGAGCTTGCCTCGGTCACGTCCGCCGCCGTGCTTATGACGGTGCTCTTCACGCTTTTGGACGATTTTATCACGCCGCTCACTATGGGCTACAGTTCCGAGGCCGCTCTCGGCTATTTTTACGGCGGATTTCTTGCTATGCTTCCGCAGACGATATGCGCGGCGGTCAGCGTTTTTCTGCTCTTCAGGCCGATAAAAGGCGTGTTCGAGCGATTCCTGCGCGGCTTTAAGGCGGGATAACTGAATTACAGGCATAAAAAAGCGATCATTTGCCCCTCTTCCCCAAGAAAACAAACCCGCAGAATTTAACGCAAAGGCCGCCATCTTCATCGTTGGCGGCTCTTGCATTACACAAAGTAGTGCGTGCGAGCCGCCGCCTTGAATCTGACGGCTCTGCGCAATTCTGCGGCGCTTCGCGGTACCCGCCGGGTACTTTTGTTTTCTTAGCTCAGAGGGGCGTTACAGCCCGCTTTTTCTTTTGTTATTATTTTCCGCTTTCGCCGTAGTTTGAAAGCACTCTTGCCGAGGGGTCGTTCACGTTGCAGCCCTCCCAGTCCTTGTTGGGCATCCAGAAGTCAACGATCATCTGCGACTGGTTCGGATAATACTTTTCAAATATCTCGCGGTATAAAAGCGATTCCTTCGTAAACGGGCGGGCGTGACTGTATTTTTTGCATTTCTCCTTAAACTCCGCGTCGCTGTAAAAGCCTTCGGCGTATTCCTTGAGGTAATCGACCATCGAGTGGCCTACCGCGTCGGAGAAAGCCGCCTTTTCGCGGTAGAGGATATCGCGGGGAAGATAGCCGCCCTCTTCAAAGGCCTTTCTCAAAAGATATTTGCCCTTGTTGTATTTATTGAGCTTCAGCTCCGGATCTACCGACATAACGTATTCGACAAAGTCGAGGTCTCCGAAAGGCACCCGCGCTTCGAGCGAGTTGACCGAAATGCAGCGGTCGGCGCGGAGGACGTCGTACATATGAAGCTCGCGGACGCGCTTTTCCGCCTCTTTCTGGAAAGCATCGGCAGAGGGCGCAAAGTCGGTGTATTTATAGCCGAAGAGCTCATCGGAGATTTCTCCGGTAAGGATAACGCGGATATCCGTCTGCTCGTGGATAGCCTTGCAGACAAGATACATTCCTATGCTCGCGCGTATAGTGGTGATGTCAAAGGTACCGAGAAGCTCTATGACTCTTTCGAGAGATGAAAGTACGTCTTCTTTCGAGATGATCACTTCGGTGTGGTCGCTGCCTATGTAGTCGGCCACCTGACGCGCATATTTGAGGTCTATGGCGTCGCCGCTCATGCCTATCGAGAAGGTCTTTATAGGCTCTTTTGATGCTCTCTGAGCTACTGCGCAGACGAGCGAGCTGTCGAGCCCGCCGCTTAAAAGATACCCGACCTTTGCGTCGGAGACGAGCCGCTTTTCGATTCCCTTTTTCAGCAGGTCGTGTATCTTTCGCGTGACCTCTTCTATGCCGTCGGGTGAGCAGGACTCGGCCTTGGATATGTCGCGGTAGCGGATAAATTCGCCGTTTTTATAGTAATGTCCGGGCGGAAAGGGGAGTATCTTGTCGCAGAGCCCGACGAGGTTCTTGGGCTCGCTCGCAAAGGCGATGTTTCCGTCCGGCTTATAGCCGTAATACAGCGGACGTATGCCTATAGGGTCGCGCGCGGCTATAAATTCGCGGGTCCTTCCGTCGAAGAGGATAAGCGCAAATTCGGCGTCGAGCATTTTAAACATGTCGGTGCCGTATTCAAAGTAGAGAGGCAGGAGAATCTCGCAGTCCGAGCCGCTTTTAAATGAATATTTTTTGCTGAGCTTTTCCTTTATCTTCTCAAAGCCGTAAATTTCGCCGTTGCACACTATATAGCTGCCGTCGCGTTCAAAGGGCTGCATGCCCTCGGGGGTAAGACCCATTATAGCAAGGCGGTGGAAGCCTAAAAGACCGCTTCCGGTGTCGGTTATGCGGCTGTCGTCGGGGCCTCGCGATTTCGTCCTCTGAAATCCAGCCTTGAAGAGCCTTATGTCGGTTTCGCCGCAGCAGCCCATTATTGAGCACATATCTATCTGTCCTTTCGATTTTCCCTGTAAGTGTGCCTTGCCCCGAAACCGCGTGACCGATTTCGGGGCGCAGACGCATCACTCTTTATAATAACAGGAGAAGATGTCTTATCAAACGTGAGGGCTGGGAGTTATTCAACGTCCTGGAGGGCGTCGTAGCCCTCTTCGCCGGTCCTCACCTTTACAACGTTCTCAACGTCGTAAACGAATATCTTGCCGTCGCCGATATGTCCGGTGTAGAGCACCTTCTTGGCGGTCTCGATGACCGTTCTCACGGGTATCTTCGAGACGACTATATCGACCTGTACCTTAGGCAGCAGGTTGGTCTCGACGGGGACGCCGCGGTAGTATTCCGGCTTGCCCTTCTGGGCGCCGAAGCCCATAACGTGAGAGACGGTCATACCGGTAATTCCGAGCTTCGACATAGCGGTCTTGAGGGCGTCGAACCTTGCTTCCTTGCAGATGATCTCGACCTTCGTGAACTTCGGAGAATCTCCGGTGAAGGTGGGCATCTTCCTTACGGGAACGGCCTCAGCCTCGGGAACGTCTCCGCTCACAACCGTCGGAGCCTCGTAGTCGCCGTAAGAGGTGAACTTATCGACAGCGGGCATAAAGTCGGGATATGCGGAGGGCAGACCGTGCTCGGGAATGTCGAGGCCCATGATCTCCTCGTCGGCGGTAACTCTTATTCCGTGGAACTTCTTAATCAGAGCAAAGAAAATCGTCATCATAACGGCGGCATAGAGCGCTACGCTCGCAAAACCGAGGAGCTGAAGCCCGAGCTGCCTGAATTCGCCGGTGTAGAAGAGTCCGCGAAGACCTGCAGGGGCGTCGGGGTTAGAGAGAAGTCCGACGGCTATTGTTCCCCAGATACCGTTTGCCATATGAACGCCTACCGCGCCGACGGGGTCGTCAATGTGAAGCTTCATATCCAGAACTTCTACGACGACTACAACGAGTATGCCGGAAACAATGCCCACTACGCAGGCGCCTATCCAGTCCATAGAGTCGCAGCCGGCGGTTATGCCTACAAGGCCCGCAAGAGAGGCGTTGAGGCACATCGAAACATCGGGCTTGCCGTTTTTGATCCAGGTGAATATCATCGTCGTGCAGGTCGCGACGGAGGGCGCAACGGTGGTGGTGAGGAAGATTGAAGCGAGCTCGCTCACGCTCGTTGCGGCGGCGCCGTTAAAGCCGTACCAGCCGAGCCAGAGGATAAACACGCCGAGCGCGCCGAGGGTTATGGAGTGTCCGGGAATGGCGTTTACCTTAACTACCTTGCCGCTCTTGTCGCGGACGTATTTGCCGATTCTCGGGCCGAGGAATATCGCGCCTACGAGTGCAGCGATACCGCCCACCATATGAATGGCGCAGGAGCCTGCATAGTCGTGGAAACCGAGCTGCGAAAGCCAGCCGCCGCCCCAGATCCAGTGGGCCTCTATCGGGTAGACGACGAGCGATATAATAGCGCTGTAGATGCAATATGCCGAGAACTTGGTTCTTTCGGCCATGGCGCCCGAGACTATCGTCGCGGTGGTGGCGCAGAACACGAGGTTAAATACGAATGTCGAGGCTCCGGTGAAGCCTTCGGCGGGGGAGGCGATGAACTCCTTGAAGTTGGTGAAGAGGTCCATGTTCGGAAGACCTATAAGCCCGAAGAGGGTGTCTTCACCCATCATAAGGGTGTAGCCGAGCAGCGAGAACACAACGGTTCCGATGCAGAAGTCCATAAGGTTTTTCATTATTATGTTGCCGGCGTTTTTGGCTCTTGTAAAGCCCGTTTCGACCATAGCGAAACCCGCCTGCATCCAGAAAACAAGTGCGGCGCCTATGAGGTACCAGAATTCTACTGTCATAAATTTCACCTTTCTTGAAAATAAATGTTGATTTATAACCAGTTCCAGAGCCTGACCCCACGGTCTGCCGCTTGCCCGCAAAGGACACTGAGTAATAAAATATTCAGTTTTGATCGGGCAGGCGCCGCTGTTTTAACGGCGCCCGCCGTTGGTTCGGGGAGTAATTATCTTACGCCGAAGAGAAGCTTGCCGTAGGTAGGATACTTCCAGTATTTCTCCGAGGTCATCGTTTCGGCCTCGTCGGCAGGAGCGCGCAGGGCGTCCATTCTCGGGAGGATTTCGTCGCGAATGAAGAACGAAGCCTTTTCAACGTCGTCGATAGTCTTGTATTCGGCTATCTTTGCCTCGAGGTCGTCGGTGGCGGCGTCTATCTTCTCAAGAAGAGCCGAGAGCTTTTCGATGATCTTCTTTTCGTAGTTGTAGGGAACGCCTATGCCCATCTTCTTGTAAGCCGCTTCAGAGAGGTCGGCTATGTATTCGTCTATCGAGGGCATTATCATCTTTCTCGACATCTCCGCCATAGTCTTGGCCTCGATGTTCACGGTCTTGACGTAGTTTTCGAGCATTATCTCGCAGCGGGATTTAAGCTCCGCCTCGGAATACACTTTATGCGCGGTGAGCATATCCACGTTCTTCTTGTCGAGCAGGTGAGGCATAGCGTCGGGAGTGGTCCGAAGGTTCATAAGGCCTCTCACCTTTGTGGCTTCCTCTATCCAGCTGTCGTCGTAACCGTTGCCGTTGAAGATTATCCTCTTGTGCTCTTTTATGGTGCGGCGGATCATCTCGTGGAGCGCCGTGTTGAAGTCTTCGGCCTTTTCGAGCTCGTCGGCGAACTGCTTTAAGCTCTCCGCGACGGCCGAGTTGAGCATGATGTTCGCGCAGGCAATAGAGTTTGAGGAGCCGAGCATGCGGAACTCGAACTTGTTTCCGGTGAACGCAAACGGCGAGGTGCGGTTGCGGTCGGTGTTGTCGCGCTGGAAGCGGGGCAGAACGTGCACGCCTAGCTTCATAGTCGTCTTTTCCGAGCCGCCGTAGGGGGTGTCGTTCTCGATGGCGTCGAGAACAGCCTGGAGCTCGTCGCCGAGGAACATCGAAACTACCGCCGGAGGAGCCTCGTTGGCGCCGAG
>CANRLU010000066.1 GCA_947631535.1 uncultured Clostridia bacterium | reverse complement strand
ACGAGGACGCGGAATCTCTGGATACAAACTTCGGTCTTCCCGCCTCTATGGTTTCGTCGGTCTCAAGAGTAGCCTGCATACGCCATATGCTCAACGCCAACACCTTCACCTGCTCGGCTTATGAGGTCATTCAGCCCGAAGGTGCCGACGTCGATAATGTACAGGCTGTTGCCGACGCGCTCAGAGACGGTCTTATGAACCGCGCCTATATGTGCGGCTGGCCGGAGCAGCTCGACATCTATTCGGTCGGAAACACCGTCGTCTGCTTTTTCGGCGCGCTCGACATCGTGAACACCTTTAAGGACGCGCTTTTAAGCGTCTACGGCGACGACTGCTATTTATACTATGAAGAGGATATGTCCGAAGCCGGCGGCGACAACACCTTCGCCTTCCCCATTCCCAACAGCGACGACCCCGCGTAACAAGCTTCTGAACACCGCCCCTGCGTTTGCGCGGGGGCACGATTTTAAAAAGGAAAACGACAATGGTATTTTCAAGCATACCCTTTCTCTATTATTTCCTGCCCGCGGTCATACTCTGCTATTTCATCGCTCCGAAGTGCCTTAAAAACGCCGTCCTGCTGATCTTCAGCCTACTGTTCTACGCCTGGGGCGAGCCGAGATTCGTGGTGTTTATGCTGATTTCTATCGCGCAGGGTTACGTCCTCGGGCTGCTCACCGAGCGATTCCGCTCAAAAAAGCCGCTCGCAAGGCTTTTTACGGCGATATCCTGCCTTATAAGCATCGGGCTTTTGGTGTACTGCAAATATGCCGACTTCTTTATCTCCAACTTCAACGCTATAACCGGACTTTCTGTCCCGCTTTTGGGGATAGTCCTGCCGATAGGCATAAGCTTTTACACCTTCCAAATTTTAAGCTACAACATCGACGTCGCCCGAGGGACTGTCGCGGCGCAGAAAAACCCCATCGACCTCGGCGCCTATGTCGCGATGTTTCCGCAGCTCATTGCCGGACCTATAGTCCGCTATTCCGACATAGCTGCCCAGCTTAAAAACCGCACCCACAGCCTCGAAAAGGTGTCGGCCGGCGCGGGGAGATTCGTCATCGGTCTTGCAAAAAAGGTGCTGATAGCCAACCGCCTCGCCGAGCTGATAAACGTCTTCAAGGCCTCTGGGGATAAATCGGTGCTCTTTATGTGGATATACGCAGTTGCGTATTCTATCCACATTTACTTCGACTTCTCGGGCTACTCCGATATGGCGATAGGTCTCGGAAAGATATTCGGCTTCGACTTCCCCGAGAATTTCAACTACCCCTTCGTCTCAAAGAGCGCTACGGAATTCTGGCGGCGCTGGCATATGACCCTCGGGAGCTGGTTACGCGACTACGTTTATATCCCGATGGGCGGCAACCGCGTTTCAAAGCCTCGCTGGTTCCTCAACATATTCACCGTCTGGCTGCTGACGGGCTTCTGGCACGGCGCCGCGTGGACGTTTATCTTCTGGGGACTCTTCTTTGCGGTGCTTCTTGTCGCCGAAAAGCTTTGGTATCTAAAATATCTTGAAAAGTCAAAGTTTTTGGCGCACATTTATAAACTGCTCTTCGTCGCGGTGAGCTTTGTTATCTTCGACTCCGCCTCGCTTGCCGAAGCTTTCGGGAATATAGGCGCGATGTTCGGCCTCGGAGGGCTCCCGCTCGTCTCGGCAGAGGCTGTCTACAATCTTCGCAGCTACGCCGTTATACTGATCCTCGGCATCATCGGCTCGACCCCGCTGATAAAGCGGCTCGTCGAAAAATTCGCAGCGTCTCCAAAGCGCGAAAAGCTCCTCAACATCGCCGAGCCGGTCGCGCTGGTGCTGCTTTTGGCGGTGAGCACCGGCTATCTTGTGGACGGTTCCTTTAATCCGTTCCTTTATTTCAGATTTTAGGGAGGCGGGAATATGACAGCAAAGATAAAAAACGCCGTCGTGGCCACGCTCTGCGGGCTCTGGATATTCGGCTTTGCTCTTTGGGGGCTTTTTGAGCCCGACGCCGACATCTCGCTCAGCGAGCGCCGCAAGCTCGCGCAGATGCCCGACTTCAGCGCCGAAACGCTGCTAAGCGGCAGCTTTATGTCGGACTTTGAAAAGTATTCCACCGACCAGTTTCCGCTCCGCGAAAGCTTCAGGCGGTTAAAATCGGTGAATGAATACTATCTGTTCAACCGGCTCGATACAAACAACATCTACCTTTATAAAGGATATGCCTCGCAGCTCGAGTATCCGCTTAAGGAAAGCTCCGTCGAGAACGCCGCCAAGCGCTTTTCGTATATCTACGAGACCTATCTTAAAGACTCGGGCGGAAAGGTTTACCTCTCGGTGATCCCCGACAAGAATTACTTCCTCGCCGAAGACGGCGGCTATCCGCACATCGACTTCGATGAGATGATATCCTCGCTCCGCGAAAAGACGGATTTTGCGGAGTATATCGACATTATCCCGACGCTCGACATCTCGGACTACTACCGAACCGACACCCACTGGCGGCAGGAAAAGCTTGAAGACACTGCCAAGGTCCTCGCCGACGGCCTCGGAGCAGAACTCAGCCTCGAATACGAGCAGAAAAAGCTCGACGAGCCGTTTTACGGCGTCTACAGCGGGCAGTCGGCGCTGCCGCTCGCGGGGGAGGATATGTATTACCTCGACAACGGGCTCTTTGACTCGGTGAAGGTCTACAATCTTGAAGCGCAGGACTATACGCCGGTATACGACCTTGAGCGCGCCTCGGGCTACGACCCTTACGAGATATATTTAAGCGGTCCGCGCTCGGTGATGATAATAGAGAATCCCGGGCAAGACAACGGCAACGAGCTCGTTATATTCCGCGACTCCTTCGGCTCCTCGATAGCTCCGCTGCTCATTGAGGCATACTCAAAGATAACCCTCGTGGATATAAGATACCTCGCGAGTCCGATGCTGAAAAACTTCGTGGACTTTGAAAACGCCGACACGCTGTTTTTATACAGCACGCTCGTCCTCAACAACAGCGAGACCTTTAAGTAAAAAAGCCGCGGCCGGTAAATTTCCGGCTGCGGTTTAAAATTTTCGGGAAAATTTCCCGAAAAGGGCTTGACAACGGCTTTTGAGCGTGATAGAATAGCTTTACCTCTTTGCGGGGTGTTTTTTTGGTGCGCCTTTTTAAGTCGCACGTCTTCTCGCAAATCGCCGTTATATAAGGCGGCGGGCTTTGTTTTGCCGGCGGTCAGTTGCCGGAGAGCTCTGCCTCGGAGGGAGGCAAAATATCCGCAGGGATATGGACAGCGCTTTTAATTTACCCGTAAAAGCGTAAATTTCGTCAGGAGGTGCCGAAATGAGGGTTAAAATCACACTCGCATGCACAGAGTGCAAGCAAAGAAACTATTGTTCCAAAAAGAACAAGAAAAACGATCCCGACAGGCTTGAGATGAATAAATACTGCAAGTTCTGCCGCAAGCACACTCTCCACAGAGAGACAAAGTAAGAGGGGGAGAGTAAAAATGGCAAAAGAAAAAAAGAATGTTTTCGCGCGGTTCTTCGGCGCGATAGCAAAGTTCTTCCGCGACCTTATAGCGGAGGTCAAAAAGGTAGTTTGGCCGAGCAAGAAGCAGGTGCTCAACAATACGGCGATAGTTTTGGCCGTGTGCGTTATATGCGGAGTTATCCTCGTTGCTGCTGATTCCGTGTTTATGCTTCTTAACGAGCTTCTCTTCAAGGCCTGACATCATTCGCAGCGGCAGCCGAAACGAAAGGAAAACGTGAATTATGGATTCTGAGCTGAGCGCCAGGTGGTATGTCGTCCACACCTATTCGGGCTACGAAAACAAAGTGGCGCAGAATATTGAAAAGGTCGTTGAAAACCGCCGGCTTCAGGACACCATTCAGCAGGTGCGCGTTCCGGTGGAGATCATTGAGCAGACCGATGCCAACGGAAACAAGAAAGAAGCCGAATCAAAGCTGTTCCCGAGCTATGTTCTGGTAAAAATGGTAATGACCGACGAAAGCTGGTATATCGTGAGAAACACCCGCGGCGTTACCGGATTCGTGGGCCCGGGCTCAAAGCCCGTACCTCTCTCGGATAAAGAGGTAGCGGCCCTCGGAGTGGATATCAGAAAGATCCAGACGAGCGTAAACTTCAAGCCGGGCGACGAGGTCACCGTTTCGGGCGGCCCGTTCGACGGTTGGGTAGGCACCGTAAAGGCCATCAATCTCGAGGAGCAGACAGTAGACATCGTGGTATCGATGTTTGGCCGCGAAACTCCGGCTACGCTGCCGGTTTCGCAGGTAAAAAAGTCCGAGGACTGATCGGACGCGCACAAGTCAGTGCGAAAGTGGGAGAACCGAAATTTTTTCAAGCGGTTCATCATTTACCACATATTTTGGAGGTTTAATTATGGCACAGAAAGTGACAGGCATTATTAAATTGCAGATCCCTGCGGGCAAAGCCACTCCCGCACCGCCTGTAGGCCCGGCCTTGGGTCAGCACGGCGTAAATATCGTGGCATTCACCAAGGATTTCAACGAAAGAACCAAAAACGATATCGGTCTTATAATCCCCGTAGTCATCACCGTCTACGCCGACCGCTCGTTCACCTTCATCACCAAGACCCCTCCGGCGGCAGTTCTCATCAAGAAGGCCTGCGGCATCGAGAGCGGTTCGGGCGTGCCCAACAAGACCAAGGTCGCGACCATCACCAAGGAGCAGGTCAGAGCGATAGCCGAGCAGAAGCTGCCCGACCTCAATGCGGGTTCGGTGGAAGCCGCTATGAGCATGATCGCCGGCACTGCGCGCTCGATGGGCGTTACCGTTGTCGATTGACGGTTAGATTGAACAGAAAGTGGGAGGAATATCCTTTTCCGCTATGCCGCGCGAGCTTTCGCCGCGGCGACACCACAGCTTAATTTGAAGGAGATTATATTGCTATGAAACACGGAAAGAAATATATTGACAGCTTAAAGACTGTTGACAGGACTAAATTCTACGACTCGGCAGAGGCCTGCGAGCTCGCTTCGGCCAACGCCAAGGCGAAGTTTGACGAGACCATAGAGGTGCATATCCGTTTGGGCGTTGACTCGCGCCACGCCGACCAGCAGGTCCGCGGCGCCGTTGTTCTTCCCAACGGCACCGGCAAGACCGTCCGCACCCTCGTCTTCTGCAAGGAAGACAAATATGACGCCGCCAAGGAAGCCGGAGCGGATTACGTAGGCGGTATGGAATACGTCGATAAGATCATGAAGGAAAACTGGATGGAATTCGACGTTGTCATCGCCTCGCCCGATATGATGGGCATTGTAGGCCGTCTCGGTAAGGTCCTCGGTCCCCGCGGACTTATGCCTAACCCGAAGGCCGGCACCGTTGCCGCCGACGTTGCAAAGGCAGTCACCGAAGCCAAGGCCGGTAAGATCGAATACCGTCTCGACAAGACCAACATCATTCACTGCCCGATAGGCAAGGCTTCGTTCGGCAAGGAGAAGCTCACCGAGAACTTCGAGACCCTTGTTGAGGCCGTCGTAAAGGCCAAGCCCGCCGCGGCAAAGGGCCAGTATCTCAAGAGCATCGTCGTCTCGTCCACTATGGGCGTGGGCATCAGATGCAACACCGCGAAATACGGGGTTTGATACACAGTAAACATCAAAAGCAGGTGCATATTGCGCCTGCTTTTTTGTATGCAAATGTACCCTCTCCTCCCTCCCCCCTTGATAGGGGAGGGGTATTTTGGCACATCAAACGTCATTTCAAGGGCAGGAAGCAGGTGCGGCTCTTTCGGGCGCGTATGCGCATGGCCGCGCCGTTTCCCTCTGTGACCGTTTCGGCAAACGCCCATGAGCAGGCGCGGCTACTGACAGCGTTTTAAGGGGATTCCAAAGGGGGAAATCGCAATCCCCCTTTGGCGTGCTCTTTTCGCGTCACTTTTCTGCACGAGCAGAAAAGTGACGGAGCCCTCCCCCCTCAAGGGGGGAGGGAGGAGAGGGAGGGGGCAAAAAGCCTCGGCGCCCGTCGATTTTTCCCGCCGACGGGCGGAGAGCTTTTCATTTGCCTCGCTCACTGCTCGGCAAACAGGGAACCCCTTAATAGGGTTCCCTGCGCCCGAACCGTCCACTGGACGGATTCGGGCTACCTTCCTGATTTTTGTTTGGTATTAGGATTTCGCAGCCTGCGGGCTGCGACCAGAGGCTTCTCGACCGATGCACGCGGGGTTTTGTCCGCGAATACGAGTGAGCAGACATTTTTGCCCGCGAAGTATGAACGGATACAAAACCAGCTTGCATTGGACTCGTCGCCAGCCGAGATATGCGATTATTTCTCCGCAAGCACGAGCGGGCGGGGCCATATATGCCCGCGAAGTGCGAACGGATAGAAATAACGCCTATCTTTTTGAAAAAGGGTGGACCGAAAACTTTTAAGGCTTTGCCCCCGCCTTACAAAAAACAGCGCAACCGTTTGGCTGCGCTGTTTTCAACAGTATCAAGAAAAACCGTGCAAAAATTACTTGATCTCGACGGTTGCGCCGGCAGCTTCGAGCTTTTCCTTGAGCTCGTCGGCCTCGGCCTTGGAAGCGCCTTCCTTGACGGCCTTAGGAGCAGACTCGACGAATTCCTTGGACTCCTTGAGCCCGAGGCCGAGGATGTCCTTAACAGCCTTGATAACGCTCATCTTGTTGTCGCCGAAGGAAGCGAGTATAACGTCGAACTCGGTCTTCTCGGCAGCAGCGGGAGCAGCACCGGCAGCGGGAGCGGCGGCAATAGCAGCGGTAACGCCGAATTCCTCCTGGATAGCGTCAACAAGCTCTTTGAGCTCGAGAACGGAAAGAGCCTTGATGTCTTCTACAAACTTTGTGATCTTTTCGGAAGCCATAATAATAAATCTCCTTTTTGTAATATGTTGTAACGATTTTACGCCGCGTAGAATTTATGCGGCAGCTTTTGGGGACGAAAGGCGCTTAAGCGGCCTCTTCGTTCTTGTCTGCGACGGCCTGAAGGGTAGCCGCAAGTTTCTGGATCGGGCCCTGGAGGGAGCCGACGAGCTGTGCGAGAAGAGTTTCCTTTGAAGGGATCTTCGAGAGGGCGGCAACGCCTGCGGCATCGTAAAGCTCGGTGCCTATGAAGCCCGCCTTGAGCTCGAAGTGGTCGTGCGTCTCGGCGTATTTGCCGAGAATACGCGCGGCGGCGGTTTCGTCGGAAGAGACGGCAAGAGCCGTGGCGCCCGAGAGCACGTCGGTGAGGCCGTCAAGACCTGCGCCCTGCATAGCGAATCTGAGAAGAGTGTTCTTCTCGACGGTGTACTTAACGCCCGCCTCGCGAAGCTCTTTGCGGAGCTTGGTGTCGTCCTCGACCGAGATACCCGAATAGTTGACCAAAACGCCTGCTGTGGCGTTCTTGAGCATTTCGGTTATCTCCGCTACCTTCTGCTTCTTCTCGTTGAGAATGTTCTGGTTTGGCATGTGTTTCACCTCTTTAAAAGCGGAATTATGCCCCGAATCAAAAGCCCCTTTTCGCATAAAGAGAAAAGGGACGTGAAAGTCGATATAAAACCCTTTCCTCGGTTGGACTTACCTTTGTGCCAACTGTCTTTAGACCGGTGCAAAAGGGATTATATCACATATGATATCGGTTGTCAAGAAAATTTTTATTTTTCTATGAATTTTTTTGCGTAGAGCATCGCGAGCTGTGTTTTTGCGTCGGGGAGCTCGCCGCGCAGCACCATTTTATACGCTTCGCTGTAGGGGAGCTTTACCACGTCGAGATACTCCTCGGGGTCGAGGCTCTGCTTTGAAAAGTGGAGTCCTCTGGCGAGATACATATAAATAATCTCGGTGTCGTAGGCGACGGTCGGGTAAAGCTTTCCGAGGAACATGACTTCGTCGGCCGATGCGCCGACCTCCTCTTTGAGCTCGCGTATCCCGCAGTCGATGGGGTTTTCGCCCTCTTCAAGCTTTCCCGCCGGAGCTTCGAGCAGGATCTTCCCGAAGGCGTAGCGGAACTGCTTTACCATATACACGTTTCCGTCGCCGTCTACCGGCAGCACGCACACTCCGCCGGGGTGCTTTATGACTTCGCGGATAGTCTTCTCACCATTTTCGAGCACCACGCTGTCGCGGTAGAGCTTTACAACCCTGCCGTCAAATATCAGCTCGCTCGAAACCGTCTCTTCAAATAAATGTCTGTCGTCCATTAAAATTCCTCCAAGCGCGTCAGTCAATATATCTCAGAACCGCAACTACTTTTCCGAGCACGGATACCTCGTCGAGGATTATCGGCTCCATTTCGTCGTTTTCGGGCTGGAGCCTGAAGTGTCCGTTCTCGCGGAAGAAGCGCTTTACCGTGGCTTCGCCCTCGGCTGTCAGCGCGACGATTATCTCGCCGTTTTCGGCATAGGGCGTCTGCTCGACGATAACGGTGTCGCCGTCTAAAATCGCGGCGTTTATCATAGATTCACCCCTGACCTTAAGCGCGAAGAGTTCGCCGTCGTAATGCTTTTTGGGCTTAAAGCCGAGGTACCCCTCGATGTGCTCGATGGCGGTTATGGGCTGGCCGGCGGTGACCGTCCCGAGGATAGGCACCCTCACGCTCTCGCTCCCCCTCAGCCTTATCGCGCGGTTGAGGTTGCTGCCCTGCTTTTCTATCAGCCCCGCCTCCACGAGCCGTTCGAGGCAGCGATGAGCCGTCGAGGTCGAGCGAAAGCCGAGCTCCTGGCATATCTCCCTCACCGACGGCGTGTAGCCGTCGCCGATCCGCGACTTTACGAATTCGTAAACCGCTCTGTCCTTTTCGTTGAGTTCCATAATACGTCCTTTCTGTCGAAAAACAAACGTTCACATTTATTTTAGCAGATACCTTCCTTTTTTTCAAGTGCTTTTGCAAGACTTTTTGCAACTTTGTAGATATCTCCGCAGCCGAGCGTGATAACGAGGTCGCCCTCTTTAACGTGACCTGCAAGGTAGTTTACGCATTCGTCGAAGGTCGGGGCGAGAGTGCAGTTCGGGGTTATCGCGGCGAGGTCGCTCGAATGAATACCGTATGTGTTTTTCTCCCGCGAGCCCATGATCTCGGTCAGAACGGCTTCGTCGGCGACGGAAAGCGCCTTTGCAAAGTCGCCGAGAAGTCGGTAGGTGCGGGAGTAGGTAAACGGCTGGTGCACCGCGATGAGCCTTTTGAACCCGAGCTCTTTGGCGGCGGACAGCGTGGCGGTTATCTCGGCGGGGTGGTGGGCGTAGTCGTCGGCTATGGTCACGCCGTTTATCTCGGCTATCTTCTCGAACCGCCTTATCACGCCGTTGAAGCGGGATATCCCCTCGGCGGCCTTTTCGGGGTCAACGCCGACGTATTCCGCGGCGGCTATTGCGGCTACGGCGTTGAGAACGTTGTGCCGCCCCGCGACGTGTATCTGGGTCTCAAGGAGCTTTTTGCCCTTGCGATATACCTCAAAGCGGGTCGATAGCCCCTTGTGATAGAGTATCACGGGGTAGTAGTCGTTTGATTCGCCCCAGCCGAATGTTATGAGCTCTTTGCCGGAGATGCCCTCGAGCGCGTCGAGGGTGTTTTTGTCTTCGCCGTTATAGATGACGCATTTCGAGGCGTTATCGGCAAACCTGCGGAACGACCTCTTTAAATTGTCCATCGTCTTGAAGTAGTCGAGATGGTCGGCGTCGATGTTGAGTATGACCGCGATGTCGGGGCTTAATTTCAAAAACGTGTCCACAAATTCGCAGGACTCGCAGACCATAATATCCGAGCTGCCGACTCTTCCCGAGCCGCCTATAAGCGGGAGCTTTCCGCCGATAACGCAGCCGATGTCAACACCCGCCTCGCAGAGTATCTGGGCGGTCATAGCGGTGGTGGTGGTCTTGCCGTGGGTGCCGGATACGCATATAGCATTGCTGTACCAGGTCGTGACGAGCCCGAGCAGGTCTTTGCGCTCGATGACCACCGCGCCCGAAGCCCTTGCGGCCATAAGCTCGGGATTGTCGGCCATTATCGCGGCGGAATACACCACGAGGTCGGAATCGCCGATGTTTTCCGCCCGCTGGCCGAGGTAAACGGGTATCCCCATATCTCGGACGGCGTTTAGGGTCTCGGTCTCGTTGTTGTCCGAGCCGGTGAGATAAAATCCCTTTTGGTGTAGAATCTGCGCGAGCGGATACATTCCGCTGCCGCCTATGCCTATGAAATGAATATGTTTTTTTCCGACGAGAACGTTATTGTCCATAAAAACAGGGCCTGCCTCTCAAAAAAATATCGCTGTATACAGTATATTCCGATTTTACGGATTTTACCGCGTCAGTCTGCATAAATACGGAAGTTTTGCCAAAAATACTGTTGCAAGCAAATCTAACACCGATCTACTGAAAGGAAAGAACGCAAAATGACAATCACAAACATCAAAGTAAGAAAAATAATACCCGAGGGCAGGCTGAAAGGGATAATCAGCGTGACCTTTGACGATGCCTTTGCTGTCCACGATATAAAAGTAGTACAGGGCGACGAGCGGCTTTTTGTGGCGATGCCTTCGCGCCGCGACGATTCCGGCGCCTTCCGCGACATCGTTCACCCCATAACCGCCGAGGCGCGGGAAAAGATAGAGGGCGAGATACTCTCGGCCTATTACCGCGCTTTGAGCGAGGTGGCGCCGAGCTGAACGAAAAGCCGCCGCAGCCGCCCAAAAGCGGCGCCGACGGCTCTCGGAGCAGTTGCTTCACGCTATTACCGCTCTTGCCTTGCTTACGATGCTTTTGTCGTTTTCGTAGGTAAGAACGTTCTGGGCACGGCCGATCTCTATCCAGCGAATGTCGGCGATCTCCTCCTCCTGGGGGACGTAGTCGGTATTCTTGGCCTTGGCAAGAAAATAAACGACCACCTTTTGAGTCCCGCGCTTGGGCGAATAGCTCACCGTTTCGCGGAAGCTCGAATCAATGATCACGTCGATGCCGGTCTCCTCAAGGATCTCACGGTGCGCGGTCTGGACTTCGGTCTCTCCCGCTTCAACGTGGCCCTTCGGGAAAGACCAGTGACCGCTGTTGACATGCTTTATCAGCAGGATCTCGGTATTGCCGTGAAACTTGCGGTAAACAATAGCGCCGCAGGATTTTTCATGCAACATATTTATCCTTCCTGAAAGCCGCGGCCGCCCGGGCGCGGCTTTCTGACATGATATATTCGTGATTATTATATCACAAATTATTCATTTTTGCAAGGACTATTTAAAAAAAGAAGAACCCAAGTCGTGTTAGAGTACAATACATCTTGTACATTAAAAAGAAAGAATAAAGAAGAATGTGCCCAAGTGTGGTAAGATAAG
>CANRLU010000065.1 GCA_947631535.1 uncultured Clostridia bacterium | reverse complement strand
GACCGCCTCGAAAAGGAAAACGAGGGCGTTTTAAAGTGCGGCAGGACCCATTTGCAGGACGCCGTGCCGATCCGCTTCTCGCAGGAGATAAGCGGCTGGAAGGCGCTTTTAGACCGCTCGCGCGAGCAGATAGTCCTCTCCTTAGCTTCTCTTTCAAACCTCTCTCTCGGCGGGACTGCCGTCGGGACGGGGCTCAACGCACCGAAAGGGTTCGATACGCTGGTAGCCGAGAAGATATCCGCCGCGACGGGTCACCCGTTCAAGACCGATTCGAACAAGTTCCACAGCTTAAGCTCCCAGGACGAAGCGGTATTTGCCCACGGCGCTCTCAAAGCGCTCGCGGCGGATCTGATGAAGATAGCCAACGATATTCGCTGGCTCGCCTCGGGTCCGAGAACCGGTCTCGGCGAGATAACCATTCCTGCGAACGAGCCCGGCAGCTCGATTATGCCCGGCAAGGTCAACCCGACTCAGTGCGAGGCGGTGACTATGGTAGCGGTGCAGGTTATGGGCAACGACGCGGCAGTCGGCTTTGCGGCTTCGCAGGGCAATTTCCAGCTCAACGTATTCCTGCCGGTCATCGCGTATAATCTTTTGCAGTCGGTAAGACTCCTTGCCGACGCAGCCGAAAGCTTCCGCAAAAACTGCGTCGCGGGGATAAAGCCCAACGCCGAAAAAATGCGCGAAAACGTCTCGAAGTCGCTGATGCTCGCGGCGGCGCTCAACCCCTCTATCGGCTACGAAAACGCCGCGAAAACCGTAAAGCTCGCATTTACTGAGAACATCACCCTCAAGGAAGCGGCGGTGAAGCTCGGATTCCTCACCGCAGAGGAGTTCGACAGGGTGTTTAAGCCCGAGGATATGACCCGATAATAAACCTCAAAAAGGAGTAATAATATGACGATCAACGAAGAATCACTTAAAAAGCACTACGAGTGGCGGGGCAAAATAGAGGTTGTACCGAGGTGCAAAATTGAAGACAGGCACGACCTCTCGGTCGCCTACACGCCCGGCGTCGCTCAACCCTGCCTTGAGATTCAGAAGGACTATGATAAGTCGTTCGAGCTCACGCGCAGGGGCAACCTTATCGCGGTCATCACCGACGGCACCGCAGTTTTGGGCCTCGGCGACATCGGTCCCGAGGCGGGTATGCCTGTTATGGAGGGCAAATGCGCGCTCTTCAAGACCTTTGCCGACGTCGATGCTTTCCCGCTTTGCGTCCGCTCAAAGAACGTGGAGGAGATAGTGCGCACCGTCTACCTTATTTCGGGAAGTTTCGGCGGGATAAATCTTGAAGATATCTCGGCCCCGCGCTGCTTCGAGATAGAGCGCAGGCTCAAGGAAATATGCGATATTCCCGTTTTCCACGACGACCAGCACGGCACGGCGATAGTCGTTGCCGCGGCGCTGATTAACGCTCTCAAGGTCGTCAAAAAGGATATGAACGCCCGCGTAACGATCTGCGGGGCGGGCTCGGCGGGCTGCTCCATTGCGCGGCACCTTTTAAACATCGGCTTTACCGACGTAACACTCGTGGACATAAAAGGGATTGTCTGCGAGGGGGAGGACTGGCTCAACCCCGAGACCGAGAGAATGGCAAAGCTCACCAACCGCCGCCATTTAAGGGGCTCCCTTGCCGACGCTATGCGCGGCGCCGACATTTTCGTCGGGGTCTCGGCTCCCAACATCGTGAGTGAAGATATGATCCGCTCGATGGCTCCCGACGCCATAGCCTTCCCGATGGCGAACCCTGTCCCCGAAATTATGCCAGACCTCGCACTTAAAGCCGGCGCGAAGGTCGTCGGCACCGGCCGCTCAGACTTTATGAACCAGATAAACAACGTTCTCGCCTTCCCGGGGATATTCCGCGGCGCGCTCGACTGCCGCGCGTCGCAGATAAACGAAGAGATGAAGGTCGCCGCTTCCTATGCGCTCGCATCGCTCGTCAGCGAAAGCGAGCTCTGCCCCGAATACATTATCCCCTCCGCCACCGACAAGCGCGTGGCAGCCGCCGTCGCAAAGGCCACCGTAAAGGCTGCAAGAAAGAGCGGCGTCGCAAGAGCGTGAGGGCCGCACGTTTGTGAGGCGAAGCCCACGCCGCCCCCGCAGGGGGCGGCTCCCCCGCGCGCCCGTGGCGCGCGGGTCCGCGGAAGCTTCGCTTCCGCGGGGGCTTCGCCCCGCACTCCGCTGCAGCACCAATCCAAACCGAAAAGAGAGGAGAAACTTATGAGTACACTGCTGTTTGTATATAACCCGCACTCCGGCGTTCAGGCGATCTCGCGGAACCTTAAAGGCATAGTCGATCTTTACACCTCACTCGGCTACGACGTCATCTGCCACCCCACCCAGCGCAGAGACGACTGCCGCGAGACGGTCGAAAGGCTTGCAAACGACGTCGCAAGGGTGATAGTAGCGGGCGGCGACGGCACCCTTAACGAAGCCGTCAACGGGCTTATGCGCTCGGGCTGCAAAAAGCCCTACGGCTATATCCCCTGCGGCTCTACGAACGATTTTTCCCACTCTATAGGGATACCCGTGCAGATAATGAGCGCCGCAAAAAACGCCGTCGAAGGCGCGCCGTTCGCCTACGATATCGGCAGAATGAACGGCAGATATTTCACCTATGTGGCCGGATTCGGCGCTTTTACCGACGTCACCTACACCACCCCGCAGGAGTCGAAAAATGCACTCGGCTATTTTGCATATCTTATTTCGGGAGCGGCCTCGCTGCCGAATATAGTGCCGTATCACGTCGGGTTTGAGTCGAAAGAGCGTTCCGGCGAGGGCGACTATATTCTCGGCCTCGTAACGAATACGCTCCAGGTCGGTGGAATGAAAAACCTCCTCCCGCGCGATATCGCGCTCGACGACGGGCTGTTTGAGGTGCTGCTCGTGAAAAATCCGAGAAACCCGCTCGACCTTAATAAGATCCTCGCCGCAGTGATGAAAAAGGACTTCGGAGCCGACTGCTTCGAGTATTTCAAGACCGCCGAGATCTCCTTCCGCTGCGAGACTCCTCTCGCCTGGACCCTCGACGGCGAAAACGGCGGCGCACATCTCAAAACTCACGTCACCTGCCATAGGCAGGCGCTGAAGATAGTCACGGCGAGAAAATAAAGCCTACGAGCCGGCTAAGGTTTGACATTATTTGCACAGTATGGTATAATGCAAATTGCAGAGAGCTTTTGCGGTTCGGTCCCCGAAAGGGGGTGGCGGCGAATGGAAGAATTGATACTTATCGTTATTTTAGCGTTTATCGTTCTGGAAATATTCAAAACCATAAAAAAGTAACCGCCGGCGCTGCCCAAAGCTAAGCGGTTACTTTTTGTAATTGTGTTAGATAGGCTGAGCCGTTCGGCTCTCTACCATTATTATAGCATCATCTTATGTTTTTGTCAATACCCATTTTAGACGGCGTTCTTTAGCCGTGCAAGCAGCGCCTCTGTTCGTACGTCATCTTTGACGATTTTTTCATTCATTTCTGTATATATCTGTATATATTGCCGAATCTTTTTTCGGCAGTTTTTATTGTATTGACAACAATACTACTATATAGTATAATCCTATATAGCACCAATCAAGGAGGCAAAGTCATGGCATCACAGGCGGGATTTATGATCTCGAAGATCAAGAGGATCGGCGACAGGATCTTTCAAAAAAAGCTGGAAAAGGCCGATATTTCGGCGTTTAACGGCGCGCAGGGCACGCTTTTATATATCCTCTGGCAGCACGACGGCATCTCGGCCGCCGAGCTCGCGGGGCAGGCGGGACTCGCCGTCACCACCCTCACGAGCATGCTCGACAGAATGGAACGCGCGGGGCTTATTCTGCGCGAGCCCGATCCGAACGACCGGCGAAAGACAAAAATCGTACTTACCGACTGTGTTAAGGGTCTGAAAGAGCGGTATGAACGCCTTTCCGACGACATGACCGACGTCTACCTGCGCGGATTTTCGCCCGAGGAGGCCGCGCGATTCGAGGAATATCTCGGGCGGGTGCTGAAAAATTTAGAGGAGGAAGAATCAAATGAGTGAAAAAATCTCAATGCCTGTTTCCAACGATTTCTGCCCGCAGACGCTCTTTTGCTACGGCACCTATTGCGACGACGGGCGCCCCGATTTCGGGCTTTTCTGCTGGTTCAGCTATATCTGGGACGGCGAACTCGGCGTGATGATGTGCATCGGCGAGGATAAGCAGACAAGGGACAATATCAGGAAAAACCACTGTTTTTCAGCGAATCTCGTGACCGAGAAGCTTCTCCCGCTGGCCGATTATCTCGGCAGCACCGACGGCAGAAACCCCGAAAAGATTGGCAGCGACATCGCAGTCGAAAAGGGTCAAAAACTCGACGTCCCCGTGCTATGCGACAGCCCCGTGGTCTTCGAGCTCGAGGCGGTGCACTCCTTTATGCTGGACGAAGGTGAAGTCTTTTTCTGCAAAATCAGAAACCTTCTGATGGATAAAGCTCTGACCGACCAAAGCGTTTCGCTCGAAAAGCGGATAGGCTCTATAGCGCCGGTCTCCACTACCTGCGAGACATATTTTTCCTGGGACGGCCGCGCCCTCGGCGGCTGGGGAGAAATTATGAAAAAGTAAGCATCATACAAATTCAAAGCCGTCGGTTACTGACCGGCGGCTTTGCTGTTGATTTAATTTTATGTTTTGATACGGCTATATCAGTAGCTCTTTACGGCTGCTTCCTCAGCTTTGAGCATCTTTGCGTAGCTGCGCATATACCCCTCGAAGCCCTCTACGTCCTTCGGGTCGGGCTGCTCGGTTATCGCGCTCATTCCCGCGAAGACCTTTTCGTCAAGGTAGTCCTCAAGGCTCATGCCATTGCCGTCAACGGCGAATTTCGCGAGTATCGCCATACCCCAGGCGCCGCCCTCACCCGCAGTCTCCATAACCGAGACGGGAGTGCGCATAGCCGCGGCAAGGAGCTTCTGCCCAACGCCCTTAGTCTTGAAGTAGCCGCCGTGGCCGAGTATCTTGTCGATCTCGACGTTTTCTGCAAGCAGAATGTCAAGACCTATCTTGAGGGTCGCCAAAGCCGAGAAGAGGTTGTTCCTTATGAGATTTGCGAGGTTGAAATTAGAGTCGGGGCGCCTCAGAAGCATCGGTCTGCCCTCGTCGAGGTGAGTGATAGGCTCGCCCGAGAAGTAGTTGCAGGAGGTGAGACCACCGCAGTCGGGGTCGCCGTTCATAGCGTTCATAAGAAGGAGGTCATAGAGGTCGGGCTTGCGCATCGGGTGGCCCGAGAGCTCCGCGAATTCCATAAATATGCGCATCCAGGCGTCGAGGTCGGTGCAGCAGTTGTTGCAGTGGACCATAGCAACCGGCGCTCCGCTCGGGGTAGTGACCATATCTATCTCGGGATAGAGCTTTGAAAGCGCCTTTTCGAGGACTATCATCGCGAACACCGAGGTTCCGGCCGAAACGTTGCCGGTCCTTACTCTTACGCTGTTCGTAGCGACCATTCCGGTGCCTGCGTCGCCTTCGGGCGGGCAGAGCGGCACTCCCGCCTTAAGGGTTCCTGTCGGGTCGAGGAATTTCGCGCCCGATTCCGTGAGCGTGCCCGCGTTCTCGCCTGCAACGGCGACTTCGGGAAGAACGTCTTTAAGCTTCCAGCCGTAGCCATTGGGAGCGATGAGCTCGTCGAACTGAGCTATCATCTTTTCGTCGTAGCGGCAGGTGGCGGAATCTATCGGGAACATACCCGAAGCCTCGCCGACTCCGACGACCTTCCTGCCGGTGAGTATCCACTGAATGTAGCCCGCGAGAGTGAGAACGCTCTTTATCGCGGGGACGTGCTCCTCGCCGTTTAAGATCGCCTGATAGAGATGCGCTATAGACCAGCGCTGAGGAATGTTGAACCCGAAGAGCTCGGAGAGCTTTTCCGAAGCCTCGGCGGTGATGGTGTTGCGCCATGTCCTGAACGGAACGAGCAGCTCGCCGGCCTCGTTAAAAGGCATATAGCCGTGCATCATAGCGCTTATGCCGATAGAGCCCACCTCGGTGAGCGTTTCGCCGAAGTTCTTCTTATAGTCCGCCGCGACCTTTGCATAGGCGTCCTGAAGCCCCACGCGGATATCTTCGAGGGTGTAAGTCCACACGCCGTTGTCGAGGCGGTTCTCCCAATCGTGAGCGCCCGAGGCGATAACGTTGGCCTTTTCGTCGATAAGTATTGCTTTGATCCTTGTTGAGCCGAATTCGATACCGAGATATTTGTTCATAGTTTTTTCTCCTTTTCGGTGATAGTTCCTGTAAACGGTAATTTTATTATACAATTTTGTGCCCGAGATGTCAAGAAAATAACCCGAAACGTCTTGAACTTTCGCTTCAAATGAGATATAATCTTATAAGAAATACTAAAAAGTCGAAATTTTTTTAAAATTGTTACGGATTTGTAATTGCTATTTTCCGAAAAGCGTGATACAATATATAGAAAGCAACTTTCGGGCGTCACTCTCGCCCTTTACCTTAATATAACACGGTTTGGAGATATCTTATGGAAAAATTTGTAATCAAGGGCGGCAAGCCGCTCCGCGGAGAGGTTTTGATAAGCGGAGCCAAGAACGCCGCTGTGGCCATCGTCGCCGCCGCGATCTTAGCCGACGGCCCATGTCTTTTGGAAAACGTCCCCGAGATTCGGGATATAAATATATGCATCAAAATTTTATACGAGATGGGCGCGAGCATCAAGATAATCGATAAAAACACCATTCGCATCGACGCCCGCGGAATAAGCGATCCCGTGGTGCCCTACGAGCTTGCAAGGGCCTGCCGCGCTTCGAGCTATTTCTTGGGGACCCTTCTCGGGCGCTTCCGCAAGGCCGACGTACCTATGCCCGGCGGCTGCGACCTCGGAGACAGGCCGATAGATCAGCACCTTAAGGCCTTTAGCACCCTCGGCGCACGCCATTCCATCGACGGCGGCGTGGTCAGCCTAAGGGCGGACAAGCTTATAGGCAGTCAGATCTACTTCGACATAGTCACCGTCGGCGGGACGATAAACGCGATATTCGCGGCGGTAAAGGCGGACGGTCTTACCGTTATCGAGAACGCCGCAAAGGAGCCCCAGATAGTTGACGTTGCCAACTTCCTCAACTCTATGGGGGCAGACATTATGGGCGCCGGCACCGACGTTATAAAGATACGCGGCGTAAAGCAGCTCCACGGAGCCGACTATGCAGTTATCCCCGACCCGATAGAAGCAGGGACCTATATGGTCGCCGCTGCCGCCACAAAAGGCGACGTTATGATCAAAAACGTCATTCCGAAGCACCTCGAATCTATTACCGACAAGCTGCGCAAAGCCGGAGCCTTTGTCGAGGAGTTCGACGAGTGCATACATGTGCGCTGCGACGGTCCGCTTATGAAGTCGAGCATTAAAACTCTACCCCACCCCGGCTTCCCGACTGATATGCAGCCCCAGTTCTCCACCATGCTCACGGTAGCGGAGGGGACAAGCGTTGTCACCGATAATATATTCGACAACAGGTTCAGATATGTCAACGAGCTGAGGCGTTTCGGCGCGGATATAACCGTTGAGGGCACCACCGCCGTTATCCAGGGCGTTCCGGAGCTTTCGGGAGCCACAGTAAAGGCGACCGACCTTCGCGCGGGAGCCGCACTCGTCATCGCGGGACTTATGGCGAACGGCACCACCGTAGTCGAAGATATTTACCACATCGAGCGCGGATATGAAAATATCGACGAGAAGCTAAGAGCCCTCGGAGCCGACATTACGCGAGTCACCGACTACGACAATACCAGAATGGCGGTATGAGCGGCGGATTCAGGACGAAAGTACGTCGCTGAAAATCAAACAAAAGTCTGACGGCTAATTTTTAGCCGTCATTTTTGAGAGAAGGTATATTTTGGCAAGGATCTATCCCCTGTTTTCCTCGAGTTCGGGAAATTCCCACTTCATCGGCACCCCCGACGGCGGGATACTTATAGACGCCGGCGTAAGCTGCCGCAGGCTCGTCGCGGCGCTGCGGCTCAACGGAATACAGCCCGAAGCCGTGCGCGCGGTGTTCGTCACCCACGACCACTCCGACCACATAGGCGGGCTCAAAACCTTTGAAAGCTGCTTCGGAGCTCCGGTATATGCCTCTGGCGCGACCCTGAACAAGCTGCTCAAAAAGGAGCTTCTGCCCCCAAAGTGCGAATACGGCGAATCGGACGGCGGAGTTGAAACGTGCGGCTTTTACGTCACCTCCTACAAGACCCCGCACGATACCGACGGAAGCGTCGGCTATAAAATACATACCCCCGACGGTAAGACCTGCTGCATATGCACCGACCTCGGCCACGTCACCGCGGAGATTCACTCGGAGCTCTGCGGTTCAGACCTCGTTTTGATAGAATCCAACTACGACGAGAGCATGCTCCGAAACGGGAGCTATCCATTTATACTCAAGCAGCGCATCGCCTCGGATTTCGGGCATCTTTCCAACATTGACAGCTCACGCGAGGTGCGCACGCTCATAGAAAGCGGCACCCGCAGGATAATTCTCGGTCACCTGAGCCGCGAGAACAACACGCCCATCGTTGCGGAAAACACGCTTATGCGCACCCTCGGCGGCGAATTTGTGCGCAACCGAGACTATATGCTCACGGTAGCGCCGGTCGAGACAAAGGGGCTGGAGGTGGTCTTTTAATGACGGCGGTAAATATCGTCTGCGTCGGAAAGCTCAAAGAGGCCTATTGGCGCGACGCCTGCGCGGAATATTCAAAGCGCCTCGGGGCTTACTGCAAATTCGGCATTATTGAGCTTTCGGAGTCGCGGCTGCCGCAGAAGCCCTCCGAAGCAGAAATCGCGGCGGCTCTTGCCTCCGAGGCAAAACTGATGTCGCCCTATCTCGATATAAAAGGCGCGTTTTCGATCGCTATGTGCATAGAGGGCACGCAGCTTTCGAGTGAAGAGCTCGCAAAAAAGCTTGAAGAAGCCGCAGTCGGCGGCGCGGGGACCGTCAATTTCTTCATCGGGAGCTCGTTCGGGCTCGACCCCGAGATAAAGCGGCGGTGCAATCTGAGGCTGAGCATCTCAAAGATGACCCTGCCGCACCAGCTTGCGCGGGTAGTGCTCGCCGAACAGATATACCGTGCATTTTCGATAAACGCCGGCGCAAAATACCATAAGTGAGGTAAAAATGCTTAAAATACGAAAAATGACCTCCGGCGACGCCGAAGAGGTCAAAGAGATGATGAGGGTGTTCTATGCCTCCGAAGCTGTGATGACGAACGGCTCGGAGGAGATATTCGAGAGCGACGTAAAGGCGTGCCTCGCGGAGGGCGTTCCGCTCGAGGGGCTTATCTTCGACGACGGCGGCAAGACCGCGGGCTACGCGATGCTCGCGGGAGGGTTTTCGACCGAGTTCGGAAAGCCCTGCCTTTGGGTCGAGGACCTTTATATAAAGCCCGAACACCGCCGAAAGGGCATAGGAAGGGCGCTTTTTGAATACATCGATAAGAATTACCGAGGGCATATAATCCGCCTCGAAGCCGAGCGGGAAAACCTGCCGGCGGTGAAGCTCTACGAAAGCTGCGGTTTTGAGGAGCTGCCCTATCTCGAGCTGAAAAAGGAAATATAAAAGAAAAGCAGACGTAAGCTGTCTGCTTTTTTGTTTGAAGATGAGCGGGAATTCAGCACATCACCGGTTCCCAGGCAAAGGGGTGCAGGTCTTTTGCCTTCACTTTAATAAGCTTGCCGTTTTCGTCGTTCACGATTACTTTTATATCGAGGCAGTATTCATACAGCATCTGCCTGCAATTTCCGCAGGGAGGGATAATGCAGTTCAGATGCTTCTCGTGGACCGCTACAATAGTATCAAAATCTCTTTCGCCCGCCGATATGGCTGCTCCTATCGCTATATACTCTGCGCAGGAGCCGTGGATACCGTCGCAGTTTACGCACTTGTAGACGCTGCCGTTCTTGCACCGAACGGCACACCCGACGTATGATTGTATATGCCGTCGTCGAAATTCTCTTTTAATACCTTCAGGGCAATCTCTATGAGCTCTTTATCGCCGCCGTTCAATTCATACCGCTCCATAGTTACCTCTCATTCTGCTCTACGCATGTTTAAAAGCTGCCGTCCGGCGCGGGCAGCGAGGGCTTGCCGCCCTCCTGATCGTCGAGCCGCTCGACGTCTCTGAGCGCGCGCTGAATGGTGTTCGTCCTCGTGCCCACAAGGGTCGTGAGGTCGTCCTCGACCTGCTTCATATGGCGCTGAGTCTTGGTAAGAACGTCTTCAAACTTGTCGAACTCGCTCTTAACTTTTGCGAGCACCCTCCAGACCTCGTCGCTGCGCTTTTGTATCGCGAGGGTCCTGAAGCCCATATAGAGCGAATTCAGGAGCGCCGCCATAGTTGACGGCCCCGCGACGTTTACCTGATAGAGCCGCTGGAGCTCCTCCACGAGCCCGTGGTTGACCACCTCGGCATAAAGCCCCTCAAACGGCAGGAACATTATCCCGAAGTTGGTGGTGTAGGGCGGCTTTACGTATTTGTCGCGAATGTCCTTGGCGCTCGCCTTTATCCTTGCGGTTAGCTCTTTAAACGCCGCGTCTACGGCTTCCTTGTCGCCCGAATCATAGGCCGACTGGAGCGCAGAATAGGTGTCGCCGGGGAATTTTGAATCTATCGGCAGCCAGACGGTCCCCTCGCCCTCGCCGGGGAGCTTTATCGCAAATTCCACCCTGTTGCCGCTCGCGGGGACGGTCTCGACGTTGGTCGCATACTGCTCAGGCGCAAGGATCTCGGAGAGGATAGCTCCGAGCTGCATTTCGCCGAGAATACCGCGGTTCTTTACGTTTGAGAGCACCTTTTTGAGGTCGCCGACGCCCGAGGCGAGGCTCTGCATCTCCCCGAGGCCTTTGTAGACCTGTTCGAGCTGCTCGCTTACCGTCTTGAACGAACGGTTCATCTTCTCCTCGAGGGTGGTCTGGAGCTTTTCATCAACGGTCACACGAATCTGCTCAAGGCGCTTAGAGTTGTCGTCCTTTATGTCGGTGAGCTGCCGCGTTACGGCCTCCTGCATAAGCGATATCGAGTTCTGGTTGCTCCGCTCGATATTGTGGAGCCGCTCCTCCATAGCCTTGAGACGGTTGTCGAGGCTCTGATCGCTGAGTTTCTGCCGCTCGGTAAGCGTGGCGGAGAGTCCAAGCGAGCTGTCGGAAAGCTCCTTGCGCAAAAGGGCCTGCGACTGCTCCATAGATCCTACGAGCCTATCGAGCCTCTCGCTCAAAAGGTCGATCTTGCCCGAGACCTCGCCGCCGCTCTTCGAGAAAAGCTTTATGAGTATTACTATCGCCGTCGCAAGCAGCAGCGCCAAAAGCACAATTATTACCGTTTCCATAGTTCCGACTCCTTTTCGGTTTTTCTTAAATTTTACCACAAGCGCAGGGAAGTGTCAAGGAGAGAGGAAGACGTGATATACACGGCTTGTAGACGCAAACCGGCCGCAGGACTTATGGGTCCCGCGGCCGGTCGTATTAAGTGAGGTTGGGTTTGCGGTTATTTGCGCTTCCTTCTGGCTACCACCCCAAGAGCAGCGAGGAGGAGAAGCAGACCTGCGGCGCCGATGTGGGCGATGTAGCTGCCGCC
>CANRLU010000064.1 GCA_947631535.1 uncultured Clostridia bacterium | reverse complement strand
GGGTGTCGTTCTCGATGGCGTCGAGAACAGCCTGGAGCTCGTCGCCGAGGAACATCGAAACTACCGCCGGAGGAGCTTCGTTCGCGCCGAGACGGTGGTCGTTGCCGGCCGTGGCGACGGCGAGCCTCAAAAGATCCTGATAGTCGTCCACCGCCTTGATTACCGCGACGAGGAAGAGCAGGAACTGCGCGTTCTCATAGGGGGTCTCGCCGGGGGCGAGGAGGTTTACGCCGGTGTCGGTCGAAATGGACCAGTTGTTGTGTTTGCCACTGCCGTTCACGCCTGCGAAGGGCTTTTCGTGAAGCAGGCATACAAGGCCGTGCTTTGCGGCGACTTTCTGCATAATCTCCATAGTGAGCTGGTTGTGGTCGGTCGCGATGTTGGTGGTGGTGTAGATCGGCGCGAGCTCGTGCTGCGCGGGAGCCACCTCGTTGTGCTCGGTCTTGGCAAGTATTCCGAGCTTCCAGAGCTCTTCGTTGAGCTCCGCCATATAAGCCGCTACTCTCGGCTTGATGACGCCGAAATAGTGGTCGTCGAGCTCCTGACCCTTAGGCGGCATGGCTCCGAAGAGCGTTCTGCCGGTGTAGATGAGGTCGGGGCGCTTGTCGTAGAGCTCTTTGTCTACAAGGAAGTATTCCTGCTCCGGCCCGACGGAAGTCTTCACGCACTTTACGTCGTCGTTGCCGAAGAGGCGGAGGATTCTGAGCGCCTGCTTGTTGAGCGCTTCCATTGAGCGCAGCAGGGGAGTTTTCTTGTCGAGCGCCTCGCCGCCGTAAGAGCAGAACGCCGTGGGTATGCAAAGGGTCTTGCCCTTGATGAAAGCATACGAGGTCGGGTCCCAGGCGGTATAGCCTCTTGCCTCAAAGGTCGCCCTCAGGCCGCCCGAAGGGAAGCTCGAAGCGTCGGGCTCGCCCTTGATGAGCTCCTTGCCCGAGAATTCCATTATCACCCTGCCGTCGGGCGAGGGGGAGATAAAGCCGTCGTGCTTTTCGGCGGTAATGCCGGTGAGCGGCTGGAACCAGTGGGTGTAGTGGGTAGCTCCTTTAGAGACGGCCCAGTCCTTCATAGCCGCCGCGACGGCGTTTGCGACCGAGATGTCGAGCCGCGCGCCCTCGTCGATAGTCTTCTTGAGCGACTTGTAGACCGAGGCGGAAAGAGTCGCTTTCATAACTCTGTCGTCAAATACCATGCTGCCGAAGTAATCAGTAACGTTTGCCATAATCTTCTTCTCCTATCCTGTAAGATTTTGAAAAACAAAAAAGAAAGACGCCGTCGGGAAACGTATCCCGAAGACGTCTTTGCCTTCAACGTTTGCCATTCTACACCCTTTTTGCGAATTTGTCAATACCCGAATTTCATTTTTTTGAAAAAATTTTGGTTTTCGGCTCATTTTGTTAAAATTTTTGCAGGATGCGTCCGCTCAACTATTCATTTTTGTGCAAAATTTTCTCCCGAGCCGGTTGACATTTCTATTATTATATGTTACAATACCCCAAGTGATGATTCAAAGTGAGCAATGGCGTTCACTCGATAGGGGGCATATGCCCTTTTTCGAGCGGCGTTTATTTTTTATGAAAGGATATGATGTTATGCGGGGCCGCCCCGACGACAATTTAAGAGAGGGAAGCGTAAGAATCCCATCGGGCTGCGCCATTTCGGCCGCAATCTCGCGCGACGGCAGAAAGTTCACCGGAGAGGGTATTATAAAAAGTATGGTCCCTATGCACGACCGTTCCAACGGTCTCGGAGGAGGTTTTGCCGCCTACGGCATATACCCCGACTATAAGGACTACTACGCGCTGCATATATTTTACGACGACAACGAGTGCCGTTCTGACTGCGAGAAGTATCTTGCCGAGCGGTTCGAGATTGTCCGCAGCGAGATAATCCCCACCCGCAAGATGCCCGAGATCACCGACTGCCCGCTCATCTGGCGCTATTTTGCCGTTCCGGAGCACAACAGGCTCAACGCCTCTCAGCTCACGCCGGACGAATACGTCGCCCGCGCGGTAACGAGGATAAACGCCGAGCTCAAAGGAGCTTACGTATTTTCGAGCGGCAGGAATATGGGCGCCTTCAAGGCGGTAGGCTTCCCCGAGGACGTCGGAAGGTTCTATAAGCTCGACGAATACGAGGCCTACCTCTGGACGGCTCACGGCAGATATCCTACAAACACCCCCGGCTGGTGGGGCGGCGCTCACCCCTTTGCGCTGCTCAACTATTCGATAGTCCACAACGGCGAGATATCCTCTTACGACGCCAACCGCCGTTTTATAGAGATGTTCGGCTACCGCTGCACCCTTCAGACCGATACCGAGGTAATAACCTACATCGCCGACTATCTTCTCAGAAAGCAGGGCCTCACCCTTGAAGAGACGGCCTCGGTTATAGCCGCGCCTTTCTGGTCAACTATTGCCAAAAAGCCGCCGGAGGAGGCCGAAAAGCTGAAATTCCTGCGGACGGTCTACCCCAACCTTTTAATAACGGGACCGTTTTCGATAATCCTCGGCTTCGAGGGCGGAATGATGGCTCTAAACGATCGCTTAAAGCTCCGCTCGATGGTCGTCGGCGAGAAGGACGATATGGTATACGTCGCGAGCGAAGAGGCCGCAATAAGGGTTATGGAACCGGAGCTTTCAAAGCTCTATGCCCCCGCGGGCGGCGAGCCGATAATCATTAAAGTAAAGGAGGGCGCGTTTTAATGGGAATCGAATATATCTACCCCGAGTTTGAGGTCGTCAGGAACGATTCAAGGTGCATAAGGTGCCGCGTCTGCGAGCGCCAGTGTGCCAACTGCGTCCACAGCTACGACCCCGACGGCGACGTTATGCTCAGCGACGAGACTAAATGCGTCGATTGCCAGCGTTGCGTCGCTCTCTGCCCGACACGCGCGCTCAAGATAGTAAAGAGCGACTGCACCCTCCGCCCCAACGCCAACTGGGGCCAGGACACGATAAAAGAAATTTACAAGCAGGCTTCGAGCGGCGGAGTTCTGCTCTCATCTATGGGCAACCCCAACCCGCTTCCCGTTTATTGGGACAGGATACTTATCAACGCTTCTCAGGTCACAAACCCTTCGATAGACCCGCTAAGAGAGCCTATGGAGACTAAAGTCTTCCTCGGCAAAAAGCCCTCCGAGATGAAGCGCGACGAAAACGGAAACCTTGTAACCAAGTTAGACCCCCAGCTCGAGCTTTCGATGCCGGTTATGTTCTCTGCGATGAGCTACGGCTCGATAAGCTATAACGCCCACGAGAGCCTCGCCCGTGCCGCCACGCAGCTCGGACTTTTCTACAACACCGGCGAGGGCGGTCTCCACGAGGACTTCTATAAATACGGCCCGAATACGATAGTTCAGGTAGCTTCGGGGCGCTTCGGCGTCCACGAGGGCTACTTAAAGGCGGGTGCCGCGATAGAGATAAAGATGGGTCAGGGCGCAAAGCCGGGCATCGGCGGGCATCTTCCCGGCGCAAAGATAGTCGGCGACGTCTCCCGCACGAGAATGATCCCCGAGGGCTCCGACGCCATTTCTCCCGCTCCTCACCACGACATCTATTCGATAGAAGATCTCAGGCAGCTCGTCTACTCCCTCAAGGAGGCGACCGAGTATAAAAAACCGATAATCGTAAAGGTCGCGGCGGTGCATAACATTGCGGCGATAGCCTCGGGCATAGCCCGTTCGGGTGCGGACATCATCGCGATAGACGGCTTCAGGGGAGGCACCGGCGCCGCCCCGACAAGGATAAGAGACAACGTGGGAATACCGATAGAGCTCGCGCTCGCTTCGGTAGACAAGAGGCTCAGGGACGAGGGCATAAGAGGAAACGTCAGCCTCGTCGTGGGCGGGTCGATACGTTCCGCCGCCGACGTAGTAAAGGCGGTCGCCCTCGGAGCCGACGCCTGCTACATAGCAACTGCCGCGCTTTTGGCTCTCGGCTGTCATCTCTGCCGCACATGTCAGACCGGCAAGTGCAACTGGGGCATTGCTACCCAGCGCCCCGAGCTCGTAAAGCGCCTGAATCCCGACATCGGCAGCGAGCGGCTTATAAATCTTATGACCGCATGGCGCCACGAAATAATGGAGCTTATGGGCGGAATGGGTATCAACTCGATAGAGGCGCTCAGGGGCAACAGGCTTATGCTCAGAGGCGTGAATATGACTGAAAAGGAGCTGGAGATACTCGGTATCTCCCACGCGGGTGAATGATATGAAAAGAGTATATGTAAACGAAAAATGGTGCCTCGGCTGCCGGCTCTGCGAATACAACTGCGCCTACGCCAATTCCGGCGAGAGCGATATGATAAAGGCTCTGCGCAAAAAAGCGGTGCGCCCGAATATAGTAGTCGAGGAGGACGGAGATATCAACTTTGCAGTCTCCTGCCGCCACTGCCGCGACCCGATCTGCGTAAAAAGCTGCATTTCGGGAGCTCTCTCCATCGAGGACGGCGCGGTAAGGGTGGATCACGACAAATGCGTCGGCTGTCTCACTTGCGTTCTCGTCTGCCCATACGGCTGCATACGCGAGGGCGAACACGGAGCCGTGCAGAAGTGCGAGCTCTGCCTCAACAATTCCTCCGGCGAGCCCGCCTGCGTAAAGGGCTGCCCCAACAGGGCGATAGTTTTTGAAGAGAGGTGAGCGGCTTGAAAAAATATGTCATCATAGGCAACGGCGCGGCTGCCGTCGGCACGATAGAGGGCATACGCTCCGTCGATAAGAGCGGCGAGATAACGGTTGTTTCCCGCGAAGACCGCCACGTTTACGCCCGCCCGCTCATTTCCTACTACCTCGAGGGCAAGACCGACCTTGGGCGTATCCTCTACCGCCCGTCGGACTTCTACGAGAAAAACTCGGTTACCGTTCTCTACGGCGAAGATGCCGTTTCCGTTGACCCGAGCGGCAAGACGGTTTCGCTCGGGAGCGGCAAAAAGCTCGGTTACGATGCGCTTTGCGTGGCGACAGGCTCGACCCCGTTCGTCCCGCCGACGGAGGGGCTTGATAGTGTCAAAAACGTTCACACCTTTATGACTCTTGACGACGCCGAGGCGCTCAAATCAAGCCTCACTCCCGATGCGAGAGTGCTTATAGTCGGCGCGGGGCTCATAGGTCTTAAATGCGCCGAGGGGATACTCGGTCTCTGCCGCGAGATAACCGTCTGCGACCTCGCCCCGAGGGTGCTTTCGAGCATACTCGACCAGGACTGCGCCGCGATAATGCAGGCTCACCTTGAAAAAATGGGGATAAAATTCCTCCTCGGCGACACCGTCGAAAAATTTGAGGAAAATACCGCCCATATGAAGAACGGCTGCGACGTTGATTTCGACGCGCTCGTTACGGCCGTCGGCGTCAGGGCGAATATTTCGCTGATAAAAGACGTCGGCGGCGAGTGCGGCAGGGGAATAGCCGTAAACGCAAATATGCAGACCTCCCTTGCGGATATCTACGCCGCGGGAGACTGCACCGAATCCTTCGATATAACCTCCGAGACCCGCAAGGTAATGGCGATAATGCCGCTCGCTTATATGCAGGGTCACTGCGCAGGTGTGAATATGGCGGGCGGTGAAGAGAGCATAGAAAACGCATTTCCTATGAACTCCATCGGCTTCGCGGGGCTCCACTGCATGACTGCCGGCAGCTACGACGGCGAATGTTTCGAAGAGCGCTTCGAGGGCGGGATAAAGCGGCTTTACGTCAAAGACAACCTGCTCAAAGGCTTCATTCTCATCGGCAGAAACGACCGTGCGGGGATATATACCGCTCTCATTCGCAACAAGACCCCGCTCGACACCGTGGATTTTGAGCTATTAAAGAAGTCGCCCGCGCTCGCGCCGCTCGGCAGGGCGTATATCAGGGAAAAACTCGGAGGTGCTGTGTGATGCCCGAAAATAAAATCAACGTTATCGACGCGGAAAATCTTGAATTTTCGGAATTAAATGCTATAATAAGAGAAGCGGGAGATTGCGAGATAAAAAACTGCCTCGGCCAGAGGTTCATAGCGGCGGGTATGAGCTACCGCAGCATAAAGATCAGCGGCACGCCCGGCAACGCCCTCGGAGCCTATCTCAACGGCGGGACCGTTGAGGTCTTCGGCAACGCGCAGGACGCCGTCGGCGACACTATGAACGACGGAAAGATAATCATTCACGGCTCTATAGGCGACGCCGCAGGGTATGCCATGCGCGGGGGCGAGATATTCGTTAAAACCGACGCCGGCTACCGCGCGGGTATCCATATGAAAGCCTATAAAGACAAGGTCCCCGTTATGGTGATAGGCGGCAGGACGGGAAGCTTTTTGGGCGAATATCAGGCGGGAGGTCTTATAATAGTCCTCGGCCTGAATACCAACGGCAAGCCGATAGTCGGCAACTTCCCCTGCACCGGTATGCACGGCGGAAAGCTGTTCTTAAGGTCGAAGTGCGAGGGAATAGCCTTCCCGAAGCAGGTAACGGCGCGGCCGGCGTCGCCCGAGGATATAAACGAGATAGAAAAATACGTAAGGCGCTACTGCGAAATCTACGGCGAGGACTTTGACAAGCTCATCTCGTCGGACTACACCGTCGTAACGCCCGACAGCAAAAACCCCTATAAGCAGATGTATGTTCAGAATTAAAGGAAGGATTGAAAGGTATGATCTACACGCCCGAGGAGACCATTCAGTATGTCGCGGAGGAAGACGTTAAGTTTATACGTCTTGCGTTCACCGATATTTTCGGCACTCAGAAAAACATCTCGGTAATGCCGGGAGAGCTTGAGCGCGCCTTCAAATACGGCATCGCGATTGATGCCTCCGCCATAGCCGGCTTCGGAGGCGTGGTCCATTCAGACCTCTTTTTGCACCCCGACCCTTCAACGCTCGCCATTCTCCCCTGGAGACCGGAGCACGGCAGGGTAGTCAGAATGTTCTGCACCATAACCTACCCCGACGGCAGGGAGTTTGCGCCCGACACCCGCAGCCTTTTAAAGAGGGCGGTCGAGCTCGCCGAATCTGAGGGCTACAGCTTTTATATCGGCTCCGAGACGGAGTTTTACCTCTTTGACCGCGACGAAAACGGCGAGCCCACCTCGGTTCCCTATGACAGAGCGGGGTATATGGACATCGCCCCCGCCGACAAGGGCGAGAACGTCAGGCGCGAGATCTGCCTCGACCTCGAGAGAATGGGGATAATCCCCGAGAGCTCGCATCACGCCGAAGGCCCCGGGCAGAACGAAATAGATTTCCGCCGCTCCGACCCGCTGACCGCGGCAGACGATGCGGTGACTTTTCGCTCGGTGGTGAGCACCATCGCCGCACGAAACGGCCTTTATGCCGACTTTTCGCCGAAGCCCATCAAGAACCGCCCCGGCAACGGCTTCCATATAAAGATATCCGTCGCCAACAACGCGCGCGGCGAGCTTCTGCCCCGCGTTATCGCCGGAATTTTAAAGCGCATACCCGATATGACCCTCTTCCTCAACACCTCCGAGGAGTCGTATCTCAGGCTCGGGGCAAACAAGGCTCCGAAATACATCACCTGGTCGAGCGAAAACCGCTCACAGCTCATAAGGATACCCGCCCCCACCGGCGATTCTGAAGACCTGCGGGCCGCCGAGCTCAGGTCTCCCGACCCGCTCGCAAACCCCTACCTTGCGTTTGCGCTTCTTATCCTTGCGGGGCTCGAGGGCCTGAAGGACGACGCCGTTCTTCCGCTGCCCGCCGATATCGACCTCTATAACGCCGACGAGCAGACCCTGAGCGCCTTCCGCGCCCTCCCTCATGACCTTGAGGAGGCCGTCCGTGCGGCGCGTTCGAGCGATTTTATCGAAAAATATCTTCCCGCCCAAATAATCGAAGGCTACTGTGCAAAGCGCTGACGCCCCAAGCGTATTCCGTTGTGAGGAGGGAGAGCTTTGAGTTCAAAAGAACAGGTATACAGTGTTCTTATAGTTTCAAATTCCGAAAAATTCAACACTTCGCTTCAGAACGCCCTCCCCGCGGGGAAGTATCTTCCCGTCAAGGTGGTGTCGGGCGTGGGAGCCGCAAAGCGCGAGCTTCTGGAGCGGGGCTATGACATCGTTATAATAAACACCCCGCTGCCCGACGATTACGGTACTCGCCTCGCGATAGACCTTTCGAGCGAGATAGGCATAGGGGTAATGCTGTTTGTAAAGAGCGAAAACTTCGACGAGGTATACGATCAGGTCACGGACTACGGCGTCCTGACGGTGTCTAAGCCCGCGAGCGGGCAGATAGTCCTGCAATCGATGCTGCTTTTGTGCGCCACTCGCGAAAGGCTCAGGAGAATGGAGCAGAAAACCGCTTCGCTCGAGGAAAAAATGGAGGAAATAAGGCTTGTGAACCGCGCAAAGTGGGCGCTCATAAACGAGTTCGGAATGAACGAGTCCGAGGCCCACAAATATATAGAGCGCAAGGCAATGAACGGCTGCATCACCAAGAGGCGTGCAGCCGAGGAAATAATAAATAAGTATAAATAGGGGAGGAATACAGAATGGAAACAAAGTATATTTTCGTCACGGGAGGAGTTGTCTCGGGGCTCGGCAAGGGCATAACCGCCGCTTCTCTGGGAAGGCTCTTAAAGGCGAGGGGATTAAAGGTCGCCGCGCAGAAGCTCGACCCTTACATCAACGTTGACCCGGGGACTATGAGCCCCTATCAGCACGGCGAGGTGTATGTGACCGAAGACGGCGCCGAGACCGACCTCGACCTCGGCCACTACGAGCGCTTCATCGACGAAAACCTCAATAAATATTCCAACCTCACGACAGGCAAGGTATACTGGAACGTCCTCAATAAAGAGCGCCGCGGGGAATACCTCGGCTCGACGGTCCAGGTGATACCCCACATCACCAACGAGATAAAGGAATTTGTCTATCGCGTGGGAAGAAAGACCAACGCCGACGTCGTTATCACCGAGATCGGCGGAACGATAGGCGATATCGAGTCGCAGCCCTTCCTCGAAGCCGTAAGGCAGATATCCCTCGAAGTCGGCAGAGAGAACAGCCTCTTTATTCACGTCACACTTGTTCCTTTCCTCAGAGGCTCCGACGAGCACAAGTCCAAGCCCACACAGCACTCCGTCAAGGAGCTTCAGGGTCTCGGCGTTACCCCGAATATAATCGTCCTTCGGTGCGACGAGCCGCTCGAACCCTCCATCTTCAATAAGATAGCTATGTTCTGCAACGTCAAGCCCGACTGCGTTATAGAAAACATCACTCTGCCCCACCTCTACGAGGCTCCGCTTATGCTCGAGGAGCACAACTTCTCGGGCGTCGTATGCCGCGAGCTCGGAATAGACGCCCCCGAGCCCGACCTCAGGGAGTGGACCGAAATGGTCGAGCGGATAAAGAGCCTCAAAAAGCCGGTGACCATAGGTCTTGTCGGAAAATACATACAGCTCCACGACGCCTATCTCTCGGTCGCCGAGGCTTTGAGGCACGCGGGCTTTGCCGTCGGTGCGGAGGTTGAAATAGAGTGGATAGATTCCGAGACCCTCACCGAAGAGAGCTATAAAGAGCGGCTTGCTAAGCTCGACGGAATAATCGTCCCCGGCGGCTTCGGCAACAGGGGAATAGAGGGAATGATTTTAGCCGCGAAATATGCCCGTGAAAACGGCACGCCTTACTTCGGCATCTGCCTCGGTATGCAGATAGCGGTCATCGAATACGCGAGGAACGTTCTCGGGATACCCGACGCCAATTCCGGCGAGTTTGACGAGCTCTGCAAGAATAAGGTCATCGACTTTATGCCGGGCCAGAGCGACTCCATCGACAAGGGCGGAACGCTCCGCCTCGGAAGCTACCCCTGCATCATAAAAGAGGGCACCGCTATGGCGCGCTGCTACGGCACCCTTGAGATAGCCGAGCGCCACCGTCACCGCTACGAGTTCAACAACGACTACCGCGAGAGAATGGAGCAGGCAGGGCTCACGCTCAGCGGCCGTTCACCCGACGGCAGGCTCATTGAAACGGTAGAGCTCAGCGACCGCGATTTCCACATAGGAGTGCAGTATCACCCCGAGTTCAAGTCGCGCCCGAATAAGGCCCACCCGCTGTTTAAGGGCTTTATTGAGGCGGCTCTTAAGCACAGCGAAAATAAATAACGCGGAGGGTAGAATATGAACGAAAAACTTCGCTCCGAGCTTCAGAAGACGCTTGAGCACATCGGCCCGAACTGGAAAAGGCAGAACGATCACAGCGACAGAAGCACCAACTTCATCTACACTGCGGAGTCATACGACGACGTTGTGAGCAAAGCCGAGGCGGCGGGCTGCGACGTAAAATACGCCCTCCACCGCTGGTATAACTTCAAGACCTCCAAGGAATGTGAGCGGATCTTTGCGGCCTGCGGTGCAAAAAGGGAAGTAAATCCCAAGAATAAAACCGTCGATTTTTACGTCAACGGTGAGCCGTTCGACCTAAAGCTCACGGTTTATCCCGCCAAGCTTTCGGTGCGTCATCCTTACAACCTCACCACGCGCGAAGGCAAAAACAGAATGATCCGATGGCTCTACGAGAACCAGTCGCAGGGCGGAAGAAAGCACCTTGCAAACCGACTGTTCATTGTCTGCGAGGGTGAAGATCCCTATGAGAGCCTCAAGCTCAAGTCCGACTTTGCGCAGATAGAGCAGGGGATAAAGGAATATATGGAGGGCGTGAAGCGCCACGGATTCAATCACGTAGACATCACCGACGACGACATAATATATTCCGTCGCGAGCGATATAATCCACATAAAATAGCATCAAAAAAGGCTCTTCTAATGAGCCTTTTGCTTTGAGGGTGCAACAACATAAAAGTTTTCGGTAAAGCCTTTCTCAAAAAGATAGGCGTTATTTCTTACCGCTCGCACTTCGCGGGCATATATGGCCCCGCCCGCTCGTGCTTGCGGAGAAATAATCGCATATCTCGGCTGGCGAGAGTCGAGGCGCAGGGCATTTGGGTCGAGAGCGAAGCGAACGACAGATGCGGCGTGACTGCGTTACCTTTATATCACTCTTCGACGCCGCATTGCAGAGCGCGAAATCCTTTACACAAAGAGAATCAGGAGGGGAAACAAAAACAGTTCGGTGGACTGTTTTTGTGTGGGGAACCCTATTAAGGGGTTCCCCATTTGCCGAGCAAGGCGAGGCAAACGCCAATAGCCCGTCTCCGCTCGACCAGCTCTGTAAGTCTCTTTCTCTCTACTTCACGCTTCCGCCCCTGAACTCCGCGTTTATTTCGCTCAGCTCCTTGAGCCCCTCAATATACGGTCCGTAGACCTCAAGCATATTTCCTGCGCCGTAAAGCCCGCAGGCCGAGCAGTTCTCGCACTCGTTGGCGTCGCAGCCGAGACCGTTTCTGACTATCCATTCGCGCTCTTCACGCGTTGTGTCCTTAATGAGATATTTCATATCAACACCTCCGTTTTAGTGCATTTTACTCATTATATCACAACAATTCTATTATTTCCACACGGTTATTGAAAATTCAGTGAAATTTGATGCCGCGCACTTGACATATTGACAAAACAAGAATAAAATAGTATTAGAGGAAAAGTTGGATTTTCCGTTTTATGCGGAGCCATTCTTTCCCGAACAAGGTTATATTAAGCATATTATATAGAAAAGGAGATTGTTTTATGTCAACGTTGACCAAAAACCCGAATGTCAACAAATGGGTCGATGAAATGATCGCGCTCTGCAAGCCCTCAAAGGTCGTCTGGATCGACGGCTCAAAGGAGCAGCTCGACGGGCTCCGCGACGAGGCCATTTCCACCGGCGAAATGATAAAGCTCAACGAGGAGAAGCTCCCCGGCTGCCTTTATCACCGCACCCTACCCAATGATGTTGCAAGAGTTGAAGACAGGACCTTTATCTGCTCCCGCAAGAAGGAGGACGCCGGCCCGACCAACAACTGGTGCGACCCCAAGGAGATGTATGCCAAGCTCACCCCGATGTACGACGGCGTTATGAAGAACAGAACCATGTACATCATTCCCTATTCTATGGGACCTATCGGTTCGCCGCTCGCAAAAGTCGGCGTTGAGGTCACCGACTCGATTTATGTCGTCCTCAATATGGCGATAATGACCCGCATGGGCGCCGATGCTTTCAAGAACCTCGGCGACGTTTCGGACGACTTCGTAAGAGGTCTTCACTCCAAGGCCGATGTTGACCCCGAGAAGCGCTATATCGTTCAGTTCCCCGAGGACAACACCATCTGGTCCATTAACTCCGCATACGGCGGAAACGTCCTCCTCGGCAAAAAGTGCTTCGCCCTCAGAATAGCCTCCTATCAGGGCAAGAACGAGGGCTGGATGGCCGAGCATATGCTCATTTTGGGCATCGAGAAGCCCAACGGCGAGATAAAGTATGTCACCGCCGCGTTCCCGTCTGCTTGCGGCAAGACCAACCTCGCGATGCTCATTCCTCCCGAGGGCTACACCAAGAGGGGATATAAGGTATGGACCGTCGGCGACGATATCGCCTGGCTCAAGCCCGGCAAGGACGGCAGGCTCTACGCCATCAATCCCGAAAACGGCTTCTTCGGCGTAGCTCCCGGCACCAACGAAAAGTCGAACTACAACGCTCTCGCCTCTACGAGAAAGAACACAATCTTCACCAACGTCGCGATCAACAACGACGATA
>CANRLU010000063.1 GCA_947631535.1 uncultured Clostridia bacterium | reverse complement strand
GACTGATTTACCAATGACGTTTCCGTTCCGTCCCAGCGCGATTTCCAAAAGTAGATATATGACCGTGCCTTATTGTACTTTCTGCTTGCGCGTGATACTCCGTATTTCTCCGCATACTTCATCAGGGATTGACGATACCTTGCCTCTTGTGTTATACTGTCCATGAAGAATGTGCTTCCTTTCTTGGCGGTAGTGATTTGTTGGCAATCTTATCTTACCACACTTGGTCACATTCTTCTTTATTCTTTCTTTTTAATGTACAAGATGTATTGTACTCTAACAACGCCGTTCAAAAAAATTTTTATTTTCCTATTGATTTTTTTGTCGTCATATGTTATAATACACTTCGCGCTCTGAAGAGCGCTGAATATGGTGGATATAGCGTAGTTGGTTAACGCGTCAGATTGTGGTTCTGAAGATCGTCGGTTCGAGTCCGACTATCCACCCCATTTTTATATCTATTTGACTTTTTAAGGGGGGAACGCTGATGTTTTGCACTAAATGCGGAACTGATAACGACGACAGCGCGCGTTTCTGCGTGAGCTGCGGAGCAACTATGAGCTGTCCGCAAGACGCAGCGCCCCAATCCGACGTACAGCCTAATGCACAGCCCAATGTTTCGGTAGACAACGGCGCTGCTCCCGCTCCTAAGAAGGCGAACGCCTGGTCTTCGATTCTGATGGTTTACCTCGGTGTAACTATTATATGCAACCTTGTATACGGCTTTATGAAGATCGCCACTTTTTTGTTTTTTGGTGTGGGATTATACGTGTGGGTCTTTGGCGAGCTCGACGGTATTCTTATTATGTTATCCGACATTTTATCAGGCATAGGCCTTGTTGCGATAGCCGTCTTCGAAGTTTTTGTTATCGTTAATTTAGTAAAGCGCAAGGCTAAGGCGCCGCTTCTGGTTATCGTATTCAATGTTGTCTGTATAGCCGCTCCGGTCATATATCTTTTGGCAACAACGCTGATTCATGGTTTCCTGAGCGTCAGTTGGTACATCACCTTCCTCATCATTTCCTCGGTTATTTTCCTTATTGTAGATGCCGTTTATCTCTCCAAGCATAAGGGCGACTTCAATAAGTGACAATTTTTAAATCTATTCTGCTTTTAAGGGGGATACGCAAATGTTTTGCACCAAATGCGGAACTAAAAACGACGACAGCGCGCGTTTCTGCGTGAGCTGCGGAGCACCTATGAGTCAGCCGCAGGCTGCAGCGCCCCGACCCGACGTACAGCCTAATGTTCAACCCAATGAACGACCCAATGTTCAGCCGAACGTTCAGCCAAATTATCAGCAGAGCGCGCAGCCGAATTACCGCCCCAATGTTCCGGTAAACTACGGCGCGGCTCCCGCTCCTAAGAGGGCGAGCTTCTGGTCATTGATCCTGATGGTTTACCTCGGCGGCACTATCGTATTAAACCTTGTCTTCGGTTTTGCGAGCCTCACAGGTTCAGCCTACGGCGAGTATAAGGAAATGATCTACGGCGTGTACGGTGCCCTTAAGTTCTTCGACGTTCTGTTCGGCCTCGGCCTTGTTGCCATAGCCGTCCTCGAGGTCGTAATTATTTTCACCGTCGAAAAGCGCAAGGCTATAGCGCCTCTTCTGGTGCTTGTTTTCAATGCGGCCTGCATAGCCGTTCCGGTTATCTACCTTTTAGCTGCATCGTTAATAACCGGTCTTCCGATAAGCCAGCTCATCGGTTGGTATACCGCGTTTCTCCCCATTTCCTCGGTTGTTTTCCTTATTGTCGATGCCCTCTATCTCTCCAAGCATAAGGGCGATTTCAACAACTGATATCTGTACTTCCTTTGCTTTATAAAAAGGCCCGCCCGGGATCTTCCCCGAGCGGGTCTTGACTTTACCAATCACGCAAAAACGCCGTTTCTTCGCTTTATCTGCCTTATGTCCTCGCCGATGAACCTAAGCGTGCAGAACATTCCCGTGAGCCGCGATATTATCCTGTCGTCATATTTTGCGGTCAGCTCGTCTGTCGAGAGATTCGAGCTGACTATAGTCGGCTTTCCCATATTGAGCCGCGAATTTATGATATTATATATCGCCGACGCCGTAAAGCCCGACTGAAATTCGCTCCCGAGGTCGTCAAGAATTACGAGCTCGGCGTTCAAAAGGGTTTGGAGCGTATCACCATCAGAACGGCCGAAGTGCTCGTTTTCGATTTCGCGGAGATAATTCTGTATCGAGTCAAAGGCCACGCTCACGCCCTTTTTGAGAAGCTCAGAAGCTATGCAGGACGAAAGAAACGTCTTTCCAAGGCCGGTCTTTCCGTATAAGAAGAGCGACTGCGAGTCTGGCCCGAAGTTTTTGGCGTAGTCCATACAGAATTTGAGATTGTTTGCCATCAGCTCTCTTGCGTTAATATTGTTGCCCTTATAGCTGTAGTTTTCAGGGTAATACGATACGTCGAAGTCCAAAAAGCTGCCGAGCTTTATCCTGCACTGCTCGTTGAGCTTTTCCACGGCAAACCTGTCAAGCAGCGCGGTGACACATTCGCATCTGTTGCCGTTCCTCACTCCCGTGTCGCAGCAAAGAGGGCAGGAATACTTCATATCAAGGTAGTCTTCCGAAAAACCGAACATCTTCAGTTTTGACTTGAGTGCCGCCTGATTTTTAAGGTTCTGCTCCCTAATTTTAGATATTTCCTCCCTGATATTCCCGCTCTTGGAAAGGATAGCGTCGGCAAGGCGGTCTTTTGTGGAGACGATATCTGAATATATCCCGTATATCTCGGGATATTTCATTCTTATCTCGTCAACTCTTGCGGCGTGTACTGCTGCGGCGGTCTCACGGCGGCGGTCGAGCTCTTCGTATGCGAGCCTTATAACTTCGTTTGAATAGTTCATTTTATCTCCTTTCCCGAGTTGCGAAGCGTGAACATATCGAACTCCTCAAGGTCAAACGAATGGCCTTCGTCCTTTTGCTTTGAGGGCTTGGCCTCACTTTCGGCGGCCTCGCGGGTGAATATTCCCTTTTCTTTCCAGGATATCAGTATCTTGTTTATGTATGCAAACTTCACCATATTGGTGTTGTCAACGCAGCGCTCTCTTGCGAGCGATATCATGTCGATGTCAAAGCCCATTTCCCGCCACGACTCTATAAACTTAGTCTGCTGCGGAGTAAGCCTTGCCGTGAGGCCGAAATCGCTGCGCACCTTAGCTTCAAATGTGTTCAGCTCGCGCAGACGCTCAAATTCGGCTTCAATGGAGTGAAAGTCGGTCATACCGCGGTCGAAAAGGCTTCGTGCGACGGTCTCGCAATATCTTGCCGAGGTCTTTTCGCGCTCGGCGCAGTAGCCGAGTATAAGAACTATCGACTGCTCGCTGAACCCGAAGTAATCCCGCAGGCTTATGAGCATTTCGTGGTCGGAGTGTTTGAGGACACGCCCGAGTGTGAGCTCAGCCTCAGAGAAAAGCTCCCTGAGCTCTGCGCTGCTTTGAAGCATCTCCGCGATGTCTTTGGGGGAATACTGCGAGTGGACGACCTTGTTCACCGGCTCCGAAGAGACTTTTTGGGGAACGGAAACCGTGATTTTGGGCGCTTCTCTGTCCTGCGAAAGTATCCCGAGCTCTTTCCAGAACGACACCGCCTCGTAAAAAGCTTCGCGGGTGATCCCTGTCGATGATATCACCGCTTCATCGTCGGGCTCTTTCTCGCTCGAAAGAAGATATAAAAGCACCTTGAGCGCGGGGCCGTCGGCAAGCTTGAGATAATCGTCCACAAGCGCGCAGGGGACCGAGAAAAATCTCTTCCAGCCCGCGCCGTTTACAGTGAGCGCCATAAAAATCACTTCCGGTAAGGTATTTTTGAAATTACAACTATTATAGCACACGCACCGATATTTTTCAACATTTTTATTTCTTCAAGGATTTCCTCAATATTTAGAAAAAAGGCTATTGTAATTCTCAATAATTTGTGGTATACTGTCTATAATTATAAAAACGCCGATAAGGCAGAGGAGATATTTATATGAACGTTATCGAAATCACACGCGAGCTCGGAAAAGCCATTCAGGCCGACCCGAGGTATTCGGCATATCTTTTGGCGCGCGAAAAGAACGACGCCGACGAAGAGCTCCAGAAGCTCATAGGCGAGTTCAATATGGGCAGGATGCAGCTCAACCGCGAAATGTCGAAGACAGATAAGGACCAGGACAAGATAAACGAGCTCAACCAGAAGGTCCGCGGCATATACGCCGACATCATGCGCAACGAGAATATGGCTGTCTATAACAACGCAAAGTCGGAATTTGACGATATGATACTCGAGATAGAGCGCATCATTCAGCTCTGTGCCAACGGTGAAGACCCTGCCACCTGCGACCCTAAATCGGCCTGCACCGGCAGCTGTGAGACCTGCGGCGGCTGCCACTGATATTTTTTGACGATTCGGAGTGATGAGCGTGGCTCTTTCATTAAAAGACATTGACATATCCCGCCTTTCGCAGGGAATGAGGCAGTATGCCGATTTCAAGCTCAAGCATATGGACAAGATCGTTTTCTTCCGACTCGGAGACTTTTATGAAATGTTCTTCGACGACGCGATCCTGGCCTCTAAGGTCCTCGACCTTGCCCTCACCGGAAAGGACTGCGGCCTCGACGAGCGCGCCCCTATGTGCGGCGTGCCGTTTCACGCCTGCGACGTTTATATCAAAAAGCTGATAGAAAGCGGCTACAATGTCGTCATCTGCGAGCAGATGGAAGACCCCGCTCTTGCCAAAGGCATAGTCAAGCGCGACGTAATAAGGATAGTCACCCCCGGAACTCTTATCGACAGCAGCATGCTCGACGAGGGCTCCAACAACTGGCTGTGTTCCGTCAGCCTCGACGGCGGCAGCGCATATATCTGCCTTGCCGATATGTCAACCGGCGAAGCGCATCTGTTCAGAGTGTCGGGCAAAGAGCTCGAACAGCAGATGATAAACATTCTTTCGCGCTTCAATCCCTCCGAAATAATCTGCCGCCCCGAATTTAAGTCGCTCGGCGCAGTTTCGGCGTTCGTTTCGGGAAAGCTGAAAGCCGGCGTGAGCGTTCTCAAAGAAAAGGACTTCGACCCGCTTTACCGCCGCGAGGATATCCTTAAGCAGTTTTCTGCCGAAAGCATAGAGAGCATCGGCATAAGCGAGGCCGATCCCGCGCTTTGCGCCGTTGCGGCTCTCTGCGGATATATATGCGACACGCAGCGAGTAGGCATCGGGCGATTTTCGAAGCTCGAGCTTCACGACGGCGAGCAGATAATGCAGCTCGGATATACCGCTCGTGCAAATCTTGAGATAGTTAAAACCCTGCGCGGCGGCGAGAAAAAGGGTTCGCTGCTCTGGGTGATAGATAAGACCAAGACATCTATGGGCCGCAGGATGCTCCGCTCGTTCGTTGAGCAGCCGCTCATAAGCCCGTTCAGGATAATGCAGCGGCTCGACGCCGTTGAAGAGCTCACAAAGTGCGGCTCCGAGCTCGGCGAGCTTTCAGACTGTCTCGGCGGGGTATACGACCTCGAGCGCCTTATGACCCGAGTTATGTATAAGACCGCCTCTCCGAACGACCTTAAATCGCTGTCGGCAACGGCGCTCAGAATACCCAAAATAAAGGAGATACTTTCGGGATTTAAGTCGCAGCTGCTTTCGGAGCTCAACTCCGATATGTCCTCGCTCGAAGATATATCCGACCTCATCGAGAGAGCCGTCGTAGACGCGCCTCCTGCCACTTATAAAGAAGGCGGAGTTATCCGCGACGGCTTCAACGAAGAGCTCGACAGCCTGAGAAACATCAAAAACAACGGCGAAGGGATAATCGGCTCAATAGTTGAGCGCGAGCGCGAGCGCACCGGCATACGCAATCTCAAGGCCGGTTACAACCGCGTTTTCGGATATTATCTTGAAGTCACCCGCTCGTTCTACGACTTGATCCCGAGCGACTACATAAGAAAGCAGACCCTTGCCAACTGCGAACGCTTCATCACTGAGGAGCTTAAAAACGCCGAAGAGCAGATCCTCGGCGCCTCGGAAAAGATATCCGCGCTCGAAGCGGACATCTTCGCGGAGATACGCGATTTCTGCGGCGACAGGCTCGCGGAAGTCCAGCGCACGGCAGTGGCCATAGCTACGCTCGACGTGCTCGCTTCGTTTGCCTCAGTCGCTCTCTCGAACAACTACGTAAAGCCCGATATCGCCATCGACGGCATTATAAACATAAAGAACGGCCGCCACCCGGTGGTCGAGCTCACACTCAAAGACGAGATGTTCGTCCCGAACGACACTTATCTTGATTTGAGCGACAACAGAATGGCTATAATCACCGGCCCGAATATGTCGGGAAAGTCAACATATATGAGGCAGGTCGCGCTGATAGTCCTAATGGCGCAGATAGGCTGCTTCGTTCCGGCCGACTACGCAAAGATATCGGTAGTCGATCAGATATTCACCCGCGTCGGCGCCTCCGACGACCTTGCCGCAGGGCAGTCTACCTTTATGGTAGAAATGAGCGAAGTCGCGGAGATAGTAAAGCACGCCACCCGCAACAGCCTTGTCATACTCGACGAAGTCGGCAGGGGAACGTCTACATTCGACGGCATAAGCATCGCCAGAAGCGTCGCGGAATACATCGCCGACCCGAAGCTCATAGGCTGCAAGACCCTATTTGCCACCCATTACCACGAGCTCATCGAGCTCGAAGGTCAGGTGAGCGGGATACTCAATTACAGCGTAGCCGTAAAGCGCACTTCCGACGGCGTGAGATTCTTAAGAAAGATAGTTCGCGGCGGAGTAGACGAGAGCTACGGCATAGAGGTCGCGAAGCTTGCAGGGCTCCCGCAAAAGCTCATCAACCGTGCAAAAAGCATACTTTCCACACTTGAAACAAAGCCTTCGGAGCCTAAAAACAGCGGTGAGACCGAGCAGGTCTCATTTGACAGGATAAACGAGAGCTACGTTATAAGCAGGCTGCGCAAGACAAATCCCGACGAGCTTTCGGACACCGAGCTGAGAGAGCTTTTCGGCGATATAATCAGGGAACTTTAAGGAGAAAACGATGGCTGTTATCCATTTACTCGACAAGTCGGTTTACGAGCTTATCGCCGCGGGCGAAGTCATAGAGCGCCCCTCGAGCGTCGTAAAGGAGCTTTTGGAGAACTCTATCGACGCCGGTTCGACAAATATAACCGTCGAGATAAAAAACGGCGGGCGAAGCTATATTCGTGTGACCGACAACGGCTGCGGCATAGCTCCGGAAGACATTCCGCTTGCATTTATGCGCCACGCCACCTCAAAGATACAGTATAAAGACGACCTTTCGGCGATATACACCCTCGGATTCAGGGGGGAGGCTCTTGCTTCGGTATGCGCCGTTTCGAGGATAGATATTCTTACAAAGTGCAAGCCTGATGAGTTCGGGATACACTGCTCGCTCGAGGGCGGCGAAGAGACCTGTTACGAGCAGAGCGGCTGTCCCGACGGCACTACCATCACCGTCCGCGACCTTTTCTACAACGTCCCCGCGAGGCTGAAATTCCTCAAAAAGGACGTCAGCGAGGGCAACTCAGTCGCGAATATAGTTTCAAAGATAGCCCTTTCCCACCCGGAGATATCCTTTAAATTCATACGCGACAATAAAACCGAGCTCGTCACTTCGGGCGACGGCAGGCTCATTTCCGCGATATATTCCGTCCTCGGAAAGGAATTTCACGGCTCCGTGATACCCGTCGATTATTCCCTCAACGGCGTCAGCGTGAGGGGATACGTCACAAAGCCGCTTATGGCCAAGGCCAACAGAGCTTTTCAGAATTTCTTTGTGAATAACCGCTATGTGAAGTCGGTGACCTGTATGGTAGCCCTCGAAGAGGCTTACCGCAACGAGATCATGACGGGAAAGTTCCCGGGCTGCGTTTTGATGATAACGCTCGATCCGGCCAATCTTGACGTAAACGTCCACCCCGCGAAGGTCGAAATAAGGTTCAGCGACGAAAAGCCGGTATACGACGCCGTATATTTTGCCGTCAAGAACTCTCTTATGACGTTCGACTCGCCTATGGAAGCGGAGGTCTCGTTTAAAGAAGAGCCGCAGCGCAAAAAGCAGCTTTCTTTGGAGGAGATATATAAAAAGCCGGAGAAGCCGATAGAGCAGTTGAGCTTTTCGTCGAGCCCCGCCATTTTTGAGACAAGCCCTATGATGAAGGTCACGGCGGACATCTACGGCGCGCCTCCTCCGCGCAAACCTGCTGACCCGCCCGACGTTTCCGGCACCACGCAGCGCGCCGACGCAAAGCTCAGATATAAATATATCCCCGCCGAAAGATCGGAGAAGACTCCTGCGGAGTTTTCAAAGCCCGCCGACGAGCCGCAGCCTGCTTCAGACGGCGGCATAACGGTCATAGGCGAGGTGTTCAAAACTTATATAGTTGCCCAGCAGGGCAGCGAGATGTATCTTATTGACAAGCACGCCGCCCACGAGAGATATAATTTCGAGCGCCTCCGCAGCGGCGCCGTAAGCGTAGATTCTCAGATAGTGATAACTCCGTTTAAAGTCAGGCTCTCTTACGACGGGCACACGGCCGTTTCGGATAATATCAAGCTTTTAGAGCGCTTCGGCTTTAAGCTCGAAGCTGCAGAGCCTCCGGAGGTCACGGTTTACGGCGTGCCGATACTCCTATCCGACGAAGACCCCGCCGACCTTCTCACCCGCATAGCCGACAGTTTGGCCGAAGGCAAAAAGAGCGGCGGCTCGGAGGTATATGACGACCTTTACCACTCCGTCGCCTGCAAGGCCTCTATAAAGGCCAATTCAGAGTCTTCGGCAGAAGAGCTTCTTAAGCTCGCCGAGCTCGTTATAAACGACAATATCAGGTATTGCCCCCACGGAAGGCCGGCGCTCGTAAAGTTCACTAAGTCCGAGCTTGAAAAGCTCTTTAAGCGAACGGTATGAAAAAAATACCGATAATTGCCGTCGTCGGACCCACGGCCTCAGGAAAGACCTCGCTTGCCGTGGAGATATGCTGTCGGCTTAACGGCGAGGTCGTTTCGGCCGACTCGATGCAGATATACCGCGAAATGGACATTGCCACGGCAAAGCCCACTCCCGACGAGATGAAAGGCATACCCCATCATCTCATAGATTTTCTCGATATGGGCTGCGGGTTTTCCGTCGCGGACTATGTAAGCGCGGCCCACGGGGTCATACGCGATATCTCCGATAGAGGAAAGCTGCCGGTGATATGCGGCGGCACTGGGCTTTACGTCGATTCTCTCATCGAGAATATCCGATTTGAGAAGACGGTTTCAAATACGCCTCTTCGCGAAGAGCTCAAAGAGCTTGCCCGAAATAAGGGAGGAGCTTATCTGCTCGATATGCTTAAAGAGGCCGACCCCGAAACGGCTTCTCGGCTTCACGAAAACAATCTTAACAGAATAATCCGCGCGCTCGAGGTATATAAAACTACCGGCGAGACTATGAGCGAGCAGATAAAAAACAGCCGCTCCGAAGAAAGTCCCTACGACGCCTGCATTATAGGCCTTGACTATAAGGACAGGCAGGTGCTGTATGAGCGGATAGGCAAAAGGGTTGATATTATGATTCAGTCCGGCCTTTTGGAAGAGGCGGAGCGCATTTTGGCCGTTCCGAGCCTTAAAACGGCGCGTCAGGCAATAGGATATAAAGAGCTCGCGCCCTATTTTGACGGCTCCACTCAGCTTGAGGAGTGTATTTTAAATCTAAAACAGGCGACAAGAAGATATGCCAAGCGACAGCTCACCTGGTTCAGAAGAAACAAGAGCATAATATGGCTTTATCCCGACGAAGCCGGCACCTTTGAGCGGCTGGCCGATTCCGCCGAAAGCATCTGCAAAGACTTTTTGAAAGGAAAAACACAATGACGTACAACAGGATACGCGACGCGCTTCTTATGGCGCTCATATTCCTCTGCGTGTTCGCGCTCATAGGTTCGCAGATATATATCAGGCTCAACGGCAGCGAAAATACGCAGGACGCCGTCCTGTATACCTGCAAGGAAAGCCTCGGCTTTACCGGAGTTTTTGTGAGGGACGAGACCGTTATATATTCCGACTATGTCGGCAGCGGCGTTATGAGTTATTCCGTGAGCGACGGTTCCCGCCTTTCAAAGGACTCCGTCATCGCGAGGATATACGATTCCTATTCCCAGATATACAACCGCTACAGGATAGAGCGCCTCGACGAGGAGCTCGAAAACCTTGAGCACGCGCAGGACCACGGCGTTACCGATTATGCGCAGCCCGAATTTATAAGCAACCAGATAGCCGAGAGCTATAAAAATCTGCTTCTAAACCTCACCGAGGGCGACCTTGGCAGCGTTTACGACGACAGCCTCGATATGCTTAGGCTTATGAACGTTTACAACGTTGCATCAAACGTTGAGTCGGAGTATAACGAAAGGATAGCGTATTTGCAGCAGCAGCGCGACGTCCTTTCGGCATCGCTCACCGAACCCGTGGCAACCATCTCGTCTTACGACACCGGTTATTTCACTTCCGTCGTGGACGGCTACGAAAACAGGCTCAGACTTGACAGGATATCGGAGCTTACCGTTGAAGATATCAACGAGATAATCGCCAAGCCCGATATAACCACCGAATCCGAGCGCAACGCCATCGGAAAGGTCTTCAAAGAGTATTCCTGGAAAATGGTCGGAGTCATCGACGTTGCCAACAGATATTTTGTGAACGAAACTCTGCTCTTTTCTATGGATTCCTCTGAAAACTATCACACCGTAACCGTTGAGAGCATAACTCCCACCGGCAACGGCAACGAGGCTATAATCGTTATAAGCTGCGACGAGCTCGACAGCGAGCTTGCCGGCACCCGAGTGGCCGACGTTGAGCTAACCTTTGAGGAGAAGACCGGCATACGCGCGCCTCGAAGCGCCATACGCTTCCTGAACGGCGAAAAGGGCGTATATGTGATGGTAGGGGAAAAGCTCGAATTCAAAAAGCTTGACGTTATATACGAGGGCGACGATTACGTTCTTTCGGTGAACACCGCCGACAGCGAATATTTAAATCTCTACGACAGGATAGTTATAGACCCGATATCCTCAGTGTCCGACGGCACGGAGCCGAGCGTCACCGAAGACCAACAAGGTGATAACGCTGCAACGACGACAGTCACGCAGGCGTCAGCGTCGGTAAGCACTTCCGAGGGCACCGCGGAGGCAGACCCCGAAGCGGAATGAGAAAATAATCAGAGCATAAACAACTTAAAAGTTTTCGGTCAAGCCTTTTTCAAAAGGCTTGCGGGGTCGAGGGGCAGGGCCCCCGTTGCGCTCCGCAGAGCGCGAAATCCTTTGCAAATAAAGCGCAGGAAGGGAGGCCGAAACAGTCCGATGGACTGTTTTGGCCTGGGGAACCCTCGCCGGGGGTTCCCCATTTGCCGAGTGACGAGCGAGGCAAAAGAAAATAATGTTTCAGATTTGGACGCTTCAAATTTTTCAAAAAAGCTTGACAACTGCGCCCAAATATAAGATAATAAAGGTAATATGGATTCATTGTATCCGTATCGCGGGAGTATGCCTTAAGGGCGCCCGCATAAAACAGTCGATGATCTAATTTCATATAAAAGATGGAGGATTATTATGAGCGTTATTGATTCTATCAAGGGATTCTTCCTCGGCGAGGAAGACGAAGGCGAGTATCAGCCCATTTACGAGGACGTTGCTCAAACCGTTGACGTAGCGGAGGAGCGCCGCAACCGCGAAGTGAAGATAGCCACCACCGCTACCGTTCAGATCGTTCTTGCCCGCCCGACTGATTTTTCTGAGGTCAAATCCATCGGCGACGACCTCAACAATCAGAAGACCGTCCTTTTGAACCTCGAGCAGGTAAAGTCAGAAGACGCAAAGCGCATTATGGACTTCCTTTCGGGCGTTGCCTATGCCAACGACGCCACCATCAAGATGACCGCGCAGAAGACCTTTGTCATTATGCCCAAGAACGTCGGCTTCAGCGGAGTCGATCTGATGAGCGAGCTTGAAAATAACGGCTACAGCTTTTAATTATGCCGCGTCCCGCAGTTCCTCTTAACGATGAGGACAGGCTCCTTTTAAGGCATATATCGGATCTTGCCGAAAGAAGCTCACAAAGCTTTCGGCCGCTCTATTCCACTTTTTTGGACGAAAGGCAGCTTCAGATGTGTGAAGCTGCTCTGAAGTCGGAACGGGCGGAGGGTTTTGTTATGCTCGGAGGCTACGAACAGGCGCAAAGGCGGGTAATAGCTTTCGGCCTTGAAGACGAAGCCGAAGCCGAGCTGCCGTTTAAAGCACTTGTGTTCAATTACCCGAGCGACAGGGAGCTCTCTCACCGCGACTTTCTGGGCAGTCTTATGGCACTCGGGATAAAGCGCGAGCTTCTGGGGGATATTCTCGTGGGCAGCGGCAGGACTGCCGTATTCGTTATGAACGCGGCCGTTCCTCTCGTAAAAGAGATGACCAAAGTCGGCAGCTGCGGCGTGAGAATAACGGAAGATTTTTCCGACGCCGATATCCCCGAGCAGCAGTATGATGAGATCCGTTCGACGGTGGCCTCGCTGCGGCTCGATGCCGTTATATCGTCGGCGCTGAAGCTCTCCCGCGAAAAGACTGCAGAGCTCATAAAGTCAAAGGGCGTGCTGCATAACCGCGTTATGACTTTCAGCCCGAGCGACAGGGTGGAGCAGGGCGACGTGTTCTCAATTCGCGGCTTCGGAAAGATGGAGCTTTCCGAAATCGGAGGGCAGTCTAAAAAAGACAGAATTTTCATAACCGTCAGAAAATTCAAGTGACGGCAAAGATATTATTTTTTCAGGAGGTAACCTTTATGAATCCGCAGGACATTTCCAACAAGAAGTTTTCAAAATCCGCCGCCGGCTATAAGCCCGAGGAGGTTGAAGAATATCTTCGCGATGTGGCTATAGCATATGCAAAAGCCGTTAAGGAGAAGGAAGAAAATGAGCTCAAGATTGTCAAGCTAGTCGAAAAGATCAACGAATACCGCAGCGACGAAGACGCTATCCGCGACGCTCTGCTGATAGCCCAGAAGCAGGGCAACAGAGTGGTGGCCGAGGCCAAGGCCGAAGCCGAAAGGATAGTTACCGAGGCAAAGGCAAAGCGCGACGCTA
>CANRLU010000062.1 GCA_947631535.1 uncultured Clostridia bacterium | reverse complement strand
GTAATGCAGGTGCTTCTCAAAACCTCACCGTCTGACGACGCTGTATATGACTTCTTAGACCGCAAACGAGCCGAGGGTAAGAAGTATTATGTCTATATGGTTGCAGGATGCAATAAGTTCCTGCGCATATATTACGCGAGAGTTAAACAATGCCTGACTGAAGCAAACGGTTAAACCATAACTATGATTGCATAATACATAACTCGGTGATGTTTTAGGCATTGCCTGCTTTGCTATGCTTTTTTCTTCTTCATATATTTTTTCATTTTTCCTATTGACTTTTATTTGCAGGTTTCCTATGTAACACAGTTGGAGCGTCGCTTGCCCTCTTCCTCTGTGAGGGAGAGGGGGGTCAGGGGGTGTGGAAGCAAAAAAGCCCCGGCTCCCGCCGAAATATCCCCCGCCGTCAGGCGGCATTTTTATTTTCCTCCGCGCCGCATTGCAGCGCCCCCGCATTTTCTCCTTCGTCGCTACCGCTTTCGCCGGAATTCTGCCTTTTCCGCAATAATTTGGCGCTATCCTGTTTATACGCGCAAATCGCGGGAAGAATATATTTACTTTTTCGGCATAACTTCGGTTAAGCCGGTGTAAACAGGAGGAAATATGCAAACCGTAATTCTTGCCGGAGGCGAGGGCACACGCCTTAGACCCCTCACTTCCGACACTCCGAAGCCGCTCGTTAAAATACTCGGCGAAAGCGCGATAGAGCGGCTTTTAAAAAGACTGCGGGCGTGCGGCATACGCTCCGCGGTGCTCTGCACTCATTTCAGGGCGGACAGGCTCGAAGAAGAGCTCGGACCGCAAAAATGCGGAGTTTACCTTAAATACCGCCGCGAGGAGACGCCCCTCGGCACGGCGGGTTGCGTGAGAAGCGCCTGGAACGGCGGCGACGTTCTGGTCCTTAGCGGCGACGGCGTCTGCGGAGTCGATTACAGGGCGGTGGCGGAATTTCACCGCTCAAGCGGCGCGGACGTCACCATAGTCGCAAAAAAGGTCGATGACCCGCGCGAATACGGTCTTATAACCGTCGGCAAAGAGCAGAGGATAACCGGCTTTCTTGAAAAGCCGGGCTACGACGAATGTCTCACGGACCTCGCAAATACGGGGGTATACGTCATTTCAAAAGAGGTGATGCGCAGGATACCCGAGGGCGAGAAGACCGATTTCGCGCAGGACGTCTTCCCGCAGCTTCTCGCGGAGGGCAAGCGGCTTTTTGCCTATATCGACGACTCTTATTGGTACGACATCGGCGACATACCCTCGCTGATAAAGTGTCAGACCGAACTGCTCGGGGCCGACGGAAAGAGCAAGCTTGTCATAGGCGGGGCGTCCGTCGGAAAAGACGCCGTTGTTTCGTCGGGTACGGTAATTGAAGACGGCGCGGCCGTGGGTTCGGGCTCGCGGATACTCGCCTCGCTTATATCCGAAAGAGCGAGCATAGGCGCAGGCGCCGAGATATGCGAAGCTGTGGTCTGCCGCGGCGTTACGGCAGGCAAGGGTCTTATAATGAAGCGGTTTTCAGCGCTCGGCGAGGACTGCGTTGTGGGTTCTGACGTGACCGTTGAAGAGGGCGTGAGGGTCGCCCCGCGCACGAGGATACCCGACGGAGCTATAGTGAGGACTGATATATCCTCCGGAAATTATTCCGAGCTCGCTTTCGGAGAGGGCGGCGAAGTGCTCGGAGTTTCCGGTCTGCGCGACGTATTCAGGTTCGGCTGCGCGGCGGGAACGGCTCTCAACGCCGACAGGATAACCGTTGGCGGCTGCGGAGACGGCTTTGAAGCGGTATCCCTCGGTCTGCGCTCCGCGGGAACGGGGGTATACGGCATAAGGGGAGCCGGTTTCGGCGAAACGGTGTTCTGCGCGAGAAAGCTCGGCTGTTCGCATTTTGTTTACGCCGAAGGCGGGATAATATTTGCGTCGGCTTCAACGCTCGACCTGCCGAGAGCGCAGGAGCGCAAAACGGAGCAGGCATACAACCGTCTGCCGCTCGATTCGGACAGTGCCGCCGTTATGACCGACGGCTCTGCGGCTTCGGACCTATATATCAGGCACCTTAAAGCGCTGATGCCGAAAGAGCCGAAGATACGTCCGACGATACGCACCGACTGCCTCCGCGAAGCAGAGGTCTTTAAGAAAGCGTTTTCGGTCGGCGAGGGCGAAAGCGTGACTTTTTCTGTCGCCTCCGACCGACGCACCGTTTCAGCGCTCACCGAAGAGGCGGTCATCTCTTACGAAGACCTCGTAATTTTATGCTGCCGGTCTTATTTTCTCAAACGCAAAAGCGTGGTGCTGCCTCCGCGCGCGCCTCTTGTGTGCGACAGGCTCGCCCAGGAAAGCCGCTCCTCGGTGACGCGTGGGGCCTGCGGTTCGGGGGAGCTTAGTCTGTTTTGCTGCGACCCGCTCGAACTCATAGCCGAGGTGACGTCATACGTCACGGAGCGGGGGATATCGCTCGAAGCCGCAGCCGCAGAGCTCCCGAAGATAGTATACACCCGCAAAACCCTCGACGCTCCGAAGGGTCTTCCCGCGATAATGAGCGAGAATTTTGAGGGATTAAGGGCGGGGTCTGACATCGTGCTCGAAAGCGGAGGCGCGAGGGCGTTTGTCCGTCCGGCCAAGAGCGGCAGGGCACTGTCGCTTTATATCGAATCTGTCTCGGCGGAGGCCGCGGGCGAGCTTTCGGCCGATATCGCAAGGAGGCTTAGCGGCGCCAAGGGAAAAGAGCCGCAAGCTTGAGGTCTCTTCGGTGAAAAACTTCCGGACGCCCGACTTTTGGGGCGAAGCCCGCCGCGCACGCAGTGCGCGGCTCCGCGCGGCGCAGCCGCGCGGGCTGCCGCCCGCAGGGCGGGCGGCAGGGGCTTCGCCCCGCACCGGAGAACAAAAATGCGGCGTCGAAGAGTGATATAAAGGGAACGCAGTCAGTGCGTCGCTTGCCCTCGCCCTCTTTGAGGGCAATCTGATTGCTTCGCAATCGGAGGCGTGGTCAGGGGGTGTGGAAGCAAAAACGCCTCAGCGTCCGCCGATTTTCCCCTCGCGCCGTCAAACGAAAACATCACCGATTTAGATACATCGCTGACTCCCCCTCGTCTTGACAATCTCCGATGTTTGTAGTAAAATAACTATTATGCCTTAGTGCGACCTTGTTTTTCCGCCGCAGAAAAGCCCTACATATATCCGTCCGAACCTGAAATGCTAAGAAGCATTAAAATAAATCTAAGAAAATGAAAGGAACTTATGTCAAGTACGAAAAACAAACAACCGAAATTGCGCCGCGAGCCCCAGAAGTCTGACTCGTCGGCTCTCGACGCCGCGATAGCAGCGGCTATCTCCGCACCGCCGCTTTCAAAAAAAGCGTCGCAGTATCAGAATTCCAGAAAAAACCGTGCGCTCGCGCAGAAGAAATCGGGCGAGCAGAAAAAAGCGGAGCAGAAAAAATCTTCGGAGCAAAAAACAAAGGCTCAGGAAGAGCCCAAGCCCAAAAAGACTTCGGGGCGCAAAGCCCCCAAGCAGCCGCGCCGCCAAGAGCAGCCCGCCGTTCAGGCGCAGGCGCAAGAGCAGGTCCAGCAGGTGAGCCTCACGACCAACCACCGCACGAGCGGCGGCAAAAAATCTGCCGTAAAGATAATCTCCCTCGGCGGGCTCAATGAGATAGGAAAAAATATGTATCTCATCGAGACCGCGGACGACATAGTTATAATCGACTGCGGAATGACCTTCCCCGACGACGAAATGCTCGGGGTAGATATCGTCATACCAGATTTTACCTATGTTGAGCGCAACGCCTCAAAGGTTAGGGGAGTTGTTCTGACCCACGGCCACGAGGACCACATCGGCGGCATACCCTATCTGCTTAAAAAGCTCGACGTCCCGATATACGGCACAAAGCTCACCCTCGGGCTTTTGGAATCGAAGCTTAAAGAGCACAACCTCGGCAAAGTAAAGCTCAATACCGTCTCCCCCGGGCAGACCGTAAAGCTCGGCGGCCTGAGCGTTGAGTTTATCCGCGTGAACCACTCCATTCCCGACGCCGTCGCCGTTGCCGTGAGGACTCCTGCGGGAATCATCGTCCATACCGGCGACTTCAAGGTGGATTACACCCCGATAGAGGGCGGCATAATAGACCTGCCGCGCTTTGCCGAGCTCGGCAGCGAGGGCGTACTGGCCCTTATGGCCGACTCCACCAACTCCGAGCGCCACGGCTTTACGCCTACGGAGCGCAACGTCGGCGAAACGTTCGACAATCTCTTTAACAAGGCCGGCAGCAAGCGCATAATCATCGCAACGTTCTCATCTAACGTCCACAGGATACAGCAGATAATCGACTGCGCCGAAAAGCACGGCCGAAAGGTAGCCGTATTCGGGCGCTCGATGGTAAACGTGATAAAGCTCGGCGTCGAGCTCGGATATTTAAGGCTTCCGCAGGGAGTTCTCATAGATATCGACAAGATGCGCGGCTATACCGACGACAAGATAGTTCTCATAACCACCGGCAGTCAGGGCGAGCCTATGAGCGCGCTCACAAGAATGGCTTTAAACGACCACCGCCAGGTGAGCGTCACCGAGAACGACTTTATAATCATTTCGGCAAGACCTATCCCCGGCAACGAGAAGTTCGTCGGCAGGGTGGTGAACGAGCTTTTGAAGCTCGGCGCCGAAGTCGTGTACGAAGAGATGTATGAGGTCCACGTTTCGGGCCACGCCTGCCAGGAGGAGCAAAAGCTTATGCTCGCCCTAACAAGGCCGAAATTCTTTATTCCGGTCCACGGCGAGTTCAAGCACCTCTCCCACCACGCCGACACGGCGCGCGGTATGGGCGTGAGCGACGAAAACATAGTCATAGCCGAGATAGGCAACGTCATCGAGACCGACGGTAATACGATAAAGATAAACGGCAGCGTTACCTCGGGCAAGGTGATGGTTGACGGCTACGGAGTAGGAGACGTAGGCGCGGTAGTCCTTAAAGACAGGCAGCATCTCGCCCAGGACGGCGTTATCGTCGTGAATATAACTATCGACAGGATAGGGCGCAGGCTTCTGTCCGGACCGGATATAATCTCGCGCGGGTTTGTTTACGAGCGCGAGAACGAAGAACTCATAATAAAGGCCAAAGAGCTCGCAAAGAGCGTCTGCGAGGACGAACTGAAGACCCGTCACGACTACGCCGCCATAAAGAACAGGCTGCGCGACGAGCTCGGCGACTTCTTCTTCTCAAAGACCAAGCGCCGCCCTATGGTCATACCCGATATTATGGACATCTGATAGTCTTTGCAATTTTACTTTAGAAAGGACGGTCGGTAATGAAAAAGCGTCTTCATATGCTGTGGATACCTCTTGCCGTGCTTATGGCGGTCTCGGCTGCCGCCGCAGTGCTGTTTTACCTTGCGGGGAGCTATATCGCCTCGGGGGCTGCGGCTATGGTGATAATAAGCGCCGCCGTGCTCTGCGCGATGATCGCCCTTATCGACCGCAACGTTACCCGATATGTCACCGGCATCGACCGCGACATTCTCAAAACGAGCCGCGAGGAGTTTTACGACTATCCCGAGCCGATAGTGATAGCCGACCCCGACCGCACGATAATCTGGTATAACCGCTGCTTCGAGAGGGACATCTTCGGCGACGACAGGGTATACGGCATAAAGCTCGCAGAGCTCGTGGGCGAGAACAATTCGGCTAAGATATTCTCCGAGGGCGGCACTTCCGTAAAGATACTCGACCGCTATTACAGAGTTACCGCCAAAGAGGGAAGCTCGGGGCTCTCGATAGTGAGCTTTGTGGATATAAGCAGCCACGTAGCCCTCGAGCAGGAATATAAGGCGAGCCGCAAGACGGTTATGCTGATAGCCGTAGACAACTACGAGGAAGTTCTGCAAAACTCCAAGGAGAGCGACAAGGCCGGCTTCAGGGTGCAGATAGAAAAGCTCTTCGAGCGCTTTATAGAAAACACCAACGGAATAATCCACAGGATCTCAAACGACCGCTTTTACTGCATAATCGAGGAGCGCCACCTTGCCCCGATAATCGAGCGCAGGTTCGATATTTTGGACGAGGCGCGTTCGATAAGCCTCGGGGAGCGCTCTAACGTAACGCTTTCGATAGGCGTGGGCAGGGGAGCCAAAGACCTCGCCGAAAGCGAGCTGTTTGCGCGGCAGGCGCTTGATATGTGCCTCGGCAGGGGAGGCGATCAGGCCGCCGTCAAGACCGAAAACGGCTTTGAATTCTTCGGCGGAGTTTCAAAGGGGATAGAAAAGTCGGCCAAGGTGAAAACAAGGATAATCGCCGCCGCTCTCAAAGAGCTTGTCGTCAATTCCGAGAATATCTACATAATGGGCCACCGCCTCGCTGATTTCGACTGCTTGGGAGCGTCCGTGGGCCTGTGCGGAGCCTTCCGCAGCCTCGGAAAGAACGCTTTCTGCGTTCTCGACACCGAAAAGAACCTTGCAAAGTCGCTCATATCCTATATCGGCGAAAACTGCGGCCGCGACTACTTTAAGACGCTGACCTCGGCAAGGCTCGAATTTAATCCCCGCGACCTGCTCATCATCTGCGACACCCATAACCCCGATATGCTCGACTCAAAAGAGCTCTATGAATCGGCGGAGCAGGTAGTTGTGATAGACCACCACCGCAAGATGGTGAATCATATAGACAATGCCGTGGTCTTCTACCACGAGCCGTTTGCCTCTTCGGCCTGCGAAATGGTCACCGAGCTTATACAGTATTTCGGCGACGACTGCCGCATATCCGTCGCCGAGGCCGAAGCTCTGCTTGCGGGCATAATGCTCGATACCAAAAACTTCGTTATGAGGGCGGGCGCCCGCACATTTGAGGCCGCCGCCTATCTGAAAAAGTCGGGAGCCGACACAGTTGCCGTAAAGCGGCTGTTTGCCGATTCCCTTGAGACCTACCGCGAAAAGAGCGTGCTCATTCAGTCGGCGAAGCTTTTCCACGGCTGCGCAATAGCCGCCACCGATTCCACCGCACCCGAGCTTAGGCTCGCGGCGCCCCAGGCGGCCGACGAGCTTCTGGGGATAGTGGGCGTAAAGGCATCGTTCGTCATCTACCGAATGGAGGGGCTCTGCTATATCTCCGCCCGCTCTATGGATTCGTTTAACGTTCAGCTCATAATGGAGGCAATAGGCGGAGGCGGCCACCAGACTATGGCGGGAGCGCAGCTCGATATTTCCGTGGAGGAAGCGATCGACAAGGTGAAAAACGCTATCGAAGACTTTTTGATAAGATCCTGATAACACAGAGGAGGAATTACTGTGAAAGTTATACTCATAAAAGACGTAAAAGGCTCGGGAAAGGCGGGCGACGTTCTCAACGTTGCCGACGGCTATGCGCGCAACTTCCTTTTGGCGCGAGGGTTTGCCGTTGAGGCCACCGCGAAGAACATCAACGACCTCGCCGGCAAAAAAGCTTCGGAGCAGCACAGGCTCGAAGTTGCAAAGAGCGAGGCCGAGGCTGCCGCCAAAAAGCTGAGCGGCAAGTCCGTGACCGTAAAGGCAAAGGCAGGTCAGGGCGGAAAGCTCTTCGGCTCGGTGACCGCGGCGACGGTTAGCGAGCTCATTCAGGCCCAGTACGGCGAGAATATCGACAAGAAGAAGATAGTCCTTGCCTCCGACATAAAGGCCTACGGCGACTACGGCGTCGAGATAAAAATGACCCAGGGGATAAGCGCAAAGATGACCGTAAAGGTGATCCCCGAGGAATAGTATTCGCTTAAAATTCGGGAGGAGATTCAAAAATGGCTGCCGGAGCACTTTCGCAGACCGACCTTATTGGCCGTGAGCTGCCCTACAGCATAGACGCGGAACAGAGCGTGATAGGAGCGCTCCTTGTAAACCCCGACCTTCTGCCGCTTGCGATAGCGATAATAAAACCCGAAAGCTTCTACCGCGAGCAGCACAGGGGAGTGTATTCCATAATCCTGCGAATGTTTTCCAACGGCGCGGTCACCGATATGATAAACGTGGTGAACGAAGCCGTCGCGGAGGGCGTATTTGAGACCGCCGCTATGGCCAAGACCTACCTCAAGGGCCTTATGGAGAATGTGTCCACCACCTCTAAGACCATTTTCGAGAGCCACTGCCGCATTATTGAAGACAAATATCTTCTCCGCTCGCTTATAAAAGCCTGCGGCGACATAACGGAGGCCGCCGCGGAGGGCTCAGAGAGTGCCAAAAACCTTTTGGACCTCGCCGAGCAGAAGATATACGATATCCGTCAGGGCCGCGAGATAGAGGGTCTTACCCGCCTCAGCGAGATAATCGTTTCGGCTTACGACAGGATACAAAAGCTCTCGGGCGACGATAAAGAGCAGTATCAGGGGCTTCGCTCGGGGTATTCTATGCTCGATTCCTACATATCGGGGCTCAATAAATCTGATATGATAGTCGTTGCGGGGCGCCCGGGCTCCGGAAAGACCACCTTTGCGGTGAATATCGCGGCCAACGTCGCCAAGCGCGCGAAAAATGCCGAAATAGCGATATTTTCGCTCGAAATGTCGAAAGAGCAGCTCGCGCTTAGAATGTTGTCGGCGGAGTCGCTCGTGCCGAACACCTCTCTTTCCGACGGAATGATCTCGACCGACGAATGGATAAAGCTCGCCGAGGCTGCCGATGCGCTTTCGCAGATGGAGGTTTACATCGACGACACCGCGGGGATAACCGTTCCGCAGATAAAGGCGAAGCTCAGAAGAATGAGAAATCTCGGGCTCGTCGTTATAGACTACCTGCAGCTTATGGAGTCGCCCGCCAACCACACCAACCGCGTCACCGAGGTCTCGGAGATAACGAGGCAGATAAAGCTTATGGCCAAAGAGCTCAACGTCCCGATAATTCTGCTTTCGCAGCTCAACCGCTCGGTGGAGTCGAGGCAGGACCACCGTCCGATGCCCTCGGACCTCCGCGAATCCGGCTCTATTGAGCAGGACGCCGACATAATCCTGTTTATTTACCGCGAGTCGATGTATGACAAGCAGAACCCCAACCAGTCGGCGGCGGAGTGCATAATCGCGAAGAACCGTCACGGCTCGACCGGAACGGTAAACCTTGCATACCTCGGCGAATACACGCTCTTCAGGAGCGTAGACACCAAGAGAGAACAATGACCGGCAAAGTTAAAGAGACGATAGAGCGATATTCTATGCTTAAAGAGGGCGAGCGGGTGCTTGCCGCGCTATCCGGCGGGGCCGACAGCACCGCGCTGCTTTTGTGCCTCAAAGACCTCGGATACGGCGTTTTTGCCGTCCACGTAAACCACAACCTCCGAGGCGAGGAGAGCTTAAGAGACCAGCGCTTCTGCGAGGAGCTCTGCAAGAGTAAAGGCATAGAGCTTTACGTAGAGAGCGTCGATGTGAACGCATACTGCCTTGAAAACCGCTGCTCCGTGGAGCTCGGCGCGAGAAAGCTCAGGTATGCCGCTCTCGAAAAATACGCCTGCGGCTGCAAGATAGCAACTGCGCACACCCTTTCGGACTCGCTCGAGACCGCGATATTCAATCTGACGCGTGGCTGCGGAATAAAGGGACTCGCTTCTATCCCGCCGGTGAGGGGAAACATTGTCCGCCCGCTGATAAACTGCACCCGCAGCGAAGTCGAGGTGTATTTAAGGTGTAAAGGTCAAGACTTTGTCACCGACTCTACGAACTCAGAGCCCGACTGCTCCCGAAATATCATCAGGCTGAGCGTTATTCCGGAGCTCAAAAAGATAAATCCCGGGCTTGAAAAGTCCTTCAGAGCGAGCATTGAAGCCCTCCGCGAGGAAGACGCCTTTATAGAAGCCGAGGCGCGAAAGCTCCTTGAAAAATTTGATGGCAAGGCGTATGACTTTACAGACGTGAGCGACGGCGCCGCGCTCTCAAGGGCGGTATCGAATATAATTTTAAGCTGCGGAGCAGAGCCGTCTTACGAAAGGATAACCGCTGTAAAGGCGCTTATTTTCGGCGGCGGCAGAATAAATATAAAAAAGGGCGTTTACTTAAGGGCCGAAAAGGGCAGACTAAGCATTGAGTATGACTCTGAGCCGGAACATCTTAACGTTTCGGTGACTCTTCGCGAAAACGCTGACCTCGGGTCGAAAAAGCTTATTGTCACAAAAATTTCACCCTTTGATATATCTTGTTTTAACAAAGATGAGCTAAGATTTATTGTCGATGAATCGCGCATTTTGGGCGAATACACGGCAAGGCATTACCTCGGCGGCGAAAAGATACGTCTGCCCGGCCGCGGCATAAGCTCGACGGTCAAAAAGCTCCTTGCGGAGCTGCCGCAGCAGGAGCGAAGAAGCCGCATAGTTATTTCAGACGGTGATGGCGCGGTATTCGTCGAGGGGATAGGTGTAAGCGAGCGCGTGTGCTGCACAGGCGGCACCGTTTCAGCGCTTAAAATAGAAGTCGAGACATAAAGGAGACGGAAAAAATGACGTATGAGCACAACATAAAGGTAATGCTCACAAAAGAGGAGATAGCCGAAAAGGTAAAGGAAGTCGGCAAAAAGATAACCGACGATTTCCGGGGAAAAGACCTGCTTCTGATAGGAGTCCTTAAGGGTTCGTTCGTTTTTATGGCGGACCTCGTGAGGGCGATAGATCTTCCGGTGCAGATCGATTTTATCAGCGCCAAGAGCTATTTCGGGACGACATCTTCGGGAGTAGTTGACGTAAAGCTCGACACTCATCTTGAATTTGCCGGCAAAACGATAATGCTCGTTGAGGACATTCTCGACACCGGAAAGACGCTGAGTGTTTTAAAGCAGATGCTTTTGACCCGCGGCGCGGCAGATGTGAAGATAGTAACCTTCCTCGATAAGCCCGCCCGCAGGACCATTGACATAAATTCGGATTATTCCTGCTATACTATTGAAGACCGATTCGTTGTGGGATACGGGCTCGATTACAACGAGCAGTACCGCAATCTCGACTACGTAGGGGAAGTAATCCTTTAGGCACTAACATAAGAAAAGAGGTATACGTTTGTTACACAAGGATTCAAAAGGGCTGCTCACTTATTTTCTGCTCGCGGCCGTCATAATCGTTATTCTGGTCGTGAGCCTCAGAGGGCTTCTTTCCTCTGCGGAGACTCCGGCATATTCCGAGGTGATAGGTCATTTTGACCGCCTCGAGGTCTCCGAATTCACGCTCAATCTCGGCTCGGGCAGCCTTCAGTATAAGCTTCGCGGCGACGACACCGTTTACAGCTATAAGGTCCCGAATGTAAGTATCTTTTACGCCGAGCTCTTCGGCGAAGATTGCAGCTTTGAGGGCGGAAGCTACCGCGCAGCCTATAACGCCGCGCACCCCTCGGAGCCGCTCGTTTACGACGAAATTCCGGCTTCCAACAGCTCGGTGTGGCTCAACCTTATCCCCACGCTTCTTATGATAGGCGTTATGGTGTTCCTCGCGATATCTATGTCGCGGAGCATCTCCTCGGCCGGAAAGATAAACAGCGTCGGCAAGGCAAATGTAAAGGTTGACGGAAGCGACAGGAATAAAGTCACCTTTGAAGACGTCGCGGGAGCCGACGAGGAAAAAGAGGAGCTTCAGGAGATAGTCGAGCTCTTAAAAGACCCGTCGAAATACCGCAACATCGGCGCCAAGATACCCAAGGGCGTTCTGCTCGTGGGCCCTCCCGGCAACGGTAAAACTCTTCTTGCCAAGGCAGTCGCGGGAGAGGCGGGCGTACCGTTCTTCTCGATCTCGGGTTCCGACTTCTTGGAGCTCTACGTCGGCGTAGGCGCCGCCAGAGTGAGAGACCTCTTTGATCAGGCGAAAAAATCCGCGCCGTCTATAATCTTTATCGACGAGATAGACGCCGTAGGCCGCCGCAGAGGCGCAGGTCTCGGAGGAGGTCACGACGAGCGCGAGCAGACCCTTAACCAGCTCCTCGTCGAGATGGACGGCTTTGAGGTAAACGAGTCGGTAATAGTTATGGCCGCGACCAACCGCCGCGACGTTTTGGACCCCGCGCTTTTAAGACCCGGCCGCTTCGACCGTCAGGTTTACGTCAACTATCCCGATATAAAGGGCCGCGAGGCTATCCTTAAGGTGCACTCGAAGAACAAGCCCCTTGCGCCCGACGTCGATTTAAAGACCGTTGCTTCCGCGACAGCGGGCTTCACCGGTGCCGACCTTGCCAACCTCATCAACGAAGCCGCGCTTCTCGCCGTCAAGAGGGGCAAAAAGGCGATAACCGCCCAGGACCTCAGCGACGCATCTATAAAGGTCATCGCAGGCCCCGAGAAGAAGTCGAGAGTCATCCTCCCCGAGGAGAAGAAGCTCACCGCTTACCACGAGGCGGGGCACGCCGTCTGCCACTTCTACTGCCCGACTCAGGATAAAGTCTCGGAGGTCTCGATAATCCCGCGCGGAATGGCCGGAGGCTATACGATGGCCCTGCCGGAGCACGACAAATCCTATGTCTCGAAGACCGAGATGAACGAGCAGATAATCGTTCTCCTCGGCGGCAGAGCGGCGGAAAAGCTAATTTTAGACGATATCTCGACCGGCGCATCGAACGACATCGAGCGCGCGACCGACACTGCAAGGAATATGGTCACCCGCTACGGCTTCTCGGATAAACTCGGGCCGGTAGTATACGGCCACGACGACAACGAGGTCTTCCTCGGGCGCGACTACAACTCCACAAAGACCTATTCCGAGGTCATCGCGAGCGAGATAGACGCCGAGATGCGCGCAATAATCCACTCCGCCTACGACCGCGCGCAGGAGATACTCTCGGAGCATAAAGAGCAGCTCACCCGCGTTGCGGAGTATCTTATCGTCCACGAGAAGATCAGCGGCGAGCAGTTCGTTAAGCTTATGAACGGCGAAGACCCCGAGGCCGTTGAGGCAGTCCCGCCGCAGAGCAGCGAGGAAAAGGCCGACGGAACGGTGTTTGCTCCCGAGCCTCAAAAAGAAGCTCCCGAGGGCGAGTCCTCAGAAAACTGATATTAAAATTTGAGCCCGACCGAATCAAAAGTCCGGTCGGGCTGTTTTTATGCCTTCGTCAGGCAAACTGCGCGTTGTAAAGCTGTTTATAGAAGGTGTCGCCGTTCATAAGCGATGCGTGCGTGCCGCGCTCGACTATTTCGCCGTCTCTTACCACAAGTATCATATCGGCGTTTCTTATGGTCGAGAGCCTGTGGGCGATAACAAAGCAGGTCTTGTCGGCCATAAGCGCTCGCATAGCACGCTGTATCTGGAGCTCGGTGCGGGTGTCAACGTTTGAGGTCGCCTCGTCGAGTATCAGCAGCGAAGAGGGGAGCAGCATAGCTCGGGCGATGGTCATAAGCTGCTTCTGGCCCTTTGAGATGTTCGAGCCGTCGTCGTCCAAAACGGTGTCGTAGCCCTCGGGGAGGGTCTCTATGTAGTCGTGGATACCGCA
>CANRLU010000061.1 GCA_947631535.1 uncultured Clostridia bacterium | reverse complement strand
TCTACGTTGAAAGTCTTGGTGTTACTGTCACAGTAGATGACTTCTTTGCCTCCGTAGAACATTCTGGATACGTCACCGACACAGGCCTGATCCGATTCCGGGAAGACCGTTCCGAACGCACGCTGCATGGCCTCGGCAGACTTCCTGTCGTTGATGGAGGAGTCGCTGAGGAAGACCACTCTGAATTTGTCGTGGTTTACGCTTGAAAACGTGTCGTAGGCAAACAGGATAGGAAGATCGTATTTGTCGGCCCGCATCTTGACCTGCTCGAACGTGACTGACTTCTTCGAGTCCCTGTTGTCAAAGTCAAGGGCAAAAAGCTGCTGCTGTTCAAAGTGGTCCTTGTCCCGCTTCCCGTCCTTAAAAGTAGAAGTGCAGAACGAGTGACCGTTGGCTCCGATTTGATTGCAGAGGGTCGCGATGCTGTTGGGCGTGACGTCAATGTTCTTTGCTGAACCGCCTATTCTGGTGCTTAATGTTATGACCTCGTCTTTGGAAGGCTTGCTGTTATAAGGAAAACTATCAAGAGACAGACTAATGTTGCTCATAAATTCAACTCCTTGGAAGTTTTTTGGATTACACTTCTGTAGGAGTTGTAAAAAATATTTGTAAAAATAAGAGCTGAACGTCTCTGAAAGCAGTGAATATCTGAGAGGTATGGAGCAAAATGCAGTACCGCTGAATTTGTATCGGCAAAATGTTTATAAAATATCTTTTAAAAGCTTGAAATATTGCCGATAATGTGTTATACTACATTCAAGGAGACGGTAAAATGGAGTACATTTCGGTCGCAGAAGCGGCAAAAAGATGGGAGATCTCGGAGAGAAGCGTCAGAAACTACTGCGCCTGCGGCAGGATTCCCGGGGCAGTTCTTAATGGCAAGACGTGGCAGATTCCCGAAGGCACCGAAAAGCCTGCTCGTCTGAACAAGAAATCCCGCTCGCTCTTGGAGATATTGCAGGAAGAAAAATCTATGGGTCTGTTCGGCGGTATCTATCACAAAATCCAGATCGAGCTGACCTACAACTCGAACCACATTGAGGGAAGCAGGCTTACCCACGACCAGACCCGATATGCGGTCTTTTCCTTGTCATTTCAATACTGTTATTTGAAACCTCATCGCATCACCCCGCGCCTCGCCTATATATTCTCATTTCAGAGGATATAGAAAGCGAGGTGATTTTATGTCCGGAAAAAAGGTCGTTCAGATTATATTGCTGATTCTCTCCGCATTGCTCGCCGCCGGAAGGGTGGTTCACGATGCGACCGAGATAAGCGACGAACCGGATTAGAGAGGGTTCCCCGCACGGGGAGCCCTCAATTTTATTGTCAGGAGGTAAATTATGAGCAAAATAACAGCTATCGCGGTAAAACCCGGCAAGAAGCCGATCGTCAAGAAAATCGAAAACACACTTAAGTCTCTTCAAAATGAAGTCGGAGGCTACATTCAGGTCGTTTATCCGTGGGCTGAGCTTGTAGGGTTGGTCTGCGACGAAGAGGCAAAAATCAAAGGAAAGCAGCTCAACCGCGCTCTTAGGGACGACAACGGCAAGATCTATGATATTGTTGCGGGAACATTTTTGATTGTAGGTCTGGATGATGCGGACTTCTGCTCCCTCAGCGATGCCAATATCAAGAAGTTCTCCGAGATGTTCAAACACCCCGAGGAATTTATCCGCATAAACGGCGAGATCTGCGCCCTGCCGCTTTGACTATTACAAAGATTTTTAGGAGGTATTACTATGAAGCCAAACGAACCAGCCCAATCAGCTGCAACCCAAGTCTGCTGCTACTGCGAGAAGACACTTCCAGAATCCCAGCTTCATTTCATTGAGGAAGAATACTGGCTTTGCGACCATTGTATGCGAGAGTACACCACAACCTGCTCCCACTGCGGCGAGCCGGACTGCCTGACCACAACCTCATTATTTACCGCCCTCCAATTCGGATATGATCCTCCTGAACCATTCCTTCTCGCGGAAGCGGTCAAATATCCCGCAGTCATACCGTTCCTCGGTCAGACGCTTGAGATAAAACTCGCTCCAATTTTTAGAAGGCGCGTCGGCGTTATAGCGCTTCAAGCCGTTTAAAATCGTCGAAGTGAACGTAAACACGTCCGGCAGAGTCTCAAGCTGATGCGCAAACCGCGCCATGCCCTCAAGGTGCTTCCGTGTCTTTTGCTCGTTACCGCGCTCGGCGTAAATTCTTGCGCAGCGGTAATGTCTGTCCGCCGCCCTGCGCGCCGCCTGGCCGTAGAACCCGTCGCTGTATAAAAGCTTATACAGGCTAAGCATAAACTCGTGCCGCGTCAGCTGATCGACGGTGTTTGTAAAGTCGAGAACATGACCTGTCATTTCGGCAAGTTCTAAAAGCGTCGCCTTTCGCCACAAATCGCCGGTGATCTTTTCACCCGTGAAATAATGCGTGTAGATCACCTCGTCATCGTCGGCAGACTCTGATACCAGAAAATCCCTCGAATGGTACATTGACCCGCCTAAAGCGGCATATTCCATCGCCTTTTTGTGGTCGCCGAGCGCCCCGTAGACGACCGTGAGGTGGCCGAGCGCGAAGTTTCGCAATTCCTGAACGGTAGATTTTGCAAGGATTTTCTCGCAAAGGCGCGCATCCTCATCAAGATTTTCGGTCCGCTTTGTTCTTGTGAATTCTTCATAGAGATACCGCGCAAGCTCGGACATGACTTCAAAGTCCTCGGGAAATTCCGCGAGCGCCTCACGCCAGACCCGAACCGCCTCGGAAACCTTGCCGCACCTGTTAAGCTCGATAGACCGCAGGCGGTATTCTTTGAGCCGCTCCTGCTTTCGGAACTCCCCGACGCCCAGCAGGTCGTCCACCGAAACGCCGTAAAACGCCGCGATTTTGGGCAAAAGAGTGATGTCGGGATAACCATCTGCACGCTCCCACTTCGAGACCGCTTGAACGGTTATCAAAAGATAATTCGCGAGCTCCTCCTGAGTGTTGCCCTTTTCGCGCCTTAAGTCCTGCAAGCTTTTTGAAATGTTGATATCCATAATGATCTCCTTAAATTGTAGTAACGCAGCGCTTCGTCCTGCTTTAATTATAGCAAATCTGAAGAGCAGTTCAATAACCCTACTGTGCAATTTCGGTTGAAAATTAAACGCAGAGTTGAAGAGTGACAAAAACTATATTCCCACAAAGCCGGCTTGAAGAAGCTTTACTTCAACTTCGGAAAGTGCGAAAAGATTGCTATATAAAGTGGGGGAGATTCTGAGGATTGACAACTCGGGCTACAGAACGAGGTCGGAGTTCAACGATTCCGGGCTTTATTACAGCTACTATTTTCCCTACCATCACGGTTGGGACGATGAATGGTGGACGTCGTCGAAAACAACAACTGGTAAAACGGATCCCACCGAGAAGCAATACTTTGAGGGTCTCAAGGGCGTTGCCTGCCACTGCGGCTATCTGTCCGAGGACATCGAGGAACTCTACAAGGACGGTTACACGCTGGACGAAATCGAAGAATTTTTGTTCGGCTATAGTCCGGTTTTGGTGTACTCTAATGGGACGCCAAAAAAGCGTTCCAAATAAGTCGGTTTTGCCCTTTTGGAACGTCCCCAATTTTTCAGCGACCCTATCGGGAAAGGAGATGCAAATGAAAGTAGGTTACATACGAATCAGTTCCGCAGATCAGAACACCGCCCGACAAGAGGTTCTGATGAGGGAGCTTGGCGTCGAGCAAGTTTACATTGACAAGATGAGCGGCAAGAACACGGACAGACCCGAGCTCAAAAAGATGATGTCTTTTGTCCGCGAAGGTGATACGGTGATTGTGGAGTCAATCTCAAGGTTTGCCCGCAACACGCGAGACCTCTTGGACTTGGTCGAGCAGCTCACCAAAAAGCGGGTAGAGTTCGTGTCGAAGAAAGAGGCTATAGATACCACTACTCCTACGGGCAAATTTATGCTCACGATTTTCGGTGCCGTAGCTGAACTCGAAAGAGAGTATATTTTGCAAAGGCAACGCGAAGGTATAGCAATCGCAAAAGAGAACGGAATCTACAAAGGTCGCAAGCCTATAGACTGCCCGGAGTTTGAAGCTGTTGTCAGTCAGTGGCGCAGAGGAGAAATAACAGCAGTCGAGGCGATGAAGCGGCTGAATCTGAAGCCGAGAACATTCTACAGAAAAGCAAAGCAGGTCTGCCCATAGGCAGACCTGTACTTTTTTACCGTCAGCAACGTGATTGCAATTTTGGGTATTGCATTTTTTCAAAGTATATGATATACTGTCAGTGAGAAATTCCAACTTTCTAACAAGGAGATATTACCATGATAGCAGAATTCAGAACGAAGTCGCAGATTACCATTCCGAAAGAGATCGTTATGAGCTTGGGGCTTACCGAGGGCGACAAGGTTGATATTTTTGAAAAGGACGGCGAGATTCACATCGTTCCTGTTGTGGTTTATCCCAAGAAATACGTTGAAGAACTGCAATCGGAAATAAGCGAAGCAAAAGCCAAAATTGCCTCCGGCGAGCTGCCTGCTTTTGACAGCGTTGATAAACTTTTTGAAAGTCTTGAGGAGAGATGATGGCGTACATGATCACTTGAACCGCTTTTGGAAACAAATGCGGGTATTATTCCGTAACGTATCTACAACCAAAATGCAAAGCAGGTCTGCCAGTAGGCAGGCCTGCGATTTTGCATTGTCAAATTTTGAAACCGATTTCTTTCAGAATTTCCTCCATCCCCATTTTCTCGGTCAGATCGCCGAGGCTTTTGTCATACTGCGCTCGGGTTATCGCGCCGTGCTCCAAAAAGTCGTCGAGGGTGCGCTTCTGCCTTAGATACAGCTCCTTTTTCTTTTCTTCGGGAGTGAGCCCGCTCCAATTTGATTCTTCAATCAACATTTCAAACCTCGCCGATAAATTCAATGTCCGTTATGTCCTCAAAAGCGGTCTCGCTTCTGTCTTCAAAGATGATTTTTCGCTCCGTGCCGTCGATACGGCGGACGTCTTTTGTTTCGGCGACGTATTTCCCGCCCTGCTTTTTACCGTCGGGAACAAAATACGTCACCCTGATCTTCTGCCTTGGCTCGCTGATGAGCCTTTTTAGTTTTTCGTCGAGGAGCTGAGCCTCGTATTCACCCAAAACGATTCTTCCGTCGGTGAGGCGTGCGGTCTCCTCAATGGCGTCGCTGTGACCGGTAAGCGCCGCAAACGGGCTGAACTGCGCCGCGCGGTCGCGGTTGGGCATATTCGCCCGCTTTTCCGACTGCTTATGCGGAAGATTGATTATATCGTCATACCTGCCCATTTTATCCCCTCATTCTTGCAATTATCGCGCCGCCGTTTTCCTTGAGCCATTTGTTCCATTTATAATAATCCGGAAAGATTCGCAAAACCTCGGCATAAAACCTCTCAGAATGGTTCATTTCCTTTCGGTGGCAGAGCTCGTGTACGACCCCACGCTGTCTATTACCTCGGGCGGCGTGAGCATTAAAAGGCAGTTGAAATTAAGGTTGCCCTTGCTTGAGCAACTTCCCCACTTCGAGCGCTGATTTCTTATAGTTATCCTGCCGTAGGTAACGCCCAGCATTTTGGCGTAATGCTATACCCTCTCGGAAATAACCTCTTTCGCTCTCTCGGCGAGCTCTTTGACTTCCTCACTGCCAAGAGGCTCGATTCCTGCAAGAGCACGCTTTCGCTCCTCTATCTTTTTCAGGTTTTTCTCTATCCAGCCCGCGTGCTGACCGACAAACTTCTCGATCTCAGCCGCGCTTATTCTCAAAGGCGCACGGACTGTTACGCCCTCTGAGGTCACTTCAAGTCCGAGGGTCTTTCTGCGGCTCCTTATGATTTTATATGTCAAGCCTTATGCCCTCCGATCTGTCGGTTGCGGTCCTTTGCGGTCGCGCCCTCCTCGAAATTCATACCCTTGAGCACCGAATTCTTGCCGAATTTTTTCTTGATGCCTATAACCGCCTTTTGCAGGCTCTTCTCCTTTTCAAGAGCGGTCTTTTCCTGCTCCCGAACGCATTTCAAGGCTTCATAGTCGGTAAAAAGGTCGAGCTGCTCGGGCTGCTCCTTGGGAACGTCTGCCTCCGAGATCACGTTGCAGGCGGCTATGGTTATCCGACGTACAAGCATCTTTTTCCCGACAATTTTGTCATAAAGCTTCATTACAGCTTCGGTGATGAGCTTGGTAGAGCTCGTAGGGCTGTCGAGATTGGCGGTCCCCTGCGCGTGCTTCGGTATCTTTCTGCCGTAGCGGTCGGTGGTGACGTCTCCCCTATAGCCGTTTGAGAGATTCTCAACGTCATAGCCTACGGTCAGGACGATTTGACTCGTCACGAGCCCCTTGTCAACGAGATCAAGAACGAGCAGGTCGGTCATCTCCCTGACGACGAGCTTTGCCTTGTCGAACGGGTAAGGCTCGGTAAGGACCTGTCCCGAACTTATGCTGTTGGTCTCGGGCTTATATGCCTTGATGTCGGCAATAGTGACGGGTTCCCAACCCCAGGCGTGGTCGATAAGCAGCTCGGCGTTGATTCCGAAGAGCTTATAAAGAAGGTCTTCGTCTGTGAGCGAACGCCTCGCGACGTCGCCCATAGTGAACATTCCGTTAGCCTCAAGCTTAGTCGAATAGCCTTTTCCCACGCGCCAGAAATCGGTCAGCGGGGTATGCTCCCAGAGCTTTTCGCGGTAGCTCATTTCGTCAAGCTCGGCTATCCTCACGCCGTCTTTATCGGGCGGCATCTTCTTCGCGACGATGTCCATAGCTATCTTGCAGAGATAGAGATTAGTGCCGATTCCCGCCGTCGCGGTGATACCGGTGGTCTCCAAAACGTCGCGGATCATCTTCATTGCGAAATCGTGAGCCGAAAGACCGTAGATTTTCAGGTAGTCGGTCGCGTCAATAAACACCTCATCGATGGAGTAAACGTGAATGTCCTCCGGCGCGACATATTTGAGATATACCTCGTAGATCTTCGTGCTGTATTCGATGTAATACGCCATTCGCGGGACCGCGACGATATACGAGACCGAGAGCGCGGGGTTGGCTTTGAGCTCATCGGAAAAGCAGCTCTCTCCTATGAATTTCCGCCTCGGAGCCCTTCTCTGCCGTTCGGCGTTTACCTCTTTTATCCTCTGAACGACTTCAAACAGCCGAGGTCTGCCGGGTATGCCGTAGGCCTTCAGCGAGGGAGATACCGCAAGGCAGATGGTCTTTTCGGTGCGGCTCTCGTCTGCGACGACGAGATTAGCCGTAAGCGGGTCGAGCCCTCGCTCGCGACACTCCACCGAGGCGTAAAAGCTCTTTAAATCTATAGCGATGTAGGTTTTAGCGGCTGCCAAGCGTATCACCTCCTGAGTTTTAGTATAGCATATCCTGCGGAATTTGGCAATATAAAAGGAGAACGTCAACACCCCCTTCTTTTTGCGCCTCGGAATCACGAAACACCTGCAAGCATTGTGACAGATAGTAAAAAACAGAGATAAGAACTCAGGTCTTTTATTCTCTTGTCAGCGCAGCGCTCCTCCCCTTGACAACCTAACAGCGAGAGCGTATAATAAAACTAACATCGTTAGTTTTACTTAAGGAGGCACTTATGGCTCGGCAAGGTCTGACCCGCGCGGACATTATTCGGGCGGCAATAGATATGATCGAATCGGAGGGACTGCACAGCTTTTCACTGCGTGAGCTGGCGGGCAGGCTGCATATAAAGGCGGCGTCGCTCTATAACCATATCCAAAGCTCGGACGAACTTTACACCGAGATAGGATATTACGCCATTTCGGAGCTTAAAAAGGTGCAGCTATCCGCCATAGCCGGAAAAGAGCGCTCGGAAGCAGTCGAAGCGCTTTCTGACGCTTATTACCGCTTCGGAAAGGAACGCCCCGAGATATATAAAGTCATACTGTCTTTACCGATGGTTAAAAACGACGCGATACACAAGGCGGGATTCGACATCGTCGAGCCGATAATGACTGTCCTCGGCGGATACAGGCTGACCGAGGAGCAGAAGATGCACCTGCAACGCGTCTTTCGCAGCATTATGCACGGCTTTATCTCTCAGGAGGAAGCCGGCTGCTTCAGGCAATACCCTGTTGATGTCGGCGTCAGCTGCCGAATGGCGGTTCGGGGATTTATTTTGCTGATTGAAAGCTCGGAGAAAGAGGCAGAAATATGAAAACAAGCAAGACGGAACTTTTTGAAAAAACGCCGGTAACGCGGGCGGTCCTTGCGCTGGTGGTCCCTACGGTCATCAGCCAGATAATTACAGTCATTTACAATATGGCGGACACGTTTTTCGTCGGGCAGGTCGGCGACCCGAACCAAGTTGCGGCAGCTTCTCTTTCGCTGCCCTTGTTTTTGGTGACGACAGGGCTTGCAAACCTCTTCGGAATAGGCGGCGCAAGCCTCATATCGCGGAGCCTCGGGCTCGGCGACACCGAAAAGGCGAGAAAGACCTCAGCCTTCTGTATCTGGACATCTGCCGCGGCGGCACTGCTGTACGGGCTTGCAATCTTTGCACTGCGCAGGGTGATTCTGCCCGCCGTCGGCACGGACGGATTTACATACGATTTCTGCGCGAGCTATCTCTTCTGGACTCTGACCGTTGGCGCCGTTCCTACGGTTTTAAATGCCGCTCTTGCTCATCTCGTCCGTGCCGAAGGGTATTCCGGTCAGGCGAGCTTCGGCGTTGCTCTCGGCGGAGGACTCAACATCGTTTTAGACCCGATATTCATCTTCGGATTTCACCTTGAAATCACCGGCGCGGCGGTCGCGACAATGCTCTCGAATCTGATTGCGACGCTCTATTTTATCGCGCTTATTCTTATCAAACGCAGTAAGTTCCACCTCACGCTCAACCCGAAATATTACTCGGTTTCGGACGGCATACCGAAAGAGGTTTTGCTCGTCGGGCTGCCGAGCTCGATTATGAACGTAATGGGTATCTTCTCGAACATCACGCTCAACAAGCTGCTGGTCAATTATTCCAATGCGGCGGTTGCGGGGATCGGCATCGCCAAGAAGATAGATATGCTGGCGTTTGCGATTGCCAACGGTCTTTCTCAGGGAGTTATCCCGCTGATCGGATATAATTACTCCGCCAAAAACACAACGCGTATGCGCTCGGCGATAAAGGTAACGCTTCTTCTGAGCCTTGCGGTCACGACGGTCGGGGCGGTGCTGCTGTTCACTTGCGCGAACCCGCTTGTTCGGGCGTTTATCGACGACGCCGAAACGGTGCGCTACGGCAGTATGTTCCAGAGAATTATCTGCATCACGGGACCGTTCACGGCAATTACAACGGTCATTATTTCAATATTCCAGTCGGTCGGGCAAAAGGGAAAACCGCTGGTACTGTCGATGCTCCGCAAAGGCGGGCTCGACGTTCCGTTTATGTTCCTGCTTGATTTTCTCGGCGGCGCCGACGCCATCGCCTGGGCAACGCCTATAGCCGACTGCGGGGCGATGCTCGTCGGAATTCTCCTATTTATTCCGCTATGGAGGAAAATGGGGAGGGAGCGGCTCCCATCTTCCGGCGTAGAAGTGGGAAGAGCTTACAGCAGCCGAAGCGATTAAAAAGCTGAATTTAAATCCGAGGAAGATTTACAGAAAAGCAAAGCGGGTCTGCCCATAAAAGGCAGGCCTGAATTTCTTTTTTACTTCAATGACATATGCAAAATTTTTTCAAAATAGGTTGAATTTCGCCTAAAAGTGTATTATACTATATTCGGAGGCGATATTATGACCATTGACACCAACAACCTTGTATCAATCACCGAGGCGAATCAGAACTTCTCAAAAGTTGCGCGTCTTGTGGACGAAAAAGGTGCGGCTGTCATTCTTAAAAACAACGTGCCGAGGTATATTCTGATGGAGTTTTCCGAAGCCGAGAAAATGCAGGCTGCGGCTGATGAAGACGTTGAGGCAATTTCAAAGCGGCTTATGGCGAAGTATGCAGATGCATATAAGGAGCTTGCAAAATGATCAGGCACGAAAAAACATGTTATATAAATGCATCAAGCGATGATTTCAGCTACAGGCGGCACGGACGGAATCAGGGACGAGGGACTTTTAGAATCCGCACTCGAAGCGCCGTTTCAGACATTCGGCGGCGCTGACATTTATCCCACTTTGCTTCAAAAAGCGGCAAGGCTCGGGTTTTCACTCGTGTCGAATCACCCGTTTGTGGACGGCAATAAGCGAATAGGCGTTCACACTATGCTTGTTTTTCTGGAGCTTAACGGCGTAGAGATCAGCTGCACACAAGATGAGCTTGTAGAAGTCGGGTTGTCCTTGGCGTCGGAAAAGATGTCGGCAGATATGCTTTTTGAGTGGCTCGGAAAACACAATTAGAAATCAAAAGAATTTGGAAAAAGGAGCTTTGCGGCTCCTTTTTTTGTTGAATAGATATATACAAACAAATAAAAAAGGGTTCAAAGCAGGTCTGCCCATAAAAGGCAGGCCTGTGTGAAATTATTCTTTTTGACATAACATTACTTCCAAATACAAAGATTAGGAGGGCTGCAACCCCGCCCTCCTGAATTTATGCATAAATAGTCTACAGCTTTTTGCCGCAGCTTGTACAGAACGCGCTGTCGGCATTTAGTTTGCTGCCGCAGTAGGGGCAGAAGCTCGGACGGTCAGCTTTTTCTGCCGGCTTTTCTAACTTTGTGCCGCAAGCCATGCAGAACTGGCTGTCAGCCGCAACTTGGGCGCCGCATTTCGGGCAGACGGGAACATTCGCCTGATTTCCCGAAACAGGCTCAGTTGTTTCTTCCGATTTCTGCTCTTTTCTGAGTTCACCCGCTATTGCGCCAAACACCTCTTTATGATAATTGACCAGCAATTTACCCGCACAAACGGAGTAAATCCCATATACAGCTAACGCCAAGCTGACGAACATAAAAGGATCAAATTCAGAACCAATAAGCGGCATAAATAACGAAAATACTGCAAATGAGATTGCAGGAAATGAGCCGACAAAAATTGTCAGTATTAATGTGACGACTTTTGCGATGTGCGACACTTGAGTGCATGTCTCAAGCTCATATTTTAATGTCTTTAAGCACATAATTGAGCTAATATCAAGCAGTAAAAGCATTCCACCGAAGATTGCTAAAATAACGCACATTTCATCAGATACGACAGAGTTTGCGATCAACAGGGCTACTATTGCGATTGCAACCAAAATCGTTCTGACCCAGACGGCGATGTTTATTATTTCAAGACCCGAAGTCGAAACACGATTCTGAGCAGTGTCTATGGCAGATTTATATACTTTTGAGTTGCCGACAGCTATAGCTATTGAGGGCGCAAATAAAAGCGCAGCTATAAGGTATGGCAAAAACGTCAAATCGGCACCAGATAAAGCAACCGCTACAATTAAAGCTATCGGCAGAAGCACGATGCTCATCACATAGGTTTTTCGCATGACCGAGGCTGTTCCGCTTGTGAGCACACCTTTTTGAGCTTTCAACGTGGCTTTTTTTACATTCTCGGGAACTTTGCCGGTGTCAAACCTGTAGTAAGCACCATTCTCGTCGTAACGGACGCCTTTTGTTACCTCGTACTTCTTAAATTCTTCAGCAGAAATATGCCCATTGCTGCCGCTGTCGGTCACTATTTCGGGTGCCGTAACAGCGCCCGCAGGCGGCACTTTAGCTCCGCAATTCGTACAGAATTCGTCCGAAGGGTCAAGCTCCCGTCCGCATTCTTGACAGGTTCTTTTAGTGCTCATTTTAGTTCCTCTATTTCCGCTATACTGATATCTGATAATCGTTTTTATTTGATGATACTATCGAGAATCACCCAAAGTATTCCCAAACGAAATTAGATATCAACATTGCAAGCAACGCTGCGACGATACCGGCAACAATCTGTGCCAAAATCATGTTATTAGACTTTTTCTTGACCTTTTCGCCGCAGTTAGGGCATAAATCTGCCGTATCGTCAAGCTCCTGCCCACACTTAGGACATTTTCTTACGCTTTCTTCGGAATCTCTTTTCGACTTGATTTCCCTGGCGTTGACCGCCATTGTTTTAGCGCCGCAGAACGGGCAGAATTCAACAGGTGTTTCAAGCGCTGCCCCGCATTTAGGACACACCGACCCTTCTTTCGCATCAGAAATAACCTGACGCCCGCAGACAGGACAGAATGCACTGCCTTCATTTAGCTTGCTTCCGCAGTATGTGCAAAACTTAACGCTTTCGTCTTCAACTTTCGGAGCTTCAAGCTTTTCACCGCAAGTCATGCAGAACAGGTTGTCGTCCGCATTTTCCGCACCGCATTTTTGACAAATCATTTTAAATTTCCCCTTTTCTTTCTAAATTTTTAAACGATCGGCGCGAAATATTTTGTCCGCGCCGATATTTATTGCCCTAATTTTCATCAGGCATTTGCTGCGGCAGTGATAGCAAGCCAGACTACCGCCATTACCAAAGATAGAACTATTGCCGCAATAAACTTTTTCCTTGTTTTGGGCTCCCTAAACCTCATCAGCCCCTGTATTCCGAGAACAATCCCTCCAAGTGGGATTATTATCGATCCGATTATTGCCGTTATCGCGTCCTTTGGACCGAATGATTCAAAATCCGTACCGCACTTCGGACAAATGTGACCATCCTTGGGGATATCCGTTCTGCATTTGTAACATCTTCTTAGCATTTTTAATTTCCTCGCTTTCAAAAATATATGTAAAACCGTTTAACGGTTTACGCCGGTGAGAACATAGATTCAATAGCGGGTATGCCGTTCGCATCTGTTGAATCATTCGATATTAAAATCACTACGTCATCTTTCCGCATAAAGTAATTTTTTTCATATGATACCGTTCCGTCATCGTAATAGAATGTAACAGAAACCGTAGTCATCTCTAAGCCGCCCAAGTAAGCTTTGTTTCCATATGTAGAATAATCGATGTATTCACCGTTGCTTTCGGAATAATTTGAGCAGAACCCGGATAGGATATCCGCCATAATCTCATCCTCGCTGCTGTATTCCTCAAAAGGATCAATCGCAGTGCCGCCGTAATACAAAAACTGTACACAAATCAGATTATCTATATTGGCATCTGTCGCGACCATGTCTGTGAAATTAGCAGCAAAATCAAGATTGGAAAGGTCAACCGTGCTCTTAGTTTCTGCACCGAGGGCTTCCGCTATCTGGCTATCATTGGCAAATGACCACGACGAATCGAGATTTACCTTAAAGCCGAAGTATTCGTTGACATAGGAAGTTGCATACAGTACACCGCCGTTATACTTCCCGCAGAATTCCGGCAAATCTGATGATGTATCATTTTCGTTCTCTTCCCAGCCGTAACCTGAGCTAACCTGCGAATCATTGCCTTTAAGCGCGGATATCGCAATCACCGCAACTATCGCCGCTATCAGAACGACGACCACCGCGCACACCGCGATAATTATCGGAGTTTTGCTGCGATTCG
>CANRLU010000060.1 GCA_947631535.1 uncultured Clostridia bacterium | reverse complement strand
CCCGTCGCGCATTATCCGAGCCTCGAAGACGTTTATCTCTGCTTCCTGGGGGAATGAGCTATGAGCGAATGGAAAAGGGTATTTTTTGACCGAAAAAGAGCGGTCCTGTTTCTTCTGATAACCGTTCTCTGCACTGTTTTCTTTGCAACTTCGCTCGTCAGCCGCCTCGAGCCCGGGGCAGTAGGAGATATGATAGCCGCTCAGAAAGCCGTTTCCGAGCTTTATTCCGAGTGCAGGGGCAGGAGCTACGACGAAATAGCCGAGATCTGCGCGGAATACGAATCCGTGATTTATAATTACACCGCCTTTTTCTCGGGAGCTCTTCCGCCCGAGGAAAGCGATTCTTTTAAAGAAGCCGAAGAAGCGGTTGCGGTGCATTTCCCGAGGTTTTTATCCCTCGGAAATGAAAGATATGCCGTAATGAGGTTCGCGGGAACCGCGCTTGCAGGGGTATACAGGGTAAGAAATCAGGCGGTATATCTCTCGGGCTATGCCGATTACCTCAATTCCGTAAACGAGCAGGCTAAAAGGGTCTCCGGAGTCGGGATATTCCAGACAAGCGGCGGCTATACTTCAAAGAACATCGAAAAGACCGCCGAGGATTTCTCGAAGATAGACGGCACGAAGGTTTCGTTCGACAACAGCATATCCCTCGAAAACTGGCTCGGATACGACTTTGCCGATTATTTCTTCCTCGCGATGATAATAATTATCGTCCTCTCGTTTTTGGACGAGCGCAAAAACGGTCTCTGGCACACGGTCAGAAGCTGTAAAAACGGCAGAGCCGTCCTCGGATTTACCCGCGTGGGGATACTTTTTGTCGGTTCTATAGTTTCAACCGTCCTTGTTTACGCAATACCTCTTGCGGTGTCCTGCGCCTTCGGCGGCGGTCTCGGAGACCTCGGGCGCCCGATACAGTCCCTCGAAAGCTTTAAGCTTTGCAGCGCAGTTGTCACTGTCGGCGAATGGCTTTGCGGATATTTTGCCCTCAAGGTCTTCACGGGGATCCTCATAGGGCTCTTTCTGTGGTGCCTTTTGGGCTCGCTCGCCAACGCGCAGTTTTCCCTCGGCGTGCTGGGAACGCTTCTTGTCGGAGAATACGTCCTCTACAGATTCATTCCCGCTCAGAGCTCGGCGAATGTGTTCAAATATCTGAACCTGTTTTCTTATGTCCGCATATCCGGTCTTTACACCGATTATTTCAATCTTAACGTTTTCGGAACGCCGATAAACGCCCGAAGATTTATGCTCACGGCTGCGCCTGTTCTGGCTGTTTGCTTCGCGCTCTGGGCGATACTGATGCAGGCTAAGCGCCGCCCCGAAGGCAACAAGGATATCCTCTCGAAGCTTTCGTCGGTGCTCAACCGCTTTGCCGACGTTTTCCGCGCCCGCCTTACGGTCGGCGGCTGGGAGCTCTACAAGTGGCTGATATATGAGTTCGGAATAATTATCATTGTTGCGGTGGTCGCGGTCGGCGGTCTTTTAGGATTCAGAGGGATCTTCGATTCATCGCTTCTCAAAAACGGAATGTACGGTGCCTACTGCTCCGATGTCGAGGGCGTGATAGACGGCAGCGAAGCCGAATACTTCGAGCGCGCCCGAGGATCCGCTCTTTACTCCGCCAACGCCGGCGAAGCTCTTCAGGCTATAGATATGCTCGAGCGCAAGGCCGAAGAGATAAAGCAGCGCGCAGCCGAGGGCGGCTTTGAGCCTTGGATAGTCTACGACGTAAATTACGACATTTATTTCGGCAGCTCGTCGTTCTCGGTTCAGCGTCTCAACGCCGCAGCCGCGATATTCTTCACCGTGTTCCTGACGGCTGCGGTCTTCGTTTATGAGCGCCAGACCGGAGTGGAATATATGCTCCGCTCCCTCAAGCGCGGAAGAAACGCAGTGTTCGCACGGAAGGTTCTTATTTCGGTTCTTTCGACGGCAATTTCGTGGGCGGCAGTCTATATGCGCGAGCTGAGCGATTTTATAGGATACAGTCACCCCAAGACCCTTGCCGCGCCGGTCCGCAACATCGATGCACTCGCAAACTTTCCTCTGAACATAAGCATAGCGCAGTATCTTATAACTCTCTACGCCGTAAGGCTGATAATGCTGATATTCGTTGCGCTCGCCGTTCTGCTGCTGAGCAGCCTGTCGAAAAACGTTCTCGGCGCTTATCTTCTGGGAACGGCAGTGCTCGTTCTTCCGCCGATGTTTACGGTTCTCGGGCTCGACGCCGCAAAGTATTTCTCCTTCACAATTCCCGTATCGTCGGCTGAGATAATGTGGAAAATGGGCGACGGCAGCCTTCTTCACGCTCTGCCGTGGCTTATAGCGGCAGCCGTCGGCATTTCTGCCGCGGTTTATGCAAAGATAAAGTGGTGCGGAAGAAATACCGCATCATAACAAATGCCGCCGTATTGATCGGGCAGACAAAAAGCACGAAGTACAAGGTTTTTTCGCTACTCCGTGCTTTTTCTTTTCAATGCTCTGCACAGGATAATCATTGCAAAATATTACTTCAAGACCCCATATTGCCCCTCATCGACAGGCTCCAAGCTCGGGAGAACCTTTCGGCGTTTGCGGGCATAATTTTGTGTGAACGAGCATATTCTGACTAACTGTCAGCATTATCGGCATAGAACTATCCCGACGCTGTGTAAATTCTTTCGGACAAAATTTGTTTGCATGTGGCAGCAGCCTGACAGGCTCTCGTCTTCAAATGTATATCTCTTGCATAAATATGCATAATAATGTATAAACATCTCTGAAAAGTACACAAAACAAGAGGGGTTTTGTGCAAAAATTGTGTAGGGCTACGAAATTGGTTTTTACCCCTTGATTACTGCAAAACAACGTATTATAATACCAAAAGACAACGGAAAAGGGGTTGATTTGAAATGGTTTTCGCTATCGACGCAGGCAATACAAACATCGTATTGGGTGCGTTTGACGGCTCGGGAGAGCTCCTTTTTACCGCAAGGATAGCCACCGACCCGCTGCGCACTTCCGACCAGTATGCAGCCGAGATCGGAAATATACTGAATTTATACGGCGTGTCGCGCAGTGCGGTAAACGGCGCTGTAATCTCCACCGTGGTCCCCGCGCTGATAACCTCGCTCGGAGCGGCTATAAAGCTCCTCTTCGGAATAGAGCCTATGACCGTGGGCAAGGGAATAAAAAGCGGCCTTAAAATAAATGGGCTCGACGAGAGTGCCATAGGCGCAGACCTCGTTTGCGGAGCCGTCGGCGCGATAAAAAAATACGGCTCGCCGCTTATTATCTTCGACTTCGGCACCGCCACGACGATAACCGCCGTGGATAAAGACGGCGTGTTCATAGGCGGCTCGATAATCCCCGGCGTGATGATATCGCTGCGGGCATTGAGCTCGTCGGCAGCGCTCTTGCAGGACATCTCGCCTGACGGCTCCGACATATCCCCGATAAGCCTCGACACCGCCGAATGTATGCGCTCGGGCTCGCTTTTGGGCACCGCCTCTATGATGGACGGAATGATAGAGCGGTTCCGCGAAAAGCTCGGCGACGCAAAAGTAGTCGCGACGGGAGGCCTCGCGGGGCTTATAGTCCCCTACTGCCGCACCGAAGGCATTATCCGCGACGACAGGCTGCTTTTGGACGGCCTTTATGAGATCTATCAAAAAAACGCAAGTTTTTAAATAAACAATCATCAGGAGGAATTTTTATGACAAACTCAAAAGAAAAGACCCGCATGCTCGCGGTAATGGGCATTTTAACGGCGATAACCGTCGCGCTCGAGCTCTTTGCGGGATTTGTGGGGATAAGATTCGGCCCGTTCAACATCACCCTCGCGCTCGCCCCGACGATCATAGGCGCGGCTCTCTACGGCTGGAAAGCGGGAGCCTGGCTCGGCTTCGTGTTCAGCTTTGTGGTCCTGTTTGAACCCTCCACTGCGCTGTTTATGAGCGTAAACGCGCCCGCCACAATTCTCGTGGTGCTCGTCAAGGGAACCGTTGCGGGTCTCGTCGCGGGAGCCGTTTACAACGCCATCGCAAAGAAAAACAAGCTCGCGGCTGTTGTGACCGCCGGGCTCGCCGCGCCGATAGTTAATACCGGAATTTTCCTGCTCGGCTGCGTGGCGTTCTTCTTCAACACCGTCTCGGAGCTCGGCGCCGCAAGCGGTTACGACAACGCCTTCGCTTTCCTGATCTTAGGAATGGTAGGTCTCAACTTCCTCGTCGAGTCGGCGATAAACCTCTGCCTGAGCACCGTGATTGTGCGCATTTTGAGCATAGTAAGGCTCAACGGCGCCAAGGCGGCGTAAGGGACAAAACAAAGCAAAAGCGTCGGGAAACCGGCGCTTTTTTGATGCCTGCAAAAGTCGAAAAAGGTAAAAACATAAAAGTTTTCGGTCAAGCCTTTTTCAAAAAGATAGGCGTTATTTCTTGTCGCTCGCACTTCGCGGGCATATATGGCTCCGCCCGCTCGTGCTTGCGGAGAAATAATCGCATATCTCGGCTGGGGTCGAAGCACAGGGCACTCGGGTCGAGAGCGGAGCGAACGACAGATGCGGCGTGACCATGTTACCTTTATATCACTCTTCGACGCCGCATTGTCTCCCCATTTGCCGAGCAAGGCGAGGCAAACAAAAAACTCAGTCGTGAAACTTACCGCCGCATCGGTCTCACCATTTGCCGCACATAGCGAGAGCAGCCACTTTACGCCTCTCCCTTTTCATTTTTCTGTTGCAGCTGCGGAAAATGCGTGGTATAATATCCTCGGAGGTGTTGAAAATGAAGATACAGTTTATCGGCGCAACTCACGAGGTCACGGGGAGCTGCACGCTTTTGACGGTCTGCGGGAGGTATTTCCTCGTTGACTGCGGAATGGAGCAGGGCCGTGACGTCTTTAAAAACGCAGAGCTGCCTATTGCCGCCTCGCAGATAGAAGCCGTGTTCCTGACTCACGCCCACATAGACCACTCCGGTATGCTGCCAAGGCTCTATAAAGAGGGCTTTGAGGGAAAGATTTACGCCACTGCCGTCACGAGCGACCTGTGCGAGATAATGCTGAGGGACTCCGCCCACATTCAGGAATCGGAGGCGGAATGGCGCTCGCGCAAAAACGAACGCGCAGGACTTGAGGCGGTCGAGCCCATATACGGTATGGACGACGCTCTCGGGGCGCTCTCGCTCTTCCGCCGCTGCAATTACGGAGAAATCGTGAGACCCGCTGAGGGAATAGAGCTCAGATTTACCGATATAGGACATCTTCTCGGCTCGGCCTGCATAGAGCTCTGGCTCACCGAGGGAAACGTCAGCAAAAAAATAGTCTTCAGCGGCGACGTAGGAAACAAAAATCAGCGGATAATCCGCGACCCGCAGCAGGTAGAGGAAGCCGACTATCTCGTGATTGAATCCACCTATGGGAACCGCCTGCACGAGCCGGAGCGCGGAAACGTTGAAGCAGAGCTCGCGGGAATAATCCAGAGAGCTCTCGACAGAGGCGGCAGCGTGGTGATACCCTCGTTCGCCGTGGGGCGCACGCAGGAGATCCTCTATGCCATACGCGAGATAAAGCAGAGCGGTGCCGTAAAGGGCCACGACGGCTTCCCCGTTTACGTTGACAGCCCGCTCGCGTCGGAGGCGACCTCGATATTTATGCAGTGCGACCCCGTCTGCTTCGACGACGAGACCCTTGCGCTGATAAAGCAGGGCGTCAACCCGATATGGTTCGACGACATAAGAATGACGCTCACCTCGGAGGAATCCAAGCTTATCAATGCCATCGACGAGCCGAAGATAATAATTTCGGCGAGCGGAATGTGCGAGGCCGGACGGATACGCCACCACCTCAAGCACAACCTCTGGAAGCCCGAGAATATAATCCTCTTTGTGGGATATCAGGCGGAGGGCTCACTCGGCAGGAGGCTTTTGAACGGCGAAAAGTGCGTCACGCTCTTCGGCGAGGAGATTTCGGTAAACGCCGAGATATGCTCTTTGCACGGCACGAGCGGCCACGCCGACCAAGCAGGACTGATATCGTGGGTAGAGGGCTTTGCAAAAAAGCCGGAGCTGATATTCGTCAACCACGGCGACGACCTCTCCTGCGAGGACTTCAAAAAGCTGCTCGCGGAAAAGGGCTATAACGCCGAAGCTCCCTACAGCGGCACGGAATACGACCTTTCCACCGGCAGAATGACCGTTTACGCCGAGGGTCAGCCGGTAGACCGCGAAAAGGAGCTCAAGGGCTCTTCGCGCGCGGATACGGTATATCGGCAGCTTGTGGCGGAGGCCGAAAAGCTGCTCGAACTTGCCAAGCGCCGCCGCGGAATGACCAACAAAGACAACGCCAAACTCACCTCGCAGATATGCGAGCTTTACTCGAAGTGGCGAGACTGATATAAATGTTCATATAAACGCCAAAGGCGCTCACCCTATTGGGTGAACGCCTTTTTTGCGGCTTTATGCGTCAGTCTTCGACGACGCTTTCGTTAAGTTTTGCTTCAACAGGAGATTCGATCTCAACAGTCGTGTCGTCTCCGACAGCGGGAGTGTTGGGAACCGCATATCCGGGCTGGAGGCAGAGGCAGCCGGTGCAAACTCCGTTCACAAAGTTGTGGAGCTCTCTCGGGCCGGTCATCGCGCCGCAGCCGAGGCACTGGAGCCAGTGCACTTCGTCGTTGAACACCATCACATAGTTGTGAACGTGTTCGGGACCGTTTGCGGTGTTGGGATCGACGGGGATCTCGATCGGGTCGGGATCGTTGCCGGGTTCGTTCTCCTCAAGCGCGTCTACAACGATATTCGGGAAGTCCTCATATCTGTCGGCGTCGTCATAGGTGAAGAGCAGATCGAGCACCATTCCGCTCTCGGGATCCGCACAGGCGTAGGCGAAGGTGATAACACCCGCCTCCTCGTCAACGTCAATGGCGCTGAACGTTGCGCAGGCAACCGACTTGGTGAGCTTGAGCAGAGTGGGATCGTAAGTTACGGTGAGAAGTCCGTTGGTGTAGTCGGTGACCTTTACCTGTACCATTACGGTGCAGTTGTCGGGATCGACATACTGAGACTCGAGCGCGGGGCTGTTGCCTTCAACGGTGATGCTGTTGAGCGAGCCGACAACGGGAGCTTGCGCGGGATCTAAGGGAGCGGGCTCCGTTACCTCGGGCTCGGGCTCGGTCACTGCGGGTTCGGTGACAGCAGGCTCAGTGACCTCGGGTTCCGTAACCTCGGGTTCGGTGACTTCGGGCTCTGTTACTGCAGGCTCGGTCACGGCGGGCTCGGTGACAGCGGGAACCTCGGGGATCGGGGCGCTGAAGAAGCTGCCTGCGCGGGCAGGACGAACGGGCATCGTGAGGAGGCTGTTGGGCTCAAGAACCAAACTATGGGCCTTCTGGAGCGAAGCCACATCGGCGTTAAGCTCAATGCTTGCCTTGCTTGCGTCGTAGGTTATCGCATTTCTGTTGATAAGAGCTACAGCGGGCCATATGTCGGGGCCGAAGCCTTCGGGATCGGCAGCTACGTGAGCCTCGCCGGTCTCCTCATCAAGCTTGATGTAGTAGAGAAGCGCGGTGTCGGGGTTAATAGCGGTGTTGTATACCGAGTAGAGTATCATATTGGTCTCGGGGTCGCAGAAGAGCGAACCGAGAGCTGTGAGATATTCGGCATTGGTGCCGTAGAAGTCGCCGGCGCCGGGGTTCTTGATGCCGGTGTCATACACGGTGGAAAGAGTGCCTATCTGTCCGGCATATACGCCATCCAGAATTACACAGATCTGATGAATCGTACCGTCTTCGCATATGATCATATACACAAGGCCGGGTGCAGTTACACCGCCGAGGTTTATGGTATAAACGCCTCTGTTGGCAATACCTACCATCGGAGAGCCGAAGTCGGTAATATAGCCGTCGAGTGCAGCGCTCTCGCCCGGGTCATCAACATAGCCCATGATAAGCATATCTCCGGAACCGCCTATAGCGATATATTCAGGAGTAGGATATCCCGTACCGGCCAATGCCGCTTCACCTGCATATTCGGGAAGCTCAGCCATATCGCTGAAGAGGAGCGGTGTATACATGATCGCTCCGGCTCTGCCGGTGGGCTCAAGAGTTGCCGCGTCGATCTCGGAAATGTAGTTGCCGTCCTGTACGTATATCTTCTGCGAGCCGTCCGCAAGCACGCCGCTGTTGGTTCCGGCATAAACGGGATAATCGGAGTCGGTGAGCTCTATATAACCCTTCGGGTTGGAGGAGTTTACAATCGCCCAGCCGGCAACATCGGTGCCGTATACGAAAGCATTGAGCTCGTAAGAAGGTGCAGTGGTGACCGTAACGGTTATCGGACCGGTTGTTACTTCCGGAGTTGCAACCGACTTGCCCTCGATGGTGGTCGTGCCGGCCTTAAGTCCGGTGATAACGTTGCCGTTTATCATGACAACAGACGGGTCTTGAACAGTCCAAGTGACCGCACGGGTGCTTATCGGGTAGCCGAATTCATCGGAGAGTTCGAGCGTCCAAGGATTGGCCTGAGCGCTGATGGCGTAGTTCTCGCCCACGAGTATCTCGAGCTCGTTAGTGGAAACCGAGATGTCGGTAGCCGTAGTAGTGGGCTGGAGAGTTACGCTATCGGTGTCCTCGGGAACGAGGCAGAGGCCGTACATAGAAGGCATATTAGATGCCATGTAGTAGTAAGAGCCTGTGTCTGTCGTGTTGGAGTGTTCGAGCACGCCGGTCGCAACGTCAAAGGTGAACATATACGAGGTCGTCATATATCCGGCGTATGTCTCAACGGCATAGATCTTGTCGTTGACATCATCATAGACCATGCTCACAAGATTGCTGTGAGGTTCGTCCTCGATAACGTCAACGGGCTCGGCAGAGGCAACGTAACCAAACATGCCGTAGTACTCTACCGTAAAGAGGTCGAATGTGTAAAGCGCGCCTCTTAAGCCGCTGCTCGTAGTGGGAACATCGCCATAGCAGGTGCCGTCGGGAGCGATGGCCAGCGAAACAAACGGCAACTGAATCTCCGGAGCCGCTACAGCGCCGAGCAATTCGGCTTCGCCGGAAAGCGGGTCAATAGTAACAACGAGAGAATAAATGGAGTTCGAGCTGAGTGCTACAATGCCGTATTCTTCGTTGTAAGAAAGAGCGGTAACTGCGTCGATGCCGTAGGCGGGCAGGTCGGATACAAGATAGATGTAGTCGGGCTCGTCTACCGAGGCTGCGTAAAGCGCGGTGGTGGTGCCGTCTTCATACTGACCGACGAAGAAGACAAATCCGTCGTAATATGTAGCCGCCGAAACGGGGATAAGCGCTTCGGGATCGCCGTTTGCAGGAGCATAGTAATCAATGCCGGTGTAGTGGCCGTTGGAGAAGTCGGTCATATCATAGGCTACTTCTTCGGGAACCAAAGTGCGCCATGCGAAGTTTCTGAAGTTGGCGTCGGAACTGTCGGGCATATTCACGCCTATGAGCTGGCCTGCAACAGAGGGATTCTCACCGTAAGGATAGGCAACTACCTTTGCGGTGATGTTTCCGGCATAGTCGCCGGCGAAGAGGAGAACGAACTCGCCCGCGCCTTCAAGCTCTTCGGCAGTGGCGGTGAATTCACATTCGCTCGTTGCGGGAACATCGTAAGCGTAGATCTCGGCTTCGCTGCGGCGCATAACTGCAACGAACGCAAGGTTTTCGTTATCGGTGACCTTAAAGGTGAGGTCGCCCTTGTTGTCGGGCTCAATGCCGACCGACGCCGAGCCGATAACGGGAGCGGTGTCGTCAACGGTGAGGGTGTAGGAAAGGGTCGCGCCCTTGCCGAGGACTCCGCTTTCGACAAGTCCTATAACCGCGGACTCGTCGTGAACGGCGTTCATAAGGTAATATTCGGGGATAGCGGTTATCGAAACGGTGAACTCGTCGCCGTCGCTAAGGCCTGCGGCCCCGGGAGTTACGTTGAGCTTCTGAGTGTAAGAGTAGTTGGAAAGGGAGCCGCTGCTGTTTACAAACATACCTCTTACATCGGCATTGGCTATATCCCAAATGACCTTTCCGCTTGCGTCGCGGATAGAGGTGATGACATCGGAGGCGCTGCGTATGAGCGAGTAGTAGAAGGAGCTCAGGGTGTCAACGCTTCTCATAGCGAGCCTGTCGGCAGGATATTCGTCTTCGCTGACGAACGGGTTGCCGTTTACGATGTACTCGCCGCCGTCGGTGGAATCAACATAGGTGAGAAGACCGTTGCTGGGGATAGGCATACCGCCTACGGAAACCTGCGCGCCGCCGTAGTTCGGGGTGTCGTCGGTGCCGTAGAGGGCTTCAATGGCGGTCTGGGGTTCGAACATAGAAGGATCGGTCCAGTTGCCATAGAAACCGACTATCGGGATGCTGTAGTCAACATCGAGTACGCCATCGGCGGAAGCTTCTGCCGAAACGGTGGTGTAACCCTCGATCCAAGCGCCGTTTACATAGTAGGAATCGAGCGACGCCTTGTCGTTGAGGACGATGTGAACGTCAACCTTTACGGACTCGTCCTTTTCAAGAGTGACTCTTGTGCCGAGGCCGGCAAGAATGAGGTGAGCGTCGTAAGAAGTTACTTCGGTGTCTTCGTCAACGTCAGCCGCGACGAGGTCGAGATTAGTGCCGTCGTTGTTGCCGACAAGGTAGTTAAGGATCGCGACTGCGTCGTATTCATCGGTGTCGCCGTCCTTGTCAACGTCGGCCTCGATGGAGGCGACTACTTCGTAAGGAACGTCGTCAACCTCGTAAGTGACGGTGGCGGGAAGATTGGTGGTAGACTTCGAGAGGTATGCGCCCTCGATAGCCTGAGTGAAGAGGTTGGTATTGAAGGTGTAAGAGTTGGTGCCTTCGCCGATATTGGTAATGGTGAAGGTGTAATCATAAACACCGGTCTTGGCAGGATCGTCGCCGAGCTCGACCTTCACCTTGCCGTCGGCATAACTGGCGGTAGCGTTGGGATCCATCATGATGAAAGCATCGGCGGATACCGCGTTGCCTACGTTGGCAACACCGGCGCCCTGGAAGAGAACGGGGTAGTAATTGCCGGCGTTATAGGGATCTCCAATGGGAGTTGCGGTAGACATAAGAAGGCTCTGCGCAATTACCCTCGGAGTGAGGCCGAGCCTGTCGGCAAGGCTGTTCTCCCTTACGAACTGGTCAACTACGGCTACCATACCCGCAATGTGCGGAGCGGCCATAGAAGTACCGGACATTCCTATATATTCGTTGTGCGCGGCGGTGCCTATGCCCTCGCCGCCCACATCGTCGTTGGCGCCGAGAACCGAGTTGATGTTGCCGCCGGGGGCGGTTATCTCGGGCTTGAGCTCAAGGCTTCCGGGAACGCCCCAAGAGCTGAAGTCGCTCATTATCTGCTCGCCTCTGTTGGCGCCGTGAGCGGAGATCTCAATGGGTGCGTTTCTGGTTTCGTCGGGTATATAGTAGTAGAACCAGCCGTCATCCATCTGCTCATACTTCATAGCACGTGAGCTGCGCAGCGTTCTGCCGGTGCTGCTCGCGACGGATACCACAGGAGCGGTATACTTGTAGTCGTCAAGGAGCATACCGAAGAGCTCGTTATCGGTGTTTACAATGATAACGCCGATAGCGCCGGCTTCAACGGCATTGTTTGCCTTTTCGGCGAACGAAATGTCGCCTCTTTCAATGCAGACGACTTTGCCCTCAACAAGGCCTTTTTCCTTAAGGAAGTCAAGCTGTTCCTTGGTGCCTGTGTCTTCAATATAGATGTAATCTACGCTTTCGCCGAGGGTGTAGAAAGGCTGAACGGAAGATCCGCTGCTTGCGGCGGCGGCGTCGTAGATCGGGATAACGGTGCCGTCAAGGGTGAGGACCTGCTCAACATAGCCGCCGTTGTTTACGGAAGCTACGGTGAAGGAATCGGTGTAGGAACCGGGAGAGCCGGCAAGGTTAAAGCTTACGTCATCGCTGTGAAGATTGCCGTCGCCGAGGTAATCGGAGAACGCGCCGCTGTTGCCCTGCGATACCGAAACAACGGTGCCGCTCGCGGTGATGTCTTCAAGGATTTTGCCGAACTGATCGCTGTGGGAGAAGCCGTTGTCAGAGCCGAGCGAGAGGTTGCAGGCGTCGGCGCCGAGGAGCATAGCGTCTTCAAGGGCGGCAATGTAATCGGATTCGCGTGCGCCGCCGCCGCTGAATACTTCCATAGCGAATATCTGGGCATCGGGAGCAACGCCCTTTACTCTCGAAGCTTCGTCCTCAAGAGTGGTAACGTCGGTAAATCCGCCGTTGCCGTCGGGAATATAGGCGTTGGCTGCGGCAATACCCGCAACGTGTGAGCCGTGAGGGTCGAGGCCGTTGCCGGTATGCCTTACGTTGGCGGTACCGCTCATATAGTTGAACGCAACGGGGACCTTTTCACTGTAATAGAAGTCGCTGGTGTAGTCGCCTCTGTCGCTCATATTGAGCTCGGAATACACCTTCTGGATATCGGCTTCGGTCATAAGGAGCGAAGTATCATAACCGTTCTGCTGGTAAGAATAAAGCAGAGCGTCGCCGTCAAAGGCGATATGCTCGAGGTCGAGACCGGTATCGATTATGGCAACTTTCGAGCCCGCGCCGGTATAGCCGTTGGCCCAGGCGACGTTGGAGCCCGTGAGAATGGGCGAGTTGGCCATATTGGGAGTGTCGGTCACGCCTACTTTGTCGAGACCGGTAGCGGTGAAGATCGCTTCCTCGTAAACGTCAACAACGCCGGGAACGGACTTGATAGCCTCAATGTCGCCCCTGCGGACGTTCGCGGAAATGATGTTGGCCGCGAGTGTGAGGTTCCACACCACATCGACTTTTATGCCGAGGTTGGTGCGTATCCTGTTTACAACGTCTTCCTGCTTCAGCCTGAGGCCGGAACGGTAAGACATTGCCGAGGCATTATCCGCAATTCCCTTTGCGGCGAAGCCCGCCGAAAGAGTGGATCCGCCCTCGACGACTATGGACACACGCACATATTCGTCTTCATCGAGCGAAACCGGCATAATGCCGTCGTCGGAAGGGAGCATCTTGCTGTGGTCGCGGACATCGGGAATATAGTCTGCGTCAATCAGTTCAAGAGGCATGCTTCCGGAGATGTTTTCCTCATCCGCACTTACGCTTACCGGCATCACGACGATCAGCGAAAGCAGCATCGCGAATGTCAGCATCAGCGAAACTATGCGGCGGAAAACCGAGTTCTCTGAAAATTTCATCATTGCATCTCCTTTTCTGTTTTACGTTTTAAAGCGCAAAATTTTCATACATAAATTATACTCCCATTTTAATTTTATGACAAGAGGCACAGGACAAAAAAACAATTTCAAAATGAAAATTTTGTGAAAATTACACATATTCAGGCATTTAAATCCGAAAAGATATGACGCGGCAAGGGCGGGAGCGCCGAAGAGCAGGAAAATGCTGTATAAAAAGGTAAGACTTGACTTTTATATTGCCGCAAATTATAATAAAGTAAGAAAATAATTTAAGGAAGGTAGAGCATATGAACATCACCGAAGAATCCGTCTTTGAAAAAGCAATACGATTTGCGCTGAACGCGCATCACGGCATGGTGCGCAAAGGGAGCGATACGCCTTATATCACTCACCCGCTTGAGGTGGCGGCTATCGCCGGAACCGTCACGTCGGACGAAGATGTTCTTGCGGCCGCCGTGCTCCACGACGTAGTCGAAGATACCCCTTACACCATCGACGACATCAGAAAAAATTTCGGTGACAGAGTAGCCTCGCTGGTATCGTCGGACACCGAGGACAAGATGGAATCTCTTCCGCCGGAGGATACCTGGTTTGCCCGCAAGACTGCCACTATAGAGCACCTGAAGAACGCTCCGCGCGATGAGAAAATCATTATCCTTGGCGATAAGCTCTCCAACATTCGCTCTTGCAGACAGCAGCAGCTCGTCATCGGCGACAAGCTTTGGGAGA
>CANRLU010000059.1 GCA_947631535.1 uncultured Clostridia bacterium | reverse complement strand
CACGTCCCCGAGGGGTGGAATTACCTTGCGGTACGCTCCGACGAGGTTTTTGAGCTTCAGCATCAGGGAATACAGCTCTTCGACGGCGATATCCCCGAGCAAAGAGAAATGTACGGCGGGAGGCTTTTTGTCGCCGTTGCCGCTAACGGCCACGCGGAAAGCTATATCGACAGCCTCACGGAATTATCCGAAAAAGAATACTCCGAGGAAAGCCTCGTGACCTCTGTGGGTTACGGCGTCAAGCTTATCAGCGCCGACGGTCTGCCCGAATACGCGACGTTCGACGACTACCCCGAGATGTGCATATTCTTTGACATCGACGGCGACAGTCTCGATATGGCGTATAATATCATCAACACAATAAAAATCGAAAAGGGGCAATAATATGAAAACCAAGGGTTTATACATTTACTGCACTGTCCTCACGGCAGCGCTGATAATAGTCGCTTCGGCGGCGCTCATCTCAAAAGAGTGGTTCGACACTACCTTCAAGAGCGTTTCCGAGATATCCGTGACCATAGATGACGCCGGCTTTACCCTGCCGCTTATCGAGCACACCGCCGTCAAGTATAAGACTTCCGACACCTCGTATGTGCTCGTTTCGAGGGGCGACTTAAAGGACATCAAAAATTTTTACACGGTGAATAAGTATGAGACCGAGGAGGTCTCGGACGGCAGGCTGACCGTAAAAATCGACGGCCTGACCTACAATATCGTGAGGTTTTCCGACGATACGGACTATGTGATATACCTTGCGGAAGCGGTCTATTAAAGCGAAGCCGTCCGCGAAAATCAGAACTTAAAAGCACGGGTAAGAACGCCCGTGCTTTTTAATATCAGCTTTCCTTTTGATAATACCCCGCCTGGGCCTCCCAGAGCTCGCGGTATCTGCCCTGCGCGTTTATGAGGCTGTCGTGCGTTCCGCGCTCGACTATTCTGCCGCCGTCAAACACCGCTATTTCGTCGCAAAAGCGGCAGCTCGAAAGGCGGTGGCTTATGTATATTGCCGTGCGGTCGCCGGTGATATCGTCAAACTGCTTATATATCTCCGCCTCGGCGATGGGGTCGAGCGCGGCGGTGGGCTCGTCGAGGATAATAAACGGCGCGTTTTTATATAAAGCCCGCGCTATCGCTATCTTTTGGAGCTCTCCGCCCGAAAACTGCACGCCCTTCGGCTCAAACTCCTTATTGATGTAGGTGTCGAGCCCCTCCGGCAGGCTTTCGAGCCGCTCCCCGAAGCCCGCTTCCGTAAGGCACTTTTCCGCTTTTTTGCGGTCGTAGTCCTTAGAGCAGCCCACGTTCTCGCCGAGAGGCTGCGAGAGCAGGAAGTAGTCCTGAAATACCACCGAGAGCACGCCCATATAGTCGCGGGGGTTATACTTTTTGATGTCGATGCCGTTTAGGAGTATCTGCCCCTCCTGTGGGTCGTAAAGGCGGCAGAGAAGCTTTATAAAGGTAGTTTTGCCGGAGCCGTTCTCTCCGACGACCGCGAGCCGAGTCCCGACTCTGAATTTTATATTGACGTGCCGAAGTGCCCAAGTCTCGGCAGCAGGGTATTTAAAGCCGACATCGCGAAATTCTATGTCATACTGCCTGTCGGAGCGCTTTTCGGTCGTGAGGCTGCCCTGATACATATTGTTCGGGAGCTCCATAAAATCAAATACCTTCTTGATATACGGCGCGTTGAGGCGCATTTCGTTCAAGGTGAGCGGAACTTTCGATAAATTGTCGGAAAGGACTGTGAGCGCATATACATACTGCGTTACCGAACCGATGGAAAACGCTCCCGCAAGCGCCTTTAAGCCGACCGCCAAATACATCAGCCAGTCGGTGGAATATGCCAAGGCGAACTGCAGCAGTTTTAAAATACCGTACCTGCCCTTCGACAGCTTTTTGGACATAGCGCCGTAGCCGTAGTCGATAGCCTCGCGTCTCATCGCGATAAGCTGCTCTTTCTGAGAGTATATACGCATATCAAGCGCGCGGCTTTCGTCCTTCTGAATATCGCGGGTGTGGCGCTCCATTCGGTTCATCTGCGCCGAGGCGTCGTTTGTTTTAAGCTGAAGTCTTTCCGCGGCGGTAAAACAGAGCGTCAGGAGCTTTGCAATAAGAACCGCTGCCGCCGCGACCGTAAGTATAAACAGCGGAGAATTCAAAAACCACGCCCCGAGAGTGCCCTCGGGGACTTTTGCGAACAAAAAGCTCACCGTGAGCGCTATGCAGCTTATAATGTCTGTTACTACGCAGATAAGATTCTCTGCTATGCTGTAGGCGCTGTTGATTCCCTTGTCTGCCCAATCTTCGTCCTGCTTGATTTTAAAGAAGCGGTCGCGGATATCCTGCCGCTCGGCGTCAACATAATCGAGGCTCGCGAGCTTGCGGCTGAGCATATACTGCTTCTTTTCTCCGCGGAAAATGCCCTTGTACTGCTTGATGTGGAAAAATGTGTAATGAAGGATCTGCCTGACGACCGTGCCTGCAATGATCAGCGCGGCGAATAGTATGAGTCTTTCGGGGCGCATCTCTGTTGCGAGCTCGTCGATGAGCCTCGCCATCAGAAAGATGTTTACATAATTGAATATTATACCGCTTATGTCGTCGGCAAAGGCGAGCTCCATTTCGCCCGGGGCGAGCCGATGCAAAAGCCTTATCGCCTGAAGCGTCCACACTGCCGACTCCTTCAGCGACATCTCGTATTTCTGTTCTTTTTGCTTCTTAGGCATTTTCCTCCGCCTCCTTTCTCATCATTTCACGGACGTCGCCGTCGCGGTAATATCTCGCCTGGATTTCAAAGAGCTTTGCATATCCCCCGCCGAGCTTTATCAGCTCGTCGTGGGTGCCGACTTCGGCGGCTTTTCCGTCGGCAACATATACCACCCTGTCGCAGAAACGGGTCGAGGCGAAGCGGTGGGAGATAAAAACAGAAGTCTTCCCCGAGCACATAGAATCGTATTTCATATAGATGTCGTTTTCGGCGATGGGGTCGAGAGCGGCGGTGGGCTCGTCCAAGACGAGTATCGGCGCGTTTTTATAGAGCGCGCGGGCTAAAAGCACCCTTTGCGTCTGCCCACCCGATAGCATTATGCCGTCGTCGTAGATGTCCCGCCCGAGGTGGGTCTCGAGCCCTTTGGGGAGCTCTTTTATCATCTTCTGAAGCCCCGCCTTTTCGAGGCAGACGTCTAACTTCTCATAGTCGATGCCGTCAACCGACTGCGAGATGTTCTGCGCGATGGTAGAGTCTATTATCGAGAACTGCTGGAAGACAGCCGAAAACAGGCGGTAGTAGTCGCGGCGGTCAAACTCTCTTATGTCCTGACCGTTAAGGAGCACCCTGCCCTCGTCTGGGTCCAAGAACCCGCAGATGAGTTTTACTACAGTCGTCTTTCCCGCGCCGTTCAGGCCCACCATCGCGAGCTTTTCGCCTTTGCGGACAGTCAGGTCGAAGCCGTCGAGCGTCTTTTTCTCGGCGCCTGGGTAGGTGTAGCTTACGTTTTCAAGCTTTATTTCATAGCTGTCCGCACGGGGAACGGGTTTGCCCTCCTCAAATTTAAACGGCTCGGGGTAGTTGATGAACTCCATAAAGTTGTTGACCTTGAGGCAGTCCTGACGGACTTGGTTTATTGAACCGAACACACCGCCGATCTGCGCCGAGAAGCCGCCTATCGCCGAGAAGAGCAGGACGAATCTTGCGGCGGAAATCTCCCCGCGAACGGCTGCCGAAATCAGTATGTAGAGCGCAAAACCGTCGCGCAGGACGTCGGTAATAAGGTTTACGACGCCCCGCCAAGCGAAGAATTTTTCCCTCTTTACGGAAAGTCTTGCCGAAATCATATAAACATCGCGGAAGATGCTTTCTATCCACCCCGACATTCCGAAGAGCTTGAGCTCTTTAATAAGCGGCAGCTTGACCATATTGTCGCGAACGTAGTCCCACTTGCGCCAGACCTCGGACTCTTCGTCGCGGTGACGCTGACCCCATGCATATGCCCAGCGGTTGTAAAAGAACATTATGCCTGCCAAAACTCCCGTAACTGCGCCCAAAAGCGGGTGAAGGTCGGTCAGAAAGTAAAGATAGAAAGCGAACATTATCAGCGTTTTCATAAAGAGTAAGAAATTCCGGTGCGCGTTTGTGATCCCGCTCTCTGCCGCCTCGAAAGCCTGCGAGGTGCGGTTTTTAAACTTCTCGGTCAGAAAATTCGGGTAGGAAGTATTTGTTATCTTGTCGGTCACCTCTTCGGTAAGATGGGAATGAATAACCTGCCGAATGGCAATTACGTTCACTTCGGCATATCTGTAGATCCCGCAGATAAGCGCCCGACCTCCGCCCAAAAGCAAAAGCGCGAGCATAAACGCGGCTATCCCCTCGCCCCGCTCCAAAACGCCTATAAGCGTCGGAGCGAGGTAAAAACCGAACACCTCAACGGCAAGAGCGAGCGCGAGCATCATCAGCTCCAGCAGAAAATAGGGCTTTGAACAGCGCCAGACTCTCCCGAAGGCGAACAAAAGGCACCGCGGGACGCTGTATGTAGGCTTTTCCGCAGGTTTTCTGTCTTTTTGGTCTTTTAGGGACATATATTATCACCTCTTGAGGATACTGTATCACAAAAACCGCCCCGAGTGTGAAATCCGGGACGAAATGTCGGTTTTTAGGGACGAAATGCATTTTAGGGGCGGACAAGTTGGATTTGCCGCGCTCATCGCTCGGCAAATGGGAAGCCCCCCCGGCGAGGGTAATGTGGCGTCAAAAATTTGTGAAAATCGTACTGCCTGCACGCCGCATCCGTCGTTCGCTTCGCTCTCGACCCAAATGCCTTGCGCCTTGACCCAACACCCGTAGATAAAGGCTTGACCGAAAACTTTTAAGTTTTTCCCGACTAAAACTTCCCGCTTTACTCGACCGAAAACTCTTAGGTTTTCACTTGTTGCCCTCAAAAACACAGGACCGCTTTTGCGGTCCTGTGGAAATTATGCTTTTGCCGGTCGCGGACTCATATTCGTGTTCGCGGCGCGCATCTTCGTGGTCTTGCGCTGAGCCATAACAAGGTTGAAATAAACTCCCTTGCGGCGCATAAGCTCGTCGTGAGTGCCCATTTCGGCAAGGCGACCCTTGTCTAAAACGATAAGGCAGTCGGCATTTGAAAGAGTCGAGAGGCGGTGGGCTATGGCGATGGTCGTTCTGCCCTTGCAGAGCTCGTTGAGGCCCTCCTGGATCTGCTTCTCGGTCTCGGTGTCGAGCGAAGCCGTCGCCTCATCGAGGATTATTATCTTCGGGTCGTGCAGAATAGCGCGGGCAATAGCTATGCGCTGGCGCTCGCCGCCCGAAAGCGTGTAGCCCTTGTTTCCGACGCGGGTGTTGTATCCGTCGGGGAGCTTGGTGACGAACTCGTGGGCGTGGGCTATCTTCGCCGCCTGGACTACCTCCTCAAAGGTGGCGTCGGGCTTGGCGTAGGTGATGTTTTCAAGGACGGTCCCCTCAAAGAGGTAGGTCTCCTGCAAAACAACGCCGACCTGCGATCTTAGGCTCTTCTGGGATATCTTTCTGATATCCACGCCGTCTATCGAGACGGAGCCCTGGGTCACGTCGTAGAGCCTTAAGATGAGGTTTATCATAGTCGATTTTCCGACGCCGGAATGTCCGACTATGCCGTACATCTTGCCCTTTTCGATGTTGCAGGTGATGTCCTTAAGAACGGGGTTATAGACCTTGTATCCGAAGAAAACGTGGTCGAACTTTATGTCGCCCTGAATGTCGAGGTCTACGCAGTCGGCGTCGTCGCGGACGTCGGTCTTCTCTTCGAGTATCTCGAATACCTTAGAAGCCGAAACCGAAACGTCGGCAAGCTGCCTCGGGAGCTGCATGAGCCAGCGCAGAGGCGTATAGAGCATCGAAACGTAGGTCGTGAACTGAATGAGCTCGCCGAGGGTAAGAGTACCGAAAGCGGGTATGCGCTGAAGTATCATCAGCGAGCCGAAGTAGATGACGAAGTAGTTGCCGACGGTGAGCATAAAATCGCAGAACGGCCAGATGAGGTTCCAGACTATCTCGGCCTTTGAAGCAGCCTTGGCCCACTTTTCGGAAGCAGCGCGGTATTTCTCTATCTCGGCCTTTTCGGTGCCGCAGGTCTTTATTACGCGGATACCGTTCAAAGCGTCGTGCAGAAGCTTGGAATGGGCGTTGGAAAATCTCCAGACGCGGCTGTAATACATATGTATCACGTTGTAAAGCTTCTTTACGACCACGAGCACTATCGGTATCGGGATTATCGCCAAAAGCGCAAGCTTCCAGTTCATCGCAAAGATGATCACCGTAACGATTATCAGCGACAGCACCCTGACTACGGCGTTCTTGCCGTTATCCGTCAGAAAGCTCTGGAGCTTGTTGGCGTCGTTCGAGACGCGGTTGATGAGGTCGCCGGCGGTCTTTTTGGAAATTGAGTTCATCGAGAGCTCGAGGGTCTTGTTGAAGACGTCCTGCCTCAGGTCCTGGCCGAGATTAAGCGAAACGTAATAGCTCGCTTTCATATTCGCCCAGTTGAGTACCGTGTTTATGATGACTATAAGGAACATCGCCGCGCAGAGCGCCGCAAATCCGAGCCAGTGAGAGGTGTTCTGGGGCTGAACGTAGTCGTCGATGAGTATCTGGTTTATTTTCGGCGATACGACGTTCAAGACCTCGCCGAGGACGGTGCAGAGTATCGCTATTGCGAATACTCCCTTATAGGGTTTGACCCTTGAAAACAGCTTCGAGAAGGTCTTTATCTTTGAAGCGCAGTAGGGACATTCGGAGTAGCCGTCGAGCGGGAGGCCGCACTTCGGGCACTTGGGCTCCTCGAGGTCGGACTGCTCAACCATGATGCCGGTCGTAAGGTAGTGATTGATTATCTTGCAGAGCTCGGCAAAGGCGATAAAGCTGTCGTTGGTAAAGGCGCAGATGCATTTGCGGTCGGTATCGTCGATGCGGCCCACCATCATCGAACAGCCGATGAGCTGCTCGCAGGCGTATTCCTCGAAATCGGAGAAGCGGTAGCCGTCTACCTTTTCGCCGTCAACGTAAACTTCCAGGCCGTCGCGCGTGACGCACAGGTGGCCGTCCACCTTTTTGGCTTTCCCGTAGAGATTAAAGGGAAGCGAGAATAAATATTCCGAAAGGTCGTGTCCGCGGGGTGCGGAAAGCAGAAGGTTCAATTAGATCACACTCCTTTAGCAGAGGCAATGTTTTTAGACGTAGATCTCGAGAATGGAAAGGCTCTTGCGGTCGAGGCTGTCGATATCGTGGCAGGCATATTTATTGCCGTCAACATCGACTGCATAAAGAAGCTTTTCCGACAACATTCTGAAATTGGAGTACCAGTCGCGGATGCAGATGGTCTTTCTGCCCGAGGTGGTCTCGATGTCTACGAAGATGAAGCCGCGGGAATTGTCTTTTATGGAATAGACCTTTTTTATCTCGGGCATATAGTATTTGTATTTGAGGTATTCGTCCAAAAGCTTGAACTGCTCCTCCGAGAGCTCCGCCATATCCTTTATAACGCCTATTTCGGTGAACTCGCCGTCTTCGTTGTCGTAGGCGACGCTGATATAGGTGGTGTCGGAATAAAAGGGTATCAGCCTTGTGAGGCGGACGTTAAAATACGTTTTCCCGTCGTATTCGAGCGAGATGAAGTTTCCCTCGTCCTTGTAAAAGCGAAGCTTTGAGCAGTCGAGTATAGTCAGACGGTCGATCTCAAATTTTTCTTCCGTCAGGGTGTTGTTGTCCATAATATTCCTCCTTTTAAAGCGGTATCAGTCGTCCTCTATGAATTTGAGGGCATCGGCCTGAAGCCTGTAAAGCTCGAAATACTTGCCCTTCTGGCGAATGAGCGTGTCGTGAGTGCCGAGCTCCTTGAGCTCGCCGTGCTCGATGACGCAGAGCATATCGGCGTCGCGCAGAGTCGAGAGCCTGTGTGCAATGGCGATTATCGTCCTGCCCTCCTTCAGGGCGTCGATAGCTACCTGTATCTTGCGCTCGGTCCTCGTATCCATAGAGGCGGTTGCCTCGTCGAGAATGAGAATGTTGGGGTCCTGAATTATCGCGCGGGCGATGGAAATTCTCTGCCGCTCGCCGCCCGAAAGGGCTACTCCTCCCGAACCTATCTTGGTGTCGTAGCCGTCGGGGAGCTTGGTGATAAATTCGTGGGCGTTGGCGGATTTCGCCGCCTCAACGACCTCCTCGATGGTGGCGTCGGGCTTGGCGTAACGGATATTGTCGGCCACGGTGCCCATAAACAGGTAGGTCTCCTGAGAAACTATGCCTATGTTGCGCCTGAGGTCGGCCGAAGGTATCTTTTTGATCGGAACGCCGTCGATGGTTATTTCGCCGCCGGTGACGTCGTACATTCTCGCCATAAGGTTGATTATAGTCGATTTTCCGGCGCCGGTCTTTCCGACTATGCCGAACATCTGCCCGCCCTTTACCTTGAAGCTGAGATTTTTAAGTATCGGCCTGCCGGCTTCATATTCAAAGGAGACGTTTTTAAACTCTATGTCGCCCTTCATATTTTCTATGTGGACCGGCCTTGCGGGGTCGTATTCATCGGTGCCGACGACCGATATATCCTGCGGCTCGCCCTCGGGCTCGGCAACGGTCGGCTTGGCGTCGAGTATCTCGAACATTCTCGAAGCGGCGTCGATGCACCTTGCCCAGCGGTCGCCTATCCACATAAAGAAGTCGATAGGGTCGTAGATCATATTGGTGTATGAGAGCAGCGCGGTGAGAACGCCGTATTTGAAGTAGCCCTTTATTACAAGGAAGCAGCCGAAGCAGAAGAGACCTATCGAAACGAGGTTATAGAAGCTCCAGACGAACGGCACCGTTGAGGTGATGCGGTTGTTTATCCTTGTGTTGACGGCGTAGGCGTCCTGATTCTTGCGGCGGTAGCGCTTTATTTCCTTCTCTTCCTTGGCGAACGACTTTACCACGCGCTGGCCGTTCATAACGTCGGACAGGACCGAGTTGAGGCTTCGCATCGCAACGTCGAGCTTGCGGTAGAGCTTGCGCTCGGATTTGTAGATGTAATCATCGACGGCCATAATTACGACTATGATGACTATTACCGCTATCGAAATGAGCGGACTGAGCGCAAACATTATTCCGGCAACGCCGACGAGCTTGATTATGTTCGCCACGCCGTAGGGAACGATATCCACAAAGAAATTGTAGACGTTCTGGCTGTCGCGGTCAACTCTCGACATAAGCGAACCCGTCTGCTTGTTCGTGAAGAACGAGAGGGAAAGATTCTGCATTGAGGCGTAGATCTTTGTCCTGAGCTTATGGGTCACGAACGGAACGACCTTGGCGGTGATGACTCCCGAGATTATTCCCGTGAGCTTGCCCAAGACGTTTGTCAAAACCATAAGCATTACCACGAACAGCACTCTGCCGTAATATTTGCCCTCGGGTGCAAGGACGTCGTCGTAGAGCATTTTCGAGCCGAACCAAGGCGAAATGACGGCGAAAACGTTGGTGAGAATGATGGTGAGGAAGATGAGGAAGATCTCAAGCTTGAATTCGCTGAACATTCCTATAAGGCGGTCGAAGATGCTGCGCCTGTCGATGCAGCGCGGACAGACCGGCCGGTTGGGGTCGGGATAAGGCTGATGGCATATCGGGCAGTTGAGCTGAACGGCGTCGAGCAGTGAGTCGTCGATGGGCTCGTCGTTGCAGGTGTTGTTGAGCCTTTCGCAGAACTTCTCGAACTTCTCGGTAAAGCCTATCGAGAACCTCGCTATCGGGATGTTGGGGCGGGAACTGTCGTAAGAACTGCCGAAGCCGTGGAACCCCGCAAAGAAATTCTCTTTGCCGCCCTCGCCCTCTGCCGGCGGGGCGAAAGTCTCGCGCTCTTCGCCTTCGTTGAGCAGAGCTATTACGAGACGGGCGGTATTCTGATGACGGTCTACATAGGCCTTTTTGATCTTCGAGATGGGGTATTCGTTATACTCCGCGACCTTGTAGGTTATCATCTCGGGGACCTTATTCTTCTTTGACCAGGCCTTGCTTGCGTCGCGCCGCTCGGCATATTCCTCGTATCCGCTTATTATGCAGAGCTTCTCTTTCGAGAACGCGGCGTATACGTCGTAATAGCAGCCCTCGCCGTCGAGGTCGGCCTTTACGCAGTAAAGCAGCTCGTCAACGTTTACTCCGCGCTCGCCGAGCCTTTGCTTTACAAGCTCGGGCAGCACGTCAAAATACTTCATTTTCGGTAACATCTCCTTTCGGAACTTGTGATACTGGCTTGTGAGATGCGCTGATTTCGCTTTGATTATCACTCCTACAAAAAGCGCTCCCGACGCCGTAAAGCACCAAGAGCGAAAATTAACCTAATTCGATTACTGATTCTTTGCAGGACGGAACGTCGGCCGCAGTGATGCACATTCGTATTCTGTTGTCTAAATATAATGCAGTACGCATTGCCGCTGCTCCTTTCCTTATACTAAATTCTGTCTTTCGCAAGCTTTTGTTATTATAAGACGATTTTTTATAGTTGTCAATAGTTTTTTGTAAAAAAAAATGTTATTTATTTCTTATAGTTTGAACACGATTTTTTGTTTATTTGTAACAAAATGTTGACTTGTCGGCCGCAAAGTGCTATACTGTTAAAAATTATTCTTAAGGAGCGCTTCAAATTGGATAAGCTATTTAAACTGCTGAGGACAAACGCCCGCCTTTCAAACGCCGAGCTCGCCGTGATGCTCGATTCTACCGAAGAGGAGATCGCCTCGCGGATAAGCAGCCTTGAAAAGCAGGGCATCATAAAGGGCTACAGCACCGTTTTTGACGAGGAAGTAGTCTCGAAGGACTATGTGAGGGCGCTTATAGAGCTCAAAGTAACGCCCAAGGCGCAGGTCGGCTACGACGAGATAGCGCGGCATATAGCGCAGTACCCCGAGGTCGAGAGCGTGTATCTCGTTTCGGGAGGATACGACCTCTCGGTGACGCTTAGGTGTCACAGCTTAAAAGAGGTCTCGGACTACGTCGCCCAGAGGCTCGCGACCATCGACGGGGTCATCTCGACGACGACGCACTTCTTCCTGCAAAAATACAAGGAGAGCGGGATAATGCTGATAAGCGAAGACGAAGACGAGAGGACTATGCAGTAGATTATGGATTACTCGAAGATAATCAGCAAAAAAGCCCGCGACATAAAGCCCTCGGGCATAAGAAAATACTTTGACATAGCCGAAAAGCTCGGGAACGTCATATCGCTCGGCGTCGGTGAGCCGGATTTTCACACGCCTTGGGTGATAAGGCGCGAGGCCATACGTACCCTTGAACGCGGCAAGACCTTCTATACTGCAAACTCCGGCCTTATGCCGCTGAGAAAGGCGATATCCGACTACACCGCCAAAAAGACCGGCGTTGAATACGACCCCGACGGCGAAATTATCGTTACCGTGGGCGGCTCGGAGGCCATTGACCTTGCCGTGAGAGCGATTGTCGAACCCGGCGACGAGGTGATAATCCCAGAACCGTCGTTTGTATGCTACCGGCCTATCGTCGAGCTTACGGGCGGGGTACCCGTTATAATTAACACCCGCGAAGAAGACTGCTTCAAGCTGCGCGCAGAGGCTCTTAAAGAGAAGATATCCGAGCGCACGAAGCTTTTGATACTCCCCTACCCCAACAACCCGACCGGAGCCGTTATGACGCGCGAAGACCTCGAACCCATAGCGGAGCTCTTAAGGGGCACCGATATTATGGTCCTCACCGACGAAATTTACGCCGAGCTTACATATACCCCCGAAGGGCACTGCTCGATAGTCTCACTCGAGGATATGCGCGAGCGGACCATTTATATAAACGGCTTCTCGAAGGCGTTCGCGATGACGGGCTGGAGGCTTGGGTATATGTGCGGCCCGAAAGAGATACTTAAGCACGCGCTAAAGATACACCAGTTCGGGATAATGTCGTCGCCGACGGTGAGCCAGTATGCCGCCATAGAGGCGCTCAAGAGCTGCGAAGAAGACGTTAAGAATATGGTCGAAGAATACGACATGCGCCGAAGATTCCTTGTAGACGCCTTCAACAAAATGGGTCTCGACTGTTTTATGCCGGAGGGCGCGTTTTACGTCTTCCCGAGCATTAAATCGACCGGTCTTACGAGCGACGAATTCTGCGAAAAGCTGCTTTATTCAAAGCGCGTGGCGGTAATTCCCGGGACGGCGTTCGGAGAGTGCGGCGAGGGGTATATAAGGGTCTCATACGCATATTCGAGGAAACATCTTAAAGAGGCCGCCGAAAAAATTGCGGAGTTTTTAGAGGATCTTAAAAATGCCGACCGATAACGCATACGCCAAGATAAATCTGACGCTTGACATCGTGGGCAAGCGCTCCGACGGCTACCACCTGCTCGAAACCGTTATGCAGACGGTATCGCTCTGCGACAGGGTCAGTGTTGAGCCCTGTAACGGAATAGAGGTGACTTGCTCGGAGCCCGACGTCCCTACGGGGCCCGAAAACACCTGCCATAAGGCGGCGCGGCTCTTTTTTGAGCACAATATGATAGCCGGCGGCGCGAAAATTCACATCGAAAAGCATATCCCCTCGCAGGCGGGACTCGGCGGGGGCTCCTCCGACGCGGCAACGGTCATAAAGCTTTTAAACCTCATCTACGGGGTATGCCGTAGCGACGGCGAGCTCGAAAGGATAGCCGCAAAGGTCGGCGCCGACGCGGCGTTTTTCATTCGCGGAGGAGCGGCGCTCTGCCGAGGCATCGGCGAGAATATAGAGCCTCTGCCGAAGCTCCCGAAGCGGGAGATACTGCTCGTAAAGCCGGATTTCGGAATCTCCACCCCCGAGGCGTACAGAAGATTCGACGAAAAGGGAACGCTCTCAAAACGCGGAACGTCGGCCTTTATGGAGGCGGTGAAACGCGGCGGGAACCCTTATCTTAAGCTCTCGAACGACCTTGAAGAGTCGGCGGGAGATCAGAGAATAGAAAAGATCCGCGGGGAGCTTATAGGGCTCGGCGCGGAGGCTTCGCAGATGAGCGGGAGCGGCTCCTGCGTCTTCGGGTTGTTTGAAAGAAAAGAGACCGCCGAAGCCGCGAAGCTCGCTCTTGCGGGGAAATACCCGTTTGTATGCCTATGCGGGACTATTTGAAGTGCGAGCTCTGCCCGAGGCGCTGCGGAGTGGACAGGAGCTCAAAAAAAGGCTTTTGTGGGCAGACCGACGAGCTCAGGATAGCGCGTGCGGGGCTTCACCTGTGGGAAGAGCCCTGCATAAGCGGTATAAGAGGCTCGGGGACGGTGTTTTTCAGCGGGTGCACGCTCAGGTGCTGCTTCTGCCAGAATTACGAGATATCGCAGGAAAACAAGGGCTATAACATCAGCGTTGACGAGCTCGCCGACATCTTCCTCGATTTGCAGGAGCAGGGCGCGCACAACCTAAACCTCGTGTCGCCTACGCAGTTTGTGCCGTCGGTGATAAAGGCGCTCGACATCGCAAAGCCGAGGATTAAGATACCCGTTGTCTGCAACTGCGGGGGCTACGAGCGGGTCGAGACGGTGAAAATGCTGGACGGATATGTTGACGTCTGGCTGCCTGACCTCAAATATTTCTCGCCCGAGGCCTCAAAGAGATATTCGCAGGCGGAGGACTATTTTGAGGTCGCTTCAATGGCGATAATGCAGATGCAAAGGCAGGTCGGAAAGCCCGTCTTCGGCGAGGACGGGCTGCTTAAAAATGGCGTTTTGGTGCGGCACCTTGCACTGCCGACGCTTAGGCACGACTCGGCGAAGGTAATAAGGTTTTTGGGCGAAATCTTCGGGCCCGAAGATATACTTTTAAGCGTGATGAGCCAGTATACGCCGATGAACCGCGCAAAGGACTACCCCGAGATAAACCGCAGGATCTCGACGTTTGAGTATAATTACGTTCTCGGCGAGGCGGAAAAATACGGCTTCGAGGGCTACTCGCAGGAGCGGGATTCCGCGAGCGGCTG
>CANRLU010000058.1 GCA_947631535.1 uncultured Clostridia bacterium | reverse complement strand
TACGTTTTGGAGTGCGGCGTTTCCGCCGTTCCCGACGAGGTAAGAGGTCAGATAGTAAAGGCGAGCATCGTCTTAACGAAGGGCACCGTCGGCACCGACGAGCTCAAAAAGGAGATCCAGAACTACGTCAAGAGCCACACTGCGCCCTATAAATATCCGAGAGTTATCGTCTTCCGCGACGAGCTCCCGAAGACGATAAGCGGAAAAATCCAGAGAAACAAGCTCTGATGAGCCGAAACGGCGTAAGGAGGAACTACCGTGTCAAAGCCTAAGCGCGTCACGCTTTTCGCCGGTCATTACGGCAGCGGCAAGACCAATCTTGCGGTAAACTGGGCCATCGGGCTCAAAAAGCAGGGTAAGCGCGTGGTCATCGCCGACCTCGACATAGTAAACCCCTATTTCCGCACCAAGGATTCCGCCGAGCTCCTCGAAGAAAACGGCATTGAGGTCGTCTCGCCGGAGTATGCGAACTCAAACGTAGACCTTCCCGCGCTTCCGGCCGAGCTCTACGGCGTGGTCCAGAACAGGCAGCGCTATGCGGTAATGGACATCGGCGGCGACGACAGGGGAGCCGTAGCTCTCGGGCGGTATGCGCCCTACATCTTGGAAGAAAACGATTTCGAGATGATTTTTGTCGCAAACTTTATGCGCCCGCTCACACTGACTCCCGCCGACGCGCTCGAAGTCATGCGCGAGATAGAGCAGGCGGGCGGGATACCCTTTACCTCGATAGTCAACAACACCAACCTCGGTCCGCTCACCGAGCCCGAAACTGTGCTTTCGGGGCTCGAAAAGTGCCGCGAGCTTTCAGCACTCTGCGGCTTGCCGGTGCTGTTCACCTCGGCGAGAAGGGATATAGCCTCAAAGCTTGATATATCGCCGCTTCTGGCGATAGACATACAGAGAAAGTATTACGAGATTTTATAACGATTGGAGAAGGATTTATGGCAAAGCTTACTTTTGCAACAGACATCTGCAAGGGCTGCGGGCTGTGCGTAAACGCCTGTCCGCGAAAGCTGATAGTGATCGAGCGGGATAAGATCAACAAAAAAGGTCACTCTCCCGCGGAGATCACCGACATTTCAAAGTGCATCGGGTGCGCCTGCTGTGCGGTCATGTGTCCCGACTGCGTTATCACGGTGGAAAAGGAGTGAGAATATGTCAAAGGTATTGATGAAAGGCAACGAAGCCATAGCCGAGGCTGCGATAAGGGCGGGCTGCCGGCACTATTTCGGCTACCCGATAACCCCTCAGACCGAAATAGCCGCTTATATGGCCAAGAGGATGCCCAAGATAGGCGGAACGTTTTTGCAGGCCGAGAGCGAGATATCCGCGATAAATATGGTCTACGGGGTGTCGTCGGCTGGGCTTCGCGTTATGACCTCTTCCTCGAGCCCCGGAGTTTCGCTCAAGCAGGAGGGGATATCCTACCTCGCGGGCTCCGACCTTCCCGCGCTTATAGTGAACGTTCAACGCGGCGGTCCCGGCCTCGGAGGGATCCAGCCCTCGCAGTCAGACTATTATCAGGCCACCAAGGGCGGCGGTCACGGCGACTATCACCTCATCGTCCTCGCTCCCGCCTCGGTTCAGGAGATGGCCGACTTCACCGTAAAGGCCTTTGAGCTTGCAGACAAATACCGTATGCCCGCGATGCTCCTTGCCGACGGAACTATGGGCCAGATGATGGAGCCGGTAGTGCTCCCCGCCGAGAATTCCGGCAAGACCTACGAAAAGCCCTGGGCCGTAAGAGGCACCGAAAACAAGCGCGAGCACAACATCATAAATTCTCTGTATCTCGTCCCAGAGCAGCTCGAGGTCAAGAACCTCGAAAGATACGAGCGCTACAAAGAGGTCGAGAAAAACGAGACCCTCGTTGAGGAATATCTCACCGACGACGCCGATATCTGCGTGGTTGCGTTCGGCATCGCGGCAAGAGTCTCGAAAAACGCGATAAATGCCGCCCGCGAAAAGGGAATAAAGGCGGGGCTTATCAGGCCGATGACCCTATGGCCGTTCCCGTCGGAGGCAATAGCAAGAGCCGCCGAAAGGGTAAAGGGCTTTATCTCCGTCGAGCTTTCTATGGGTCAGATGATAGACGACATAAGGCTCGCCGAGAGCTGCAAAAAGCCTGTAGTCCTCTGCAACCGCGTGGGCGGAATGATCCCCTCGCCCGAACAGGTACTTAAAGCCATTGAAGATATGGAAGGAGGAGAGCGCTGATGGCAGTTGTATTTCAGAAACCCAAGGCTCTTACCGACGCGCCGCTGCACTACTGCCCCGGCTGCACCCACGGAATAATCCACCGCCTTGTCGCGGAGGCTATCGACGACCTCGGTATCCTCGGCAAAACCGTCGGAATTGCCCCCGTCGGCTGCGCGGTTATGGCTTACGACTATTTCGCGTGCGATATGGTCGAGGCTGCCCACGGCAGAGCTCCCGCAGTTGCTACCGGTCTTAAAAGAGCTATGCCCGACAGGATAATCTTCACCTATCAGGGCGACGGCGACCTCGCCTCTATCGGTATGGCGGAGACGGTCCACGCCGCCACGAGAAACGAAAACATAACCGTTATTTTCGTCAACAACGCGATCTACGGAATGACCGGCGGGCAGATGGCTCCGACTTCGCTCCCGGGTCAGGTCACCCAGACCTCTCCCTACGGCCGCGACGTTAAAACCGTCGGCTACCCGATAAAGGTCTGCGAGTTGCTCTCGGCTCTCGACGCTCCCGAATATATCGAGCGCGTCGCCGTCAACAACGTCAAGAACGTCCTCAACGCCAAGAGAGCGATCAAAAAGGCGTTTCAGAATCAGATCGACGGCAAGGGCTTCTCGCTGATAGAGGTAGTTTCGAGCTGCCCGACCAACTGGGGTATGACTCCGCAGAAGGCTCTCGACTGGGTCGAAAGCGATATGATACCCTATTATCCTCTCGGCGTTTACCGCGACAAGTCCGCAAAGGAGGCGAAGTGAACATGGCTTACACTCAGATACTCATAGCGGGCTTCGGAGGGCAGGGCGTTCTCTTTGCCGGAAAGGTCCTCGCCTATAAGGGTCTCGAGGAGGAGAAGCAGATAAGCTGGCTTCCCTCATACGGTCCCGAGATGCGCGGCGGCACCGCCAACTGCTCGGTAATAATCAGCGATACCCCCGTAGGCTCGCCGATAGTCTCGGTGCCCGACATTCTCGTCGTTATGAACCTTCCCTCGTTCGATAAATACGAGAACGCCGTAAATGCGGGCGGAAGCGTCTTTATCGACTCTACGCTCATCGAGCGCAAGGCAGAGAGGACCGACATAAACGCCTATTATATCCCCGCGACGAAGATGGCCCGCGACCTCGGGCTCCCGACCCTTGCGAATATGATAATCATAGGCAAGGTGATCCGCGAAACAGGCGTGATAGATATGGACGGCCTGCGCGACGCCCTCGCAAAGACAGTCTCGGCAAAGCATCAGGATCTCATTGAAGCTAACCTCAAGGCTATTGAGGCAGGATATAACTACATTTAAAGGAGAGAATATCATGCTCGACATTAAAATCACAAAAACCGCTTCACCGAAGAAAAAGCCCGCCAAGGGCGAGCCTCTCGGCTTCGGCCACATCTTCACCGACCACATGTTCGTTATGAATTACACCGAGGGCAAGGGCTGGCACGACCCGAGGATAGTCCCGTTCGGCGACATTTCGCTCAGCCCCGCGGCAATGGTCTTCCACTACGGGCAGACTATGTTTGAGGGTCTGAAAGCCTACAGGGGCGACACCGGTGAGATCTATCTCTTCCGCCCCGATATGAACGCCAAGCGCGCCAACACCTCGAACGACAGGCTCTGCATACCCCACATTCCCGAGGAGGATTTTGTTCAGGCGATAAAGGCTGTCGTCGATGTTGACCGCGACTGGGTTCCCTCCGAAGAGGGCACCTCGCTCTATATCCGCCCGTTTATCATCTCTACCGACGCTCATCTCGGCGTCGCCCCCTCGAAGACCTACCTGTTCTTGGTGATTCTTTCTCCCTCCGGAGCCTATTATGAGAGCGGCCTCGAGCCCGTGGGCATCTGGATAGAGGACGAATATGTAAGAGCCGTCCGCGGCGGTATGGGCTTTGCCAAGACCGGCGGCAACTACGCTGCTTCGCTCGCGGCGCAGGTAAAGGCCCACGACGGCGGTTATTCGCAGGCTCTCTGGCTCGACGGCGTAGAGCGCAAATATATCGAGGAAGTCGGCTCAATGAACATCGCTTTCAAAATCAGCGGCAAGGTAGTCACTCCTATGCTCAACGGCTCCATACTCCCGGGTATCACCCGCAACTCGATACTTCATCTCTGCCGCGAGTGGGGATATGAGGTAGAGGAGCGCAAGATCTCGGTCGATGAGCTCATAGAGGCTGCACATTCCGGCGCGCTCGAAGAAGTCTTCGGGACCGGCACCGCGGCGGTTGTTTCGCCTGTCGGAAAGCTCAGATATAAAGACGATGTCATCGAGATAGGCGGCGGAAAGATAGGCGAGCTCACCCAGCGCCTTTACGACGAGCTCACCGGTATCCAGTGGGGCAAAAAGCCCGATCCCTACGGCTGGAGAGTGACCGTTTGATTTCTTGCGCGAAGTCCGAAAAACTGACACGAAAGAAATTTGATTAAAATTTACAAAAATTACTTGACATTTGCCGCGAAATATGGCACTATAATAGATGTAGATTCTCAAAATCTTGAGGTCTTAAATGAAATTAGGAGGTCATTATAATGACAAAGAAGATTCTTGCAATCGCCTTAGCCGTTGTTATGGTTATGGCACTCAGCGTAACTGTTTTCGCTGACATCGATATGTCCGATACGGTCAACGGTCCTTACTCCGAGAACCAGAACGTTCTCATCCCTGACGGCGTTGAGATCGCCGACGGAGCTGTCATCAAGGTTCACATGAAGGGCACCAGCGACACTAACTTCAGAGTTTACCTCACCAATGCCGGCGATGCCAACGGCCGTGTTTCCGACATAGCCAATGTTGAGGCCGGAGAATTCGACGTTACCCTCGAACTCAAGATCGAGCTCGGCGTATACGACACCGATGTTCTTCCCACCAGCATCGAGCTCAAGGGCCCGACTTACGACACCGCCCTTAACAACACTGCTTTCGAGGTCTTCGAGATAGTCGGTGCTACCGCTGCTGCTCCCGCCGCTGACGAGACTCCCGCTGCCGACGAAGCTCCTGCTGCCGACACCACTCCCGCTCCTAACACCGGTCTTGCCCTCGCGGTAATTCCTGCTGTTATAGCTCTTGCGGCTGTTGCTGTTTCCAAGAAGCATTAAGCTGAAACAAATAAGGCGCCCTTCGGGGCGCTTTTTTGTTGCAAATTTTTACATTTATCACAAATTGTCAATAATCAATTCATTTACATCATTGAAATTTGATTAAAATAGGGGTAAAATACAGATATGGTAAGCGATTACCGAAAATTTTAAGTTTGGAGGAACACACAATGAAGAAAATTCTGGCTATCGTATTGGCGGTTGCTCTGGCTCTCAGCCTTTGCGTATGCGTTACCGCTGAAGGCAATAGCACTGAACTCGGTCTTTATGTTGGTCAGTGGGACGGCGGAGCTCCCTGCCTCGGCACTGTTACCATCACCGACGAGCCCGCACAGTACACCATCACCAACGAGAAGGACTTCTCCGGCAACGGTAAGATCGAAATGATCGTTCTTAAGACTCCTGCCGGCGCTTCTGACCTTAAGAATGTAAAGCTTAAGACCGTTTCCATCACCGTTGACGGCGTTGAGCTCCAGCCTAAGGACGGAAACACTTGGGAATACACTTCCAGCGCTGACGGCGTGTTCGAGATCCTTTACAAGGGTGGCTGGACCACTGCCAACAACGAAGCTATCGTCCCCGACGACCTCAGCTACACTGCACAGTCGAAGCTCACTATCACCTTCATAATCGATCCTGATAACTATGATGCCGACGCTGCCGCTGCTGCCGATGAGGCTCCCGCTGCTGACGAGACTCCTGCCGACACTGCCGAAGAGGCTCCTGCCGCCGATGAGACTCCCGCTGCCGAAGAGACCCCTGCTGCCGACGAAGCTCCCGCCGCTGACGAGACTCCTGCCGACACCACTCCCGCTCCTAACACCGGCATTGCCCTCGCAGTAATTCCCGCTGTTATGGCTCTCGCGGCTGTAGCTGTTTCCAAGAAGCACTAAAATGCAAGCGGGTTTTGTTCCCGCTCGCACTTCGCGTTCGTCGCGGATTTGAACACTCGTGCTTGCGGACAAAACCCGCGTGCATATGCAAGCGGTTTGTTCCCACTCGCACTTCGCACTCGTTGCGGATTTGAGTACTCGTGCTTGCGGACAAAACCCGCGTGCATACGCAAGCGGTTTGTTCCCGCTCGCAATCAGTTCTTCAAATCAGTCACAAAAAAGCTCTCCTCAAAAGGAGAGCTTTTTTCTATGCGTTTGCGAGCTTTCGCGACTTTTCCTCGCAGGCCTTCGCGGCGTCGCGGATAATATCCTCAAATCCGCGCTCGTCGAGGACTTTCACCGCCTCGATCGTCGTCCCACCGGGGGAGCATACGTTTTCCTTGAGCTTTTGCGGGCTGTCCTTGCTCATAAGCGCGAGCTTTGCCGCCCCGAGGACAGTCTGCGCCGAGAATATTTTTGCCTGCTCGTATGTCATTCCGCTCTCGGCGGCGTATTTCATAAGTGCGTCGATAAAGGCGTAAACATATGCCGGCCCCGAGCCGCTCACCGCCGTGACGGCGTCAAAAAGCTCCTCACCGAGCATCTCTGCCCTGCCGAAGCTGCGGAATATCCCGAGGACGTACTCCATTTCGCCGTCGCTCACGTTTTCGCTGCGGCAGAGCGCCGCCATTCCCTCGCCGGCGAGGGCGGGGGTGTTCGGCATCACGCGAATGATTTTCGCACTCTCGCCGAAGAGCTCTTTAAGTGTCTCGATGCGCTTTCCCGCGCAGATAGAGACGATCACCGCACCTTTAACGCTTTCGCATATTTCGCCGGCGAGCGCTGCGAGGTTGTTCGGCTTCACCGCTATGATGACGGTGTCCGCTCCCGAAACTGCCTTGCGGTTGTCTTTGCAGGTGTTCACACCGAGGGCTTTTGCGCGGCCGAGGTTTTCCTCCAAGGCGTCCGCGACCGTCACATCTGCGGCCTTAACGACTCCCGCGCCTATGGCTCCCGCCGCTATCGCCGAGCCCATATGCCCGAATCCGATGATAACAAGCTTGCTCATATTATCAGTCCTTTGTTTTAAATTTATTTGCGACCATTTTAACACATTCACGCGCTGAAATCAACAGCTTCGGTGGATTTTGCGCAAATTTTTATGTAAAAATCTTCTTTCGGTGATTGACTTTGCACGAAGTTTTTAGTACATTATAAGTGTAAGAAAAATAACAACGACAAACGGAGGTAATTATGGACATTTACAAGGACAAGACAAGATCTTTTGAGGAGCGCGCACACGATCTCGTTATGAGAATGACGGTAGAGGAGCGCTGCGAGCAGCTCAAATTTGCCGCTCCCGCCATTGAACGCCTCGGAGTTGAGGCATATAACTGGTGGAACGAGGGGCTTCACGGAGTGGCGCGCGCAGGCGTTGCCACAATGTTCCCGCAGGCAATAGGCCTTGCGGCTTCCTTTGACGACGAGCTTTTAAAGACCGTCGCCGAGGTCATTTCAATCGAAACAAGGGCAAAATACAACGAATACACCAAGCATGGCGACCGCGACATCTATAAGGGCCTGACCCTCTGGTCTCCGAATATCAACATCTTCCGCGACCCGCGCTGGGGCAGAGGACACGAGACCTACGGCGAAGACCCTTATCTGACCGCCCGCCTCGGCTGCGCATTTGTTAAGGGAATCCAGGGCGAGGGGAAAAACCTTCGCGCCGCCGCCTGCGCCAAGCACTTCGCCGTCCATTCCGGACCCGAGGCGCTCAGGCACGAGTTCGACGCCGTTGCCTCCCCGAAAGACCTCGAGGAGACCTATCTTCCCGCGTTTGAGGCGCTCGTGAAAGAGGCCAAGGTCGAGGGCGTTATGGGAGCCTATAACCGCACCAACGGCGAGCCCTGCTGCGGCAGCGAGTATCTCAGCGGAAAGCTCAAAGAATGGGGCTTCGAGGGCTACTTCGTCTCCGACTGCTGGGCGATCAAGGACTTCCACGAGAACCACCACGTTACCGCCACCGCCGAGGAGTCCGCGGCGCTCGCACTCAAGAACGGCTGCGACGTAAACTGCGGCAGCACCTACATACTCGTCTACAAGGCTTATAAAGACGGTCTCATCAGCGAAGAGGAGATCACCTCCGCCTGCGAGCACCTTATGCGCACGAGGATGCGCCTCGGAATGTTCGACGAGACGGAATACGACGGTCTCGACTACACCTCCGTCGAATCCCCCGAGCACCTTGCCGTAAGCCTTGAGGCTGCGAGGAATGCCTGCGTTCTTCTTAAAAACGACGGTATCCTCCCGCTCGACGCTTCAAAGATAAAGACTATAGGCGTAGTCGGACCGAACGCCCAGAGCCAGAGGGCTCTTATGGGCAACTACCACGGCACCGCTTCGAGGTATGTGACGGTCCTTGAGGGCATACAGGACGCCTTCGACGGCAGAGTTATGTTCTCGGAGGGCTGCCACCTCTTCCGCAACAAGGTCGAGGGCCTCGCGCTCCCGGGCGACAGAATCGAGGAAGCCGTTATAGTCGCCGAACATTCCGACGTCGTTATTCTCTGCGTAGGCCTCGACGAGACCCTCGAGGGCGAGCAGGGCGACGCCTCCAACACCGACGCTTCGGGCGACAAGCTCACGCTCCATCTTCCCGACCCGCAGAGGCTTCTCGTAAAGAAAGTCCTTGAAGTCGGAAAGCCGACGGTCGTGGTGCTTCTCAGCGGCTCGTCGCTCAACATCGAGACCGATAAGGAAAACGCGCTTTTGCAGGCGTTTTACCCCGGTTCCGAGGGCGGCAAAGCCATCGCCGAAATTCTTTTCGGCAAGACTTCGCCCTGCGGCAAGCTCCCCGTCACCTTCTATAAAGACGTCGAGAAGCTTCGCGATTTCACCGACTACTCGATGTCCGACCGCACCTACCGCAACGAAAAGCCGGAGGACGACAACGTTCTCTTCCCGTTCGGCTACGGTCTCGGATACGGCAGCGTGAGCGTTACTGCCGCGAGCGCCAAGGTCGAGGGCGACGCCGTAAAGGCTTCCGTGACCCTTAAAAACGACGGCAGAGCCACCAAGGATGTTCTTCAGGCATACTTCAAGTCGGAGTCTAAGGACGCCGTGAGGAACCACGCTCTCTGCGGTTTTAAGAAGGTAACCCTCGGCGAGGGCGAGCAGAAGACCGTTGAGATGAGTATTCCTCTTTCGGCGCTGACAGTCGTCTCCGACGAGGGCGTAAGGTATCTCGATAAAGCCGCAAAGACGGTAATCTACTTCGGAACCTCCCAGCCCGACGCTTTGAGCGAAGAGCTCACCGGCAAAAAGTGCGTCGGCGTTGAGATAAAACTTTGATCTGTTCGGAGGTAAACAAAATGACCGTAAAAGGAACAAATCCGCTCACAAGGCTGGATTATCCCGACCCCGACGTCATAAGGGTGGGGGACACCTACTATATGTGCTCGACTACGATGTATTTTATGCCGGGCTGCGTTATCCTCCGCTCCTACGACCTCATCAACTGGGAGTTCTGCACCCACGTTTACGATAAGTTAGAAGACACCCCGCGCGAAAATCTCGACGGCGCGCACGCCTACGGCAACGGAATGTGGGCCCCGACCATTAGATATCACGACGGCGTTTTTCACGTTGTATTCGTCGCGAACGACACGCATAAGACCTACCACTTCACCGCGAACGACATTATGGGCCCTTGGAAAAAAAGCTATATCGAAGGCTTCTTCCACGATTCTTCGGTTTTATTTGACGACGACGGCAGGGTATACATAATGTACGGCAACCGCGAAATCAGGGTGACCGAGCTCGAGAGCGACCTTTCAAAGCCCAAGGCAGGCGGAATTGACAAAGTCGTTATAAGAGAAGTTACGAAAACGCCGCTCGGCTACGAGGGCTGCCATCTTTACAAAATAAACGGCAAATACTACGCCTTCTTCATTCACAGCCTGCCCGACAGGTGGCTCAGAGTCGAAGCCTGCTTTATGGCCGACAGCATCGACGGCGAATGGCGCGGCGGCGACGTCATCGTGAACCCGTTCGAGGGAACTTCCGGCGTCGCTCAGGGCGGAATTGTCGATACCCCGAGCGGAAAGTGGTATGGCGTCATCTTTGCCGACAGGGGAGCCGTCGGGCGAATCCCCAACCTCGTCCCGATGCACTTCGGCGACGACCTCTATCCCGTTTTCGATGAGGTCACGAAAGAGGTCGAGTGCGAGACCACCCGCGAGGGCTATGTCTATGCTCCGCTCTACCGCAGCGACGATTTCTCGGGAAATACCCTCGACGGCGCGTGGGAGTTTAACCACAACCCCGTAAACGACTGCTGGAGGCTATCCGACGGGCTTATCATCGACGCGCTTCCGGCTCCCGCCTTCGATATGGCCAAAAATACGCTCACGCAGCGAGCCCTCTGGCCCGCCTGCGAAGCCGAGGTGACCGTTGACGCGAGCAGCCTTCCCGTCGGCGGATTTGCTGGACTTGCGGCTTTGCAGTATCGCTACGGCGCTCTTGGGATCGAACGCCTCGAAAGCGGCCTGCGGATAGCTCTTAAGCTCAGGGACGACGGTGAGGAATACCTCGCGGAGTCGGTGAGCGTATCCGACGAAAAGGCGAAGCTCAAAGTGAAGTATGAATTCGGCCATGGCAAGGACTTTGCCGAGTTTTACGCGCTCGTAAACGGCGAGTGGAAGCAGCTCGGCGGGCGCCACAAAATGACCTTTGACCTTAAGCACTTCACCGGCTGCCGCTTCGGTCTGTTCTGCTACACGACGGGCAGCGAGGGCGGCTCGGCGAAGTTCAACGACTTCGTTTATAACGACTATGGTAACCGTTGAACGGCGCCTTCGCGAGCTTGCCGACCCGAAATACCGCAGTTTTCATGCAAAGCTTATCCCGACCGTTGCCGAAGATTCGGTATTGGGCGTAAGAATTCCCGATATCCGCAGGCTCGCAAAAGAGCTTGACTCCGGCGAGCGCTCGGAATTTCTCTCCGAGCTCCCGCACCGCTTCTACGACGAAAACGTCCTTCACTCGGCTATCCTTTGCAATATCCGCGATTTTTCGGAGGCTCTCGTCGAGACCGAGCGTTTCCTGCCGTTTATCGACAACTGGGCGGTCTGCGATACGCTCTCGCCGAAATGCTTTTCAAAGCACAAAGACGAGCTCCTGACGCATATCCGCCGCTGGATGAAATCGGGCAGGACCTACACCGTGAGGTTCGGCACGGGTATGCTTATGAGGCACTTTTTAGACGCCGATTTCAAGCCGGAATACCTTAGCTGGGCGGCTGAAACAGAGTCGGAGGAATATTATGTAAATATGATGACCGCGTGGTTTTTCGCGACTGCACTTGCAAAGCAGTACGGCTGCGCGGTGAGGTATATCGAGGAGCGCAGTCTGCCGGAAACAGTCCGCAAAATGGCGATACAAAAGGCTTTGGAGAGCTTTCGAGTATCCGATGAGCATAAGGAACACCTGCGCGCTCTTAGGCAGAATTAAATTATGGAGGTATATAAAATGAAGAAACTCGGATTCGGACTTATGAGACTCCCGCTTAAAAGCGGCGACGGAAAAGACATTGACCTCGAAAAGGTCAAGGAAATGGTTGACCTCTTTATGGCTCACGGGTATACATATTACGATACCGCTTATGTATATCACGGGGGATTCAGCGAGGTCGCGTTCAGAGAGTGTGTTGTAAAGCGCTACCCGCGCGACAGCTTCACCGTAACGACAAAGCTTCCGCTTTTCGGCAAGCCCGACAGAGCGGGTATGGAGAAGATCTTCAACGAGTCGATGACCCGCCTCGGAGTGGATTACATCGACTACTACTGGCTCCACGCTATGGGTAAGGACACCTATCAGCACGCCACCGAGGTAAAGGCATTTGAATACCTCAAGGAGCTCAAGGAGGCCGGAAAGATCAGGCACATCGGCTTCTCCTTCCACGACAGCCCCGAAATGCTCGAAAAGATCCTCACCGAGCACCCTGAGGTTGAGTTCGTTCAGCTTCAGATTAACTACCTCGACTGGGAGGACGGCTGGGTCAGGGCGCACAGGTGCTACGACGTTGCCACAAAGTTCGGCAAGCCGGTCATCGTAATGGAGCCCGTAAAGGGCGGCAGCCTTGCAAATCCCCCCAAGAAGGCGGAAAAGATACTCAAAGACTACAACCCCGACGCTTCCTGCGCGAGCTGGGCTATAAGATTCGCGGCTTCGCTTCCGAACGTTATGGTCGTCCTCAGCGGTATGAGCGCGCTCTGGCAGGTCGAGGACAACGTTAAGGTTATGGACGACTTCAAGCCGCTCACCGACGAGGAGCGCAAGGTTCTGGACGAGGCTACCGAGAACATCAAGTTTGCGATTCCCTGCACCGCCTGCCGCTACTGCACCGACGGCTGCCCGATGTCGATAAGTATTCCCGATGTCTTCGCGCTCTATAACAACTTAAAGCGTGACCTCCGCAAGAGGCAGGAGTCTAAAGACAAATACTCTGAGCTGATAAAGACCACCGGCTCGGCCGACAGCTGCATCGGGTGCGAGCAGTGCGTAAACGTCTGCCCGCAGCACCTCGACGTGCCGAAGCTCCTTGCCGAGTGCCTGCTCGAATTGGGGTGATAGTGTGAAAAACGTTATCCTTATGTCCTCTCCCGCGCCTACGGGAGAGGATAAGGCCTTCAGGCACGGCTGGAACGAAGCTCTCCCGATAGGAAACGGCAGTCTTGGCGCTATGGTCTACGGCGACCCGTCGAAAGACATTCTCCAGCTCAATGAAGACACCGTCTGGTACGGCTGCGGCGGCCGAAACAGGGTAAATCCGCTTTGCAAGGACAACTGGCTCAAGGTCAGGCAGCTCCTTTTGGAGGGCAGGATAGCCGAGGCAGAAAAGCTCTGCGAGGAAACTATGTATCCTCACCCCGACCAGCAGCGCCATTACAGCACCTGCGGTCACATAAAGCTTGATTTCGGCTGTAAGGAGTACACCGATTACCGCCGCGAGCTCGACCTTGACACCGCTGTCTGCCGCGTCGAATTCTCGGAAAACGGCCGCAGATTCGAGCGTGAATATTTTGCGAGCTTCCCCGATCAGGTCATAGCGGTGCGCCAGCGCTCTCTCGACGGCGAAAAATTCAGCGCGAAAATTGATATCGTCCCTCCCTGTGATGACTTTGAACGCGATATCTGCGAAGCGGGAAACTACATTTCAGCGAATCAGCCCGAGGGCGGCTGCCGCTACTGCGTTATGACCGCCGCCGACTGGGAAGGCTTCGGTTGGGCCGACGAAAATTCCCTTAATGTGGAAGACGCGACCGAATTTACGCTGTTTATCACGATAAGGAGCGACTTTTTCGGCGACGATATTAAGGCGTGGTGCGAAGAAAAGCTTAAATCCGCGCTCGCTCTCGGCTACGAGGCCGTAAAGTCGCGCCATATCGAAGACTACAGGAGCTATTTCGGACGTGTGAGCCTCACGCTCGGCGGCGAGGACAAAAGCGATGTCCCCACAGCTGAGCGCTTAAAAGGCGCCTCGGCCGACCCGCAGCTCGCAAAGCTTTACTTCGACTTCGGAAGATACCTTCTGATATCCTCCTCTCGCCCCGGGACACGCCCCGCGAATCTGCAGGGGATATGGAACAAAGACCTCTACCCCGCCTGGGGCTCGAAATACACTATCAACATCAACGCCGAGATGAACTACTGGCCCGCCGGCGTATGCGGCCTTTCCGACTGCGAAATGCCCCTTTTGGAGCATTTGAAAACTATGCTCCCTTACGGTCAGAAGGTCGCAAAGGATATGTACGGGCTCGAGGGCTTCTGCGCTCACCACAACACCGATATCTTCGGCGACTGCGCCCCGCAGGACCTCTGCATGTCCGCGACTATCTGGCCTATGGGCGCGGCGTGGCTCTGCAC
>CANRLU010000057.1 GCA_947631535.1 uncultured Clostridia bacterium | reverse complement strand
TTTCTGCCTTGTGCGACAATTTGCGGTTTTTTAAATCCAACACATAAATTAAGGGATTCGTCCTCCGAGGGCGGACTGCAGACCTCCCGACGCTGAGCCGTCGGACGAAGGGAGCGAGAAATCCTTGGGGCGTCTTTACCCACCCTGCTTCGTGCGGGTTTTATGTCCGCAAATATCGGCAAGGCGGAATTTGTTTTTATGTGAACTTTTTATAAGCGGTTAATTTTTGTCTGCCTCGCTCACCGTTCGGCAAATGGGGAGACAATGCGGCGTCGAACAGTGATATAAAGGTATATTTAGTCACGCCGCATCTGTCGTTCGCTTCGCTCTCGACCCAATTCCCTGCGCTTCGATCTCGCCAGCCGAGATATGCGATTATTTCTCCGCAAGCACGAGCGGGCGGAGCCATATATGCCCGCGAAGTGCGAGCGGCAAGAAATAACGCCTATCTTTTTGAAAAAGGGTGGACCGAAAACTTTTAAGTTTTATTTTTCCTAAACTGATTGTGATATAATCAACGCACCCGCGTAAAACAACGCAGGTGCGCTATTTTATACCCTTTTTTCGGCGGTAGTCGAGATAGCTCTCCAAAATGAGCGTTGCGGCGACGGTATCTATCACCTCTTTGCGCTTCTTTCCCCGAACGTTGGTCTCGTTGAGTATCCCCGCCGCCTGAACGGTGGTCACGCGCTCGTCCCAGAGGACCGTTTCAATTCCGCTCTCGGCTTTTATTCTCTCGGCGAGCTCCTCGCAGAGCTTTGCACGGGCTCCCGCGCTGCCGTCCATATTCACCGGGTGACCAACGACGATAAGCTCGCTGCCGAGCTCGGCCGCCTTTTCAAGTATTCTTTTGAAGCACTTTTCGGGGCTCTTTTCAAAAACCGTCCCGAGCGGCGAAGCTATCGACTCGAACTTGTCACAGTAAGCAAGACCCGTCCTCGAATCGCCGTAGTCTATGGCAAGGATCTTCATATTTTCTCCTCATCTCCCGCAGTTGAACATATCTATAGCTATCGCCATAAGCATCGCCGCGAGCTCGTCGTGCGGGTCGGCGGCAGTGACGGTATAATGGTCCGAAAGATGAAACGGATCGTGGTCTATATTCGCAACCGTGCTGCCGTTTTGGCCGAGTATCCTGTAGCTAAGCCCGAGAAAATCGCCGTCAACCGTCCAGCCGTTGTAGTCGAAGCTGTATTTAGAACGGAACAGCGTGAACCTGCGGGCGACCGTCCACGGGACGCCGCGGATAGTAACGGTCGCCTTTTGCGGAAAGGTCAGCACTATTTCGTCTATCCGCGCGACCTCTTCGCCGCTCTCGGCATCGCAGACGTGTATCTTATGCCCTATAGTCAGAAATTCCGTCCGGACGGAATAACGCGGCCGGCCGGTGTGGTCGCAGACGTCGTAGGTATCGGTGAAAGCGAAAAAACGCTGCCTGACGGTAAGACTCATTTACTGCTCCTTTTGGCGCTGAAGTCCCAAAAACGCGGCGCCGATTATCCCCGCCTCGTTCCCGAGAGCCGCACGGACTATTTTCGTGTTTTTAGCGGAGCGCTTTGAATACACCTCGTTTGCGACTGCCTCGCGCAGCGGCACCATAAGCGCGTCGCCCTCGTTGCAGACTCCCCCGCCGACGCAGAGCACCTCGGGCTGGAAGATGTTTATAGTATTGGCTATACCGGCGGCAAGGTATTTGATGTATCTGTCAACTACCTCTTTTGCGGCGGCGTCGCCCTCGCGCATGGCGTTAAAGGCGAGCCTTCCCGAGATGTGGTCGCCCATCATTTCGTGCATTTTAGACTCGGGGTGCGCGTCCATAGCCTCCTTGGTCATTCTTATAAGACCGGTGGCCGAGCTGTAGGCCTCAAAGCAGCCCCTCCTGCCGCAGGAACATTCCGCCCCGCCGACTTCAATTACCATATGTCCTATTTCGGCGCCGGCAAAATTAAAGCCGGAATAGATCTTGTCGTCTATGATGATGCCCCCGCCCACGCCGGTGCCGAGGGTTATGCATACCGCGTTGTGCGTGCCCTTTGCGGAGCCTGCGACAAACTCGCCGTAGGCCGCGGCATTGGCGTCGTTTTCGAGATAAACGGGCTTGCCGAGCCGCTCTGCTACGTATTCCGCGACGGGCTCGTTGTAAAAATCGAGGTTGCAGGAATATTCGATTATCCCCTCTTCGCTGTTCACGACGCCCGGGGCTCCCACTCCTACCGACCCTATATCATCGGGCGACAGCCCCGCGAGCTCGACGGCCTTTAAAGCCGCGGCGGCCATATCGGCGCAGATATCGCGGCAGGGACGGGGGCGCGCTGTAGGCACAGAGGTTTTGGCGACGATCCCGAAGTCGGAGCTCACCACTCCGGCGGCGATGTTGGTCCCCCCGAGGTCTATCCCGATGCGGTATTTCATAAAAAGCTCTCCTTTGAAAAAATCTGATTTATTGTAGCATTTTGAGACAGATTTGTCAATAAGGAGGAGGTTTGAGGCACGAGGCAAAGCGAACAGCGAAAGTGATGGAGCCCTCCCCCCTGTGGGGAGTGAGGAATACGGCGCCGATGCAATCAAAAACCTTCCACGATGACGTTTTACAAAATGCGCTATTTTTGCTCAAAAATCCGTTGAAATTCAAAACACTTCGTGATACAATAATTACATAACTTATACGACACCGGCAGTTGCAACGTCTTTAAGGAGGCAGCATATGAAAGTATTGTTTATCGGAGGAACAGGGACAATAAGCTTAGCGATAACCAGGCTTCTCGCCGGTCGGGGAGACGAGGTATATCTGCTCAACAGGGGAAACCGCAGCAGCGAGCTCCCCGAAAACGTAAAAGTCATCAAGTGCGATATTTCCGACGAAGAAAATGCCGCGAGACTTCTTGACGGAATGAGCTTTGACTGCGTGGCGGATTTCATAGGCTTTTTGACCCCGCAGGTCGAACGCGATTTCAGGCTTTTTAACGGCAAAACAAAGCAGTATATCTTCATCAGCTCGGCATCGGCCTATCTGAAGCCGCCGAAGGGCTATGTTATCACCGAGGAGACTCCGCTCGATAACCCATACTGGGGCTACTCGGGCAATAAGATCGCCTGCGAGAAGTATCTGCGGGAGCGCTATGAAAAAGACGGATTCCCCGTGACGATCGTCCGCCCGAGTCACACCTACGACGAGCGCAGCGTCCCACTCGGCGTTACCGGATACAGGGGCAGCTGGCAAGTGGTAAAACGCATAATGGATGGCAAGCCGGTTATCATTCACGGCGACGGCTCCTCGCTCTGGACGATAACCCATAACAGCGACTTTGCACGCGGTTTTGCGGGGCTTATCGGCAGGCAGGAGGCCATAGGCGAGGCTTTCCATATAACCTCCGACGAAAGCGTGAGCTGGAACGAGATATACGCCGCCGTCGCAGAAGCTCTCGGCACGGAGCTCAAACCCTGCTATGTTTCGTCGCTGACGCTTGCGAGGCTCAGCTATGGCCGGGGCTACGATTTCACCGGCGGCCTTATCGGCGACAAGTCAAATTCGGTGGTGTTTGACAACTCAAAGCTCAAAAAGCTCGTCCCCGACTTCAAGGCGGAGATATCCGCGAGAGAGGGCGTTATTCGTACGGTAAAATATATCCTTGAGCACCCGGAGTATCAGGTCGAAGACCCGGATTTCGACAGGTGGTGCGACAGGGTGATCGAGGCAGTGCATAATCTTGAAAGGCTTCATATCTGACATATAAATTTAAGTTTGCGGTCCACACTTTTTCAAAAAGACAGGCTCGACCGAAAACTTTTATGCTTATGTTCTGACTTTCGGATTGCCGCCTAAAACAAAGCAAAAACGCAGGGGCTTTTGGCCTCTGCGCTTTTTCGGTGACAAATTATCTGAGAGCGTCCTTGGTTTTGGCAGCCTTGCCGACGCGGTCGCGGATATAATAGAGCTTGGCTCTTCTTACCTTACCGCGCCTGATGACATCTACCTTCTCCACAACGGGAGAATGTAGCGGGAAAACACGCTCGCAGCCGCAGCCGTGGGCAACTCTGCGGACCGTAAAGGTCTCGTTTATGCCGCCGTGCTTGCGGGCGATGACCGTGCCCTCAAACGCCTGTATTCTCGACTTGTCGCCCTCCTGGATCCTGACGGAGACACGCACGGTGTCGCCGACGTTGAACTCGGGAGTTTCTTTCTTCAGACTTGATTCCGAAATGATTTTCAACGCGTCCATTGTTGAAGATCCTCCTTTGATTTTTCAGATGTTCATACGCTTCAGCCGGCTTCATCGGAGCCGCATTATAACGAAGCCAGAGGACTATCCGCTTTAGTATCGCAACTAAACCCTACCTTATAGGCACAGTGCCTCGGCAGACTCAAATGCTTTAATATTATATCACAAGCTTCGTCCGGAATCAATAGTGCAATATGCAAAATTATCGGGACTTAGTTTGCCGCAAATTGGATATTTTCACTATTACCTGTCAAGCACCCAGGATAGAGCGATAAACAAAAGCGTGACCGCCGATGAAGGCGCCGCTCCGCCTAACCGGCAGGCCGAGCAAATCGCCAGCGCCGCAAGGAGCAGATACGCCGCGGCTCCGAACGCCCTGCATATCTTTGAACCTTCGCCGAAGATCAGCGCCATAAGCTTTCCGCCGTCGAAATAGCCTATCGGCAGCAGGTTGAACACTGCAAGCGCAAGATTTATAAGCGCTGCGTTGCCCTTCAGCAGCGCGGCAAGCGCAAGGTTCACCGCCGGACCCCCGAGATATATCGCGGCGCGCTTCGGCTTCGAGAGGCAGTCCGTCCCCGAAGACGATATGCATATCCCCGCGCCGTAAAATTTCAGCTTCGAGACTCCCGCGCCGAAGAGCTTCATAGCGGCAAGGTGGCCGAGCTCGTGCAAAAAGCAGAACATAAGCGACTGCGCCCCGAGCGAATTATCGCGAAGAGACGTAACGGCAACTATGAAAAAGAATCCGAAGGTAAAGCTTATCCGCAGCTTTCCGGCCACAAAAGTCATCATACAAAAGTATATTCGCGGATAAAAGAAAAATGCGGGCGGTCGTCCGCCCGCAAGGGGTCATTCTGAGCAGGGCTCCTTCGATACGCCGAAAATAAGGCGAAGAATACCGGCTATTATCCTGCCCGGCTTTTTTACTATCACTTTCATAAGCTACCCTCCGGTATATGTAGATTAAACGATCGGCTCGCTTATTACATAATATTCAGAACGTGCGGATTTGTGTTACCTGCGGGTATCCTTTACCTCCCACGGGCGGATCTTCAGCGCCTCCTCATACATTTCGCAGTAGCTGAGGTGGCGCGGCTTTTTTATCTTTCCGCTCGCGAGGGCTTCGAGCACCGCGCAGCCCTGCTCCTTGGTGTGTGAGCAGTCGGGGAAGCGGCATCTGCCGATATATTCCTCAAACTCGGGGAAGCAGCCCGCGAGTTCTTCTTTAAATATGGTGTCGTACCTTTCGGTGGAAAACGCCGCAAAGCCGGGGGTATCGGCAATATATCCCCCTCCCGGGAGCGTGTGGATATCGGTGCGGCGGGTGGTGTTCTTACCGCGCCTTAATTTGCGGCTTATCTCGCCGGTCTGAGCGCAGGCCTCGGGACAAAGGCGGTTTAAAAGCGACGACTTCCCCACGCCCGAGTTGCCCGCGAGAGCGGAAAACCCGCCTTTTATCTCATCGCAGAGCTCGCTCACGCCCTCGCCGGTGATGTTGTTTACCGAAAACACCGGAAAGATCCCGCGGTAGATGTCTTCATATTCTTCGCTGCCGCATCTGTCGGTCTTGGTGAAGACTATTACCGGCGAAATGCCCTTGTAGACGGCCACTGCGGTAAATTTGTCGAGCAGCCTGAGATTCGGGACGGGGTCAACGGTGGAGAGCACGAACACGAGCCTGTCGAGATTGGCAAGCGGCGGCCTGACTATCTCGTTTTTGCGGGGAAATATCTTTGATATCACGGCCTCGCCGCCGCTCTGCTCTATCTCAACGCTGTCGCCGCAGAGAGGTGTGATGTCCTTTGTGCGGAGCGCTCCTCTTGCCCGACAGACATATTCGCTGCCGCCTGCAGACACCCTGAAGCTGTCTCCGAAAGAGCTTATTATAACTCCCTGCATATCAGAACATCGCGAAGTTGTCAACGGTGCGGAAAGCGCTGTCGTTATAGTCTTCGCAGACATAGGTTCCGCTGTCGAAGTCTATTTCATAGGTCGCGAGCCTCACCGATACGCCGAAGCGGATATATGCGTCTATCCTCACGGTGCCGCTGCCGGTGAAATCGACCGGGAAGCTCTTTCCCGCCCACTGGTAAGAGGTGATGCTGTATGAACTGCCGAACGCGGTCTGCGTGCCCTGGTAGCAGAAGCTTAAGAAGTAGGAATTGAGCGCGTTGGAGGGAATGTCGATATAAACGGTGACGGTGTGCTCCGCCGAGGGGTCAACGGGCTCGCCGCCGGTCTGCTCTCCTACGGGTTCGTCCGGCATATTTTCAACGGGATTTTCATACTCCGGGAAGTCGTAATTCTCTTCTGGAACTTCGCCCGAGCCGTCTGAGACCATAATAGTGACCACGGTGTCCCTCGCGACGCTCGAACCGCCCTCTATATTCTGCGAGACAACGTTGTCGCGCGGCTCGCTGCTCGTGATATACTGCGGCTTGACCACAAGGTGCGCGGCTTCGATATCGGCGGTGGCCTCTTCTATATTCTTGCCGACGACATAGGGAACGACGGTATCTTCGGTCATCGGGCCGAGGCTTATGAATATCTTTACTACGGTGCCCTCCTCCACCGACGTGTATGCGGCGGGGTCAGTCCTCACAACATAGTCTGCGGCAACGTCGTCGCTCTCCTGCTGTATCTGCGTATAAGAGAGTCCGACGTCTTCAAGAGCCTTTATCGCCGAGCTTATGTGGTAGTTCCTGAGGTCGGGGATATCCACCATTCTCGTGCCCTTGCTGACGGTCACCCTTATGGTGTCGCCTATAGTGACCATTCTGCCCTCGGCCTTTTCCTGATAGAATATCACTCCCGAGGCATAGTCGTTGTTATATTCCTCGGTGGCTACGAGCTGAATGTCGGTATACTGAGCCCTTGCGTCGTAAAAATTCATTCCTATGAGCTGGGGCATCCTGTATTCGTTGGAATTTGAGGGAGCAGTCTTGAAAGCTCCGAGGATAACGTTAGCCACAAAGAGCGTCGCGACGATTATGACCGTTACCGTGACGGCCGCGAGGATAGGCAGGGCGTAATTGTGCCTCACGACTATCTCATCGTCGTCGTAATACTCTTCCTCGTAATATTCCGGCTCCGGAACCGGCTCCGGCTCCTCGGCCTCTATGAGCCTGTCCTTCTTGGGCTTCTCCTTCTTTGAAGGCTTTATCGCCAAAAGCGCGGCGGCGAGCTTTTCCTTTGCGGCGGACTGGTTCTGCTCCTTCTTGGAGTCGTTTTTGTCGAGATATCCGAAGGTAACGCTCTGGTCGAGCTTAAATGCCTCGATGTCGCGTATCATTCCCGAGGCCGACTGATAGCGCTTTGCGGGGTCTTTTTCCATAGCGTGAAGGATTATCTCCTCGAGCCCGGGATATATCGAGGAAACATATTCCGAGGGAGGTACGGGAGCGTCGTGCATATGCTTAAGGGCGACGGCCACGGGCGTATCGCCGTTAAAGGGCTTTCTGCCGGTGAGCATTTCATACATCATCACGCCGACGGAGTAAATATCGCTGCGCTCATCGGTGCGGGTGCCGCTCGCCTGCTCCGGCGAAACGTAATGCACCGAACCCATAGTCTTCTCGGAATCGGTGTTCTCAACCTCGCGGCTGAACCTTGCTATGCCGAAGTCCATCACCTTTATGCTGCCGTCGGAGAGGAGCATAACGTTCTGCGGCTTTATGTCGCGGTGGACTATTCCGCGGTCGTGGGCGAGCTGGAGGGCTCTGAGTATCTGAATGGTGAAGTGAACGCAGTCGCGCCACTTGAGCATACCCTGCTGCTCGATGTATTCGCGAAGGGTTATGCCGTCGATATATTCCATTACGATGTACTGCATACTGTTTTCGTAGCCCACATCGTAGATCTTTACAATATTCGGGTGGGAGAGCACCGCTATCGCCTTGCTCTCGTTGCGGAAGCGCCTCACGAACTCCTCGTTTTCGGAGTATTCGCTCTTGAGTATCTTCACCGCGACTATGCGGTTTTCCATAATGTCGCGTCCGCGGTAGACATTGGCCATTCCGCCCACGCCTATCAGCTCGGTTATCTCATATCTTCCGTCAAGCTTAAGTCCGATATATCTGTCCATATAAACCTCTCTTTCCTTTGAGCATCGCCTAAATAGCCGCAAGAGCGACCGTTATGTTATCCTTGCCGCCCTTTTGGTTGGCAAAGTCTATAAGCTTCGCGGCGGCCTGTTCGAGCGGCGCCTTATATGCCGTTGAATACATCAGCTCGTCGGGACAGTAATTCGTGAGACCGTCGGTGCATATCAGAAGCACGTCGCCCTTTTCGGCGTCGAGCTCGAAGTAGTCAACATCGACCGTCGGCTCGACCCCTACGGCGCGGGTTATCACGTTTTTCATCCGGGTGAGCTTTGAGTCGTGCTCGTCAACTCCGTGGGCCTTGAGATATTCCACAACGGTGTGGTCGTTGGTTATCTGGCGTATCCCCGAAGAGTCGAGAAGATATGCCCTCGAATCGCCCACGCTCGCCACCGAAACGGTCCCGCTATGTACGAGAGCTGCCACGCAGGTGGTGCCCATTCCGCGGTTTTCCTCGCTTTCACAGCTTTTGTCGTAGACAATGGTGTTAGCGGCGGTCACTGCCGATATCAGCATAGATTTTACCGCCCTCGGCTCCATTCCGGTGCGATAGCTTAAACATATGCGGTCGTAAACGGCGTTGGAGGCTATATCGCTCGCAAGACCGCCCCCGTTGGTGCCGCCCATTCCGTCGCACACAACTATCGCCGCGGTCTCGTCGTCGAGCTCGCACAGCCTGAAGCGATCCTGATTCTCGGTCCTCGTCTTGCCGATGTCTGACTTTGCTGCCATTATCATTTTTGCCTTACACCTCCGTATTCTTGTCTGCACCCTCGTATTCGCGGCGGAGCTGCCCGCAGGCTGCATCGATGTCGGCTCCGAGGGTCCTGCGGACGGTGGCGTTGGCGCCAAGTCCGCATAAGAGCTTGCAGAAGCGCTGCGCCGACGCACGGTCGGAGCGGTAGCTGCGCTCTTTTATTTTATTGACGGGAATTATGTTTATATGTGCCGGCATACCCTTCATTAGCCCTACGAGCGCCTTTGCGTCGCCGTAAGAGTCGTTCTCGCCCTCGATAAGGGCATATTCAAAGGATATCCTGCGGCCCGTTTTCGCGAAATAATCGCGGCAGGCTTTCATAAGCTCGGGGATATGATAGCGGTTGTTTACCGGCATAAGCTCCGAGCGCTTTTCGTCATAGGGGCTGTGGAGCGATATCGAGAGCGTGAGCCCGAAATCGAGCGCGGCAAGGTCGTATATCCTGTCAACAAGCCCGCAGGTCGAGAGCGAAACGTGCCTAAGGCTCATATCCGTCCCGTCGGGGCTCGAAAGTATCCGCAGGAACTTCACCACGTTGTCGAAATTGTCGAGCGGCTCGCCGATGCCCATTAAAACTATGCTCGAGACCTTTCTGCCGGTCGCACGCTCGGTCTCGTAGAGCTGGCCGAGTATCTCGCAGGGCTCGAGGTTGCGCCTGAATCCCGCTATCGTGGACGCGCAGAAGCGGCAGCCCATTTTGCAGCCCGCCTGAGTTGAAACGCAGAGCGAATCGCCGTGCTCGTAGCTCATAAGCACCGTTTCGATGTGGTTGCCGTCGCAGAGCTCGAACAAAAGCTTCACGGTGCCGTCGGCCGGCGACTCAAGCACCCTCACCGGCTTTATGTGCTCAAAGGAAAAGTCGCTTTTAAGGCGCTCGCGAAGCCCGAGCGGAATGTCCGACATCGCGTCGAAAGAGGCGGCGCGCTTCTGGTGGAGCCATTTAAGTATCTGCTTTGTTCTGAAGGGCTTCTCGCCTGTGCCAGCGATATATTTGCCGAGCTCTTCGGGCGTGAGTGAAAGAATGTCTGAGATGAAAGTCACCGCTTTCTTGCAAGTTTTGCGATGAAAAATCCGTCGCTGCCGTATGTCTGCGGCAGGATAGTCGTATTCCAGTCCGTAAAGCCGTCAAGCTTCACAGGCGTGAAGTCAGAATTTTCCGAGAGGAATTTTTCGACGATGTCTTCGTTTTCGCAGCGGCGCAGGGTGCAGGTGGAATAAACGAGCACGCCGCCCGCCTTTAAGTACCGCGATGAGGCGGAAAGTATTTCGTACTGCGTGTTCGGGAGCGATAAGAGCTCCGACTCGTGGCGGTATTTTATCTCCGGCTTTCGGCGGATAACTCCGAGTCCCGAGCAGGGAACGTCGCAGAGTATCCTGTCCGCCATAGGGACGGAGCCGCTGAAGATCTTTGCGTTATTTACGCCTGCCGTCACCGAGCCGAGCCCGAGGCGCTCCGCCCCCGAAGCTATGAGCTTCACGCGGTTGGGGTGAAGGTCGTAGGCGTAAACCCTGCCGTCGTCGCCCATAAGCTCGGCTACGGTAAAGGTCTTGCCGCCCGGCGCGGAGCAGAGGTCCAAAACCGTTTCGCCCGACTTCGGGCCGAGCTCGCGGCAGCATATCTGGCAGGAGAGATCCTGTATGTGAAGCATACCTTTTTGATACGCCGAAAGCGATTCCACAGAGCCGCAGCCCGACAGCTCAACGCAGCCGTCTGCAAAGGGAATGTCCTTTACAGACACGTTTTGCACGGAAAGTTCGGCGATAATACCTTCATATGAGAATTTGCAGGTGTTGAGCCTTGCGGTCATCGGAGCGCGTCCCAGCGAGCTTTTGAGGATACCGAGCGCGGTCTCCTCGCCGTAGTCGCGGATAAACGAGCCGACTATCCACTCGGGGCAGGAATATTCTACCGACAAGTCTTTAAACTTTACACCGCTTTTCGGGAGCTTGCAGCCGCCTCGTATAAAGCTTCGCAGCAGAGCGTTCACAAAACCCGCCGCGCCGCTGTTTTTGAGCTTTGAAGCGAGCTTTACGCTCTCGTTGACGGCGGCGCTCTCGGGGACGGAATCCATATAAAGTATCTGGCAGACGCCCATTCTGAGGATCTGCCGCAGCTCGGGCGAGAGCCTGTCGGCCGGACGGTCGCAGAGGCTGTCTATAACGGCGTCGAGGGTGAGCCTGCGCTCCAAAACCGAGTAGTAGAGCGCCGAAATAAACCTCCTGTCGATGTCCCGAAGGTCGGGATAGCGCTTAAGAGCGGAGTCGAGAGCTATGTTTGAATACGCCTGACCTCGCTCGGTGGCGTCAAGAAGCTTAAGACAAATCTCCCTCGGGGTCTGCATTACCTTCTCCTCGTGCGGTTGTTGGCGATAAGAAACAGCCTCAGAACTGTGGATATCGAGGAGAACAGCGCCGCCACATAGGTGAGAGCGGCTGCGGAAAGGACCTTTCTTGCCATCGGGAGCTCGTCTTCGTCCAAGATGAAGTCGTCGCGAAGGGTCTTTAAAGCGCGGGAAGACGCGTTGAACTCGACGGGTAGCGTTACCGCCTGAAACAGCGCCACTGCCGAATAAAGCAGCACTCCGAAGATCGCGAGCGAGTGGCTCGAAAATAGCAGCCCGATGAGCAGAAGTATGAGCCCGAGGCTCGAACCGATGTTGGTTATCGGGATTATCGCGCTGCGGATCTTTATCGGAGCGTAGCCCGTCGCGTGCTGAACCGCGTGGCCGCACTCGTGGGCGGCTACTCCTATTGCGGCAACCGACGTGGAGGAATAGGTGCTGTCGGAGAGCGAGACGGTGTTGGTCTGGGGGTTGAAATTGTCGGTCAGGCTGCCCGCGATGTGAACGACTTTGACGTTCCAGAGGCCGTTGGCGTCGAGTATGCGGCGGGCGACTTCGGCGCCGGTGATGCCCCTCGCGTTCCTGACCTTCGAAAACTTATTATAGGTCGAATTGACCTTGAACTGCGCATAGAGCGCAAAGAGCATAGCGGGTATCAGAAGAAGATATGTGTAATCAAGATAATAAAAACCAAAAGGCATATTTTGCTCCTTTCAATCATACGGGCGTGAGAACGTCTCCCTTTTTGGGACGGTGCCCGAGAAGATAATCCTTTGCCGACATCCTCCGCGAGCCCTCGGGCTGGACCTCCAATATCCTTACCGAGCCTTCGCCGCAGCCCACGGTGAAGTCTTTTTCGTCGAGGACCTCACCGGCGGTGTGAAAACCGCTCTGCGAAGCTATCTCGCAGCGGCAGAGTCTGAGCTTTTTGCCGTTGAGGACGGCGGTGGCGCAGGGCCAGTCGAAAAGGCCGTTGATGTGTGAGCGCACCTCGGCCGCCGTGCGTGAGAAGTCCGTGGGCGACATATCCTTTGAAAGCATCGGCGCAAGGGTGGCTTCGGCGTTGTTCTGAGGAACGGGGACTATTGTGTTGCTTTCGAGTCCGGAAAGAGTTTTCACAAGAAGCTCCGCACCTATTTCAGAGAGCCTTGAATAAAGCTCCGCGGCGGTTTCAGACCCGCCTACCTTAACCCTTTCGCTCAAGAGCATATCGCCGGTGTCCATTCCCTCGGCCAGAAGCATAGTCGTGACGCCGCCGTATTCGTCGCCGTTGAGGACCGTCCACTGTATCGGCGCGGCTCCGCGGTATTTCGGCAGCAGCGAGCCGTGGACGTTTACACAGCCGAAGCGGGGTATCTCAAGTATCTCGGGCGGTAGGAGCTTTCCGTAGGCCACGACCACTATGCAGTCGGGCTCAAGGCTCTTTATCAGCGGGGTGACGGTCTCGCTCTCGCGCTTAAGCGACTGCGGCTGGTAAACCTCTATCCCCTGCGATAAGGCGTATTCCTTTACCGGCGAAGGAGTGAGCTTCATTCCCCTGCCCTTCGGCTTATCGGGCTGGGTGAAGACCGCTTTTACGCTGTGACCGTTCCCGAGCAGCGCCTTTAAAGACGGCACTGCAAAGTCGGGAGTGCCCATAAAAACTATATTCATATGATATCAAGCTTTCCTGTAAAATATACTATTTTTCGTCGTCTGGGTCATAGGGCTCCTCGATATTGTCGGGCAGGACCCTGCCGTCGAGGTGGTCGAGCTCGTGGCAGACGGCGCGCGCAAAGAGGTCGCTGACTTCTTTTTCATAGAAATCGCCGTTGCGGTCCTGAGCGCGGAATTTAACCGTCTTCGGGCGGGTGACGTAGCCGTACAGCTCTGGGAACGAGAGGCAGCCCTCGGTCCCGTACTGCGTTTCCTCGGAGCGCTCGATTATCTCGGGGTTCACGAGCTCAATGAGCCCGCTGCGGTCGCCCGAAACGTCGATCACTACTGCGCGGCGGATTATCCCCACCTGCGGAGCGGCGAGCCCGAGGCCGTCGGCATTATACATCGTCTCCGCCATATCGTCCAAGAGCTCGGCGAGGCGGGAGTCGAACTTCTCCACCGGCTTGCAGTGCTTTAAGAGCACGGGGTCGCCGTCGGTAACTATCTTTCTAAGTGCCATATATTTACTGTCCTTTCAAATCAGATGTTTTCGGGATCTATGTCCGCGGTGATGCGGATATTTGCGAACCGCCTGTCCTTTGAGGCGGCAGTTAGAAGCTCGGAGATAAAGGCTCGGAAAGCCTTTGTGTTGCGGCATTTGACGGTAAGAGCGGTGCGGTATCTGCCGTTGGCCCTGCCCTGCCCCGACTTTGCCGGTCCCAACACCCTCAGCGGGAATTTTTCGTCAAGGGCTTCGAGGCGCTGCTTCATAAGCTCTACGAAGTCGTTGGCCGAGCGCACGGCCTCGGATTCGAGGACGGCGCTGAACGTAAGCAGGCATATGTTGCAGAAAGGCGGATATATAAGCTCCCGCCGAAGCGCTGTCTCCTGCTCGTAAAAGCCCTTGTAATCCTGCTGCGAGGCGAGTTCTATTATGTGGTGGTCGGGCAGGAAGGTCTGGATATACGCAACGCCCTTTTCGCCGCCTCTGCCTCCCCTGCCGACGACTTGGGTAAGAAGCGAGAAGGTCCGCTCATAGCTTTTATAGCTTCCCGCGAAGAGCGAGCTGTCGAGCGAGATGACCCCAACGAGCGTTACCTTCGGGAAGTCGAGCCCCTTGGCTATCATC